>CAZMGU010000023.1:0-26813 GCA_964565905.1 uncultured Halobacteriales archaeon
AGGTCGTCTCGCGGATCATGGGCTCCCAGACCGCCGACGAGGTCCAGAACCTCGACCCCGGCGAGGCGATCATGCTCGCCGACTGGTGGGAGGAGAAGATCCGCGTGAAGTTCCGCCGCAAGCGCACGCTCGACGCCGGCGCGACGCCCGACCTGGACGGCCTCGACCAGACCGAGGACGAGTCCGTCCGCTCGGACATCGTCGACGAACTCGAGGACGCGGGCGCCAGCCTCACCGAACAGGGCGAGGAGAAGGACTGGGACGCCGAGGACGAGGCGGCCGCCACCGCCGGCGCGATGGACGCCGTCGCCGAGGACGGCGAACCGGCGGAGCGCGACCCGGAACCACACGACGCCGCGACGAGTGGTGCCGGCGCGAGCGGTTCCGGAGCGAACGGCGCGGCGGCCGACGGGGAACCGACGAAGCGCGACCCCGAACCGGCGGGGAACGACCCCGAACCGGCGAAGCAGGAACCGGATCCGGAATCGCCGGCCCGCGAGACCGGGTCCCGAGTGCAGTCGTCGGATACCGAAACCCGACCCTCCGGATCCGAACTGGAGGAACTCGACGAACCCGACCCGAACGACGTCGCGCCGAGCGGGTCACGGGAGTCGGCGGAGTCGACCGGAGACACGGCGGAGACGGCCGAAGACCCGCCCGAGACGACCGAGGACGCGCTGGAGCGGGCGGCCCGGAACGTCTCCGCGGGCGACCTCTCCACGGGCGGGTCGAGCGGGGGCGGACGCGCCTCGAGCGACAAATCGGCCACCGCCGACGGCGGCGTCGAACGGCGGTCGCGACGCGCCCGGACCGACCCCGACCCGGCGGACGACCCCGTCTGGGAGGTGGCGGAGTTCGTCGTCTTCCTGCTCGGGTCGCTGCGCGCCGCGGCGGTGCGCCTCGGGATAATGGTGGAACTGACCATCGGACGGCTCACCGGGTCGGGCGGTCCCGGGCCGTCCCGGTCCGCCCCGAAATCGCCGGGCGACGGCAGACCCATCGTCGGCGTTATCGTCGCGGCGATACTCCTCGCGCTCGGCGTCGCCGTCGGCGTCGGCGTCGTGATACTGCTCACCGGGTGAGGGAAGAAGACGGTCGGTGGCTCGTTCTCGGTCGAAAGTGAGGTGCTCTCACTCGGAGCGTCGAGTCTCGGCCGTGCGCGTCCAGGCGTCCGTCGCGTACTTCCGCTCCGCGAGGTCGGCGGCCCGGTCGAGTTCGTCGTCCGACCAGGTGCCGGCGTCGGCGTCGGCCCACGCCGTCAGCGCCGCCTCCAGCGCCGCGACGACGTCCGCCCGGTCGACGTCTACGAATTCGTCGACGCCGCTCACCCGGTCCGCGAAGGCGTCCGGGTCGGGACCCGCCTCGCCGGCGTCCTCACTCCCTGCCGAGCCGCCCTCGCCGGTGAAACAGGCGCAGTGGCGTTCGGGCGACGTCGAGAACGTGAGCGACCCGTGCTGGACGACGGCGTCGCGCTGCCGGTACTGGGCGTTGCCGGATATCTTCCGCCCGTCCGGGCCGACGACGTCGTGGGCGGGGTGGAGCGCCCGGAGGTAGCAGGCCGGCCGGTACGTCGCGGGCCGTTCCTCCTCGGCAAACCCGGCGTCGACGCCAAGGCGCTCGAAGGCGTCGAGGACGGGTTCACACAGCAGTTCGTAGCAGTCCAGCAGGTCGCCGGGAACCTCGTCGGCCGGGACGACGACGGAGTAGGAGACGTCGCCCCGCGAGTCGTGGTAGATGGCCCCGCCGCCGGTCTGCCGGCGGGTGACGGTGATCCCCTCCCGCTCGCAAAAGTCCCAGTCGACGGTGGCGGGGTCCTGGTTGTACCCCAGCGTCAGCGTGCTCGGTTCCCACCGGTAGACGCGGACGGTCCGGGGACCGCCCGAGGCGGCCGTCTCGGCCGCCACCTCGTCCAGGGCCATGTTCGTCGGCCCGTCGCGGGACTCCTCGGCGACGACGCGCCACTCCTCGGTCGCCAGATCGGTCATCGCCGGGAGTTGGTCGGAGGGGTGGAAAGGGGTTGCGGGGTCGACCGATGCCGTGGGAACCCGGCGGCAAAACGAGTTTACGGAGCGACGTGGAACACGGCGTATGGCCTCCGAGGTGCTCCCCGCCTGGCGGAAATTCGCCACGACGCTGGTGCTACTGGGAGTGACGGGGCTGGCCGTCGTTCTCCTGGTGAGGGCCCTTCCGATACCCGACTCACCGTTCTTCCTCGGGGTCGCTATGGCCGCCGTCTACTGGTTGATGAAGCGGTACGTGATCGACGGAGAGGGCTGAAGCGAACGTGAACGGCGACGGCCGCGACCGATCCCCGACGCGAACGGCGAGCGTCACATCGGAATGGCGAATCGCGAACGGAACACCTCGGACCGGAGCGGACGGTCGCGACTGTGGTCGGTGATCGCGTGCAGGTCGCCGTCGACCGGCACGAACGTCGTTTCAGGTGCCGTGAACGGGCGTCCCGGTCTACCCGCCGTCACGAACTCCCAGAGGTCGGTGCCGTTCCGGGCGTCGACCGCCCGAAGTCGCTGGCCGTCGGCGACGTAGGCCGTGCCGCCGTTCGCGACGGCGCCGTCGCCCGCCGTTTGCCACGCGAGGGCCCCGGAATCGTCGTCGATGGCGACGACGCCGCCCGAGAACGTGCCGACGACGACGCCGTCAGCGACCTGGAACGTCCGCCACGTCGGCGGCCTCACCTCCTCGCCCTCGGTGGGCGTCGGGACGGTCCAGTTCCAGCGGGTTTCGCCGGTCGACGCCGCGACCTTTCGCACGGTCCCGGGTCGGATCAGGTAGACGGAGCCGTTCCCCGTCTCCGAGTCGAGTACGTAGTGTGCCTTGAACTCCGGACTGTGGGCGCTGCCCGTCGCCGTCAGCTCCAGGGTCCCGTTCGAGACGCCGACGTCCCCGAGGCCACCGGCGGACCGGTGCAGGGGCGTCCGCCAGTCGACGGCCCCGCTGCCGACGTCCAGCGCGAGTACCTGGCCCGTGCCGTTCTCGTTCCTGTCGAGCAGGTAGGCCCGGTCCCGGGTCGCGTGTACCACGTCGAACACCTCGCCGGGAGACGCGACGGTGTGGTTCCAGCGGACGGCACCGGTCCCGGCGTCCAGCGCGGTCACCGTCCCGTTCTGACGAGTGTACAGCGTTCCGTGGGACAGCCGCGGGGCACTCCCGGAGACGTTGGTCGGCGCGCGCCACAGGATACCCCCGTCGCTGGCGTTCGTCGCCGTGAGACGCCCGTCGACGACGCTGTAGGCGGTGCCGTTCCCCGTCTCCGGGTCGAGCGTGACCGACTGCGACGGACCGTCACCGTAGCGCGACGTGCCGCTCACCTCGACGTCGCCGTCGGTGAACCTGACGGTGGACTGGCGGCCGAATCGCGCGGTGCTCTCCTCGCCCGGCGGCCACGTCCACCGGATCGTCCCGGTGGACGGGTTCAGCGCGTACAGGCCGGCGTTCGAGAGGGCGAAGACGGACCCGTTCTCGACCCGGAGGTCGTGGAGACGGTACCCCGGCACCGTCGTCGACCAGTTCCGGGCGCCGGTCGCCCGGTCGTTCGCCCGAACCGTCGTCCGCTCGTACTCGCGTCCGGCGGAGTAGACGGTCCGGTCGGTCCGGACGGGCGGGACGGACGCGTCGCCGGCGTTCCGGAGGGTCGCGTCGTACTCGATGGCCGCCGAGTCGGTGACCGGGACGGTCGCGTTCCGGACGGTCACCGCGCCGTCGTCGTCGCGGACCCTGACCGACACCGTGTAGTTGCCCGGCGTCCGTGGAGCGGTCCACGCCGCCGCCGTCTGCTCGTCGTCGACGCCGTACGGTTCGTCGACGGCCGTCCCGTTGGTCTCGAAGACGCCGTCCCCGTCGGTGTCCCAGGCGTAGTCGACGACGGTGCCGTCGGCGTCGGCCATCGTCGCGGTCAGTTCGAGGGGCTGACCGACCTCCGCCGTCGCGTCGTACCGGTCGAAGGGGTTGTCGATCCCGAGGACCGCCGGCGGCCGGTTCTCGACGACGACGGTCCGGGTCGTCGAGTCGGTGTGTCCGTCGTCGTCGCGGACGGTCAGCGAGACGTCGTACGCGCCGTCGTCGGCGTACGTGACGGTCGCCCGGCTTCCATTCCGGGACGCGTTCGCGACCAGGTCGCCCCGCTCGGAGTTCGCCGTAAAGTCGTACTCGTAGTCGACGACGGTCCCGTCGGGGTCGCTCGACGAACTCGCGTCGATGGACACTCGCTCGTTCGTGTACACGGTCCGGGGTGCGTACGTGTAGGACGCGTTCGGCGGCGACTCCACGACGACGGTCGCGTTCGTGGTGCTGGTCGTCCCGTCCTCGGCGGTCACCGTCAGACCCACGCTCACGTTGCCGGGGTCGGTGAACCGCGGCGAGAACGTCTCACCCGTGCCGTCGACGGTGCCGTTCTCGCCGACGTCCCAGGCGTACGAGAGGTTCGAACCGGTCGAGAGGTAACCGTTCAGCCGGTGTTCCTCCCCGGCCAGCACCGTCCGGGTGTCCTCGTTCGTCGGCCCGATCTCCGCGCGGGTCTCGTCGTCGATCCTGACGTCGTCGAACCACGTGTGGAAGTCGTTGCCGCCGTAGTTCTCGACCGCGATCGAACCGAGGTCCCGGTCGCTATCGAGGGGCCGGCGACCGGTTCTGACCGTGCCGGACTCGAGGTCGGTCACCCGGTAGGCGTACGCGTCGTCCGCCCAGTCGAACGAGAATTCGACGTGGACCCAGCGGTCGTAGCCGTCGCCGGAGTACACCTGGTCCCAGCCGTTCGCGTCGAACAGTTCCCACTGGGGATTGTCGGTCGCGAACCCGGCCACCGCCCGCCCGTCGCTGTCGTAGAGCCGCAACGCCGCGCCGTTGCTGCTCCGGTCCTCGTTGAAGTAGAACGAGAAGTAGCCGGGCGTGGAGCCGTTCGCCGTCACGGTGTCCGTGGCGACCGTCCCGCCGACACCGCTCCCGGCGAGACCGGCCGACGCGTTCCCGTCGTACACCCGTGCCGCCGACGGACCGAAGCCCTGGGAACGCCCGTCCCAGTTCTCCAGCCCGTTCGTCTCGAACCCTTCGACGTACGGTTCCGGAACGCTCACGTTCACGGTGCGGGTGAGCGTGTCGTTCACCCCGCGGTCGTCGGTGACGCGCAGCGTGACCGCGCGGGCCCCCGCCACCGCGTAGGTCCGGTCGGTCCGGGGGCCGGTCCGCTCGAACGTTCCGTCCCCGTCGAGATCCCACGCGTATCGCTCGACGGTGCCGTCCGGGTCCGCCGACGAGGTGGCATCGAACGCGACGGTGTCGAGCGTCGTGGCCCCCTCGGTGGCGGCGAAGGATGCGTTCGGCGGTGCGTTCACGGTGACGGTCCGCGTCGTCGCGTTCGTCGCCCCGTCGTCGTCCGTCACGACGAGTTCGACGGTCCGGCGACCGTGCTCCGGGAACGTGACCGTGACCCGGTCGCCGGTGCCGGACACCGTCGCGTTCGAGTTCGGAGTTCGCCAGTCGTACTCCGTCACCTCACCGTCGCTGTCCGTCGATCCGCTGGCGTCGAGCGTCACCGTCTCCCCGATGGTGGGGACGGTGGGCGCGTGTTCGAACGCAACCACCGGAGCCCGGTTCCGCACGCGGACCGTCCGCGTCGCGACGGTCGCGGTCCCGCTGTCGTCGGTGACGCGGAGGGTTACCGTGTAGTTGCCGTCGTCGGCAAACGTCGTCGACGCGTTCGGGCCCGACCGCTCGTACGCACCGTCGCCGTCGAGGTCCCACTCGTAACTGGTTATCGACCCGTCCGGGTCGGTGGAGCCGTTTCCGGACAGCGCGACCGTCTCGCCGGTCAGGACCGTGGTCGGTCCGGTCACGTTCGGCACCGGCAGCGCGTTGACGGGGACGGTCCGGTTCGCCTCGACGCTCGCCCCGTCGTCGTCCGTGACGCGCACGGTGACCGTCTCGTTGCCGTAGTTGTCGAACGCCGTCGTGACCGTCGACCCGTTCCCGTCGACGGTGCCGTCGCCGTCCACGTCCCAGGCGTAGCGCTCGACGCTACCGTCCGGGTCCGTCGCGTCGGCGGTGAGCGTCACGTTCCCGTCGACGACCGGGACGTCGGGGGCGTAGCCGACCGTCGCGTTCGGCGGTCGATTCGAGACTGCCACCGTCGCGTTCGCCGTCCGCGTCGCGCCGCGGTCGTCCGTCACGCGGAGGGTGACCGTGCGGTTCCCGTCGTCGGCGTACGTGACGGTCGCCCGTTCGCCGCTCCGCTCGTAGGTGCCATCGCCGTCAACGTCCCACTCGTGGCTCGCTATCGAGCCGTCCGGGTCGGAGGAGTTGCCGCCGCGGAGCGTCACCGTCTCGCCGGTCCGGACCGGCGACATCGCGGAGACGACGGCCCCCGGCGGGCGGTTCACGACGACTCGCGTCGTGGCCGTCGCCGCCAGGCCGTCGTCGTCCGTCACGCGGAGCGTCACCGTCCGGTTCCCGGCGGTCGCGAACGTCCGGTTCACGGTTCGACCGGTCCGCTCGTACGCGCCGTCGCCGTCCACGTCCCACTCGTACCTGGCTATCGACCCGTCCGGGTCGGACGAACTGCCACCCCGGAGCGTGACGGACTCGTTCAGGCCGACCGGCGACGGTGCGGTCGCGACCGCCGACGGCGGCGCGTTGACCACTATCTGAGCGGTCGCGTTCGCCGACGCCCCCTCGTCGTCGGTCACCCGCACCGTGACGGTCCGCGTTCCCGGCGAGTCGAACGACAGCGACGTCGACCGGCCGGTGGACTCGAACGCGCCGTCGCCGTCGACGTCCCACTCGTAGCTCGCTATCGAGCCGTCCGGGTCGGACGAGCCGTTCGCGTCCAGCGTCACCTCCGTCCCGGGGTTCGCGGTCGAGGGAGCGTCGACGGCGGCCGTCGGACCGCGGTTCTCGACCGTCACGTTCAGCGTGTCCGTGGTGACCTCGCCGTCGGCGGCCGTCACCTCGAGCGTGACCTGCTTCGCCCCCGACTCGTCGTAGGTGTGAGTCACCGCCGGACCGGACGCGGTCGTCCCGTCGCCGAACCGCCACTCGTAGCTCTCGACCGTCCGCGTCACCGTGCCGTCGACCGCCGCGGACAGGTTCAGCGGCGTCCCCGTCGACACGGCGTCGCGACCGGTGACGGCCACCGAGAACGGCGGCTCTTCGACGGTGACCTCGACGGTGTCGTTGTCGCGGCCCCCGTCGTCGTCCAGCACCTCGAGGGTGACGGTGTAGTTCCCGACCTGCCGGTACGTTCTGGTCACCTGCCGACCCAGGGCCACGCTCCCGTCGTCGAACCGCCAGCGGTAGTCGAGCGTGTCGTCCGGGTCGGGGTCGGTCGACCCGCTCGCGTCGAACGTGACCGGTTCGCCGGCGACGACTGTCCTGTCGTCGCCCGCGTCGGCCCGGGGTAGTGAGTTGTTGGCGACCGTCACGTTCCTGGTGAGCGTGTCCGTCCCGCCGAACCCGTCGAACACCGTCAGCGTGACCGTGTAGTTTCCGGTCGACGGGTACCGGTGGACGACGCCGACGTCGGTGGTGTTGCGCGACTCGCCGTCGCCGAACTCCCAGGCGTAGCCCAGTCGCTGGGCGTTCGGGTCGGTGGTGGCCGATGCGTCGAAACTGACCAGTCGCCCCTGCGACGAGTGGACGGACCAGCGCGCCTCCGGCGCGTCGTTCTCACCGACCAGGACCGAGACGTTCTCGCTCGCTCTCGCCCCGTGCTGGTCGACGGCGACGAGCGTCACCGTCTTCACGCCGGGTTCGGTGAACGTCCGTCTGAACGGTTCGTTCGCCACGTCCGGGGTGCCGTCCCCGTCGACGTCCCAGTAGTACTCTATCCGGTCCTCGTCCGGGTCCTCCGTGCCGGACGCATCGAACCCGACGGACTCGCCGACCGCGACGGTGGAACTGTCGACCGACGGCTCCGGCGTCGGCGGCCGGTTCTCGCGGACGGTCGTCCCGTTCGGGGCGACGATGGAGTTGCGAGCCGTCTCGGCGGTCGTGGCGTGGCCGACCAGGACGCCGTGCCTCTCGGCGGTGATCGTGTTCCGGCGGACGGCGATCCCCGCGCCGTGGGCCCCGATATCGACGCCCGTCGGGCCGCTCGCGGTGATGGTGCTCTCCAGAATCTGCACCCCCTGCACGCCGCGCGACGTGTACACCCCGGTCCGGCCGGCTATCGCGGCGTCGTGAACCACCGCGTCGTCCGCGTGGACCGCGAGTGCGACCCCGTCGCTATCGGTGACGTTCGAACCCGAGAGGCTGAACCCGGGGCGCGAGACCGTGAGCCCGTCCTCGAAGTCGACGTTGTTCACGGAGACGCCCGGCGCTGTGACGGCGGCCGTCTGCAGGGTGGCCGTCCCCCGTCCGATCAGCGTGAGGTTGCGGGTGTCGAGACGGACGTCGCTGTAGTTCCCGGACCCGACGTACACCGTGTCGCCGGGGCTGGCGTTCGAGACGTTGTCCTGCAGGCTCGCCGTCGAACGCGCGACGGTGTCGACCGCCTCCGAGCGGTTGACGACCGTCACCGTGAGTGCGTCGCCCGCGCGGTGCCCGGCGGCGTCCTCAGCGACCAGCTGGACGCGGTACACGCCCGTCTCGTCGAACGTGTGCGTCGTCTCCCGACCGGCGCCGTCGCCGCCGTCCTCGAAGTTCCAGTCGATGGACGTCACGCGGGGCCCGCCGGACTGGACCGTCGCGTCGAAGTCGACCGACGAGTTGACCGGAGCCGTGAAGTCGGACCCCGCCTGGACCCGCAGTTCCGACGGGGCGTACCTGGGCGGCGGACTGTTCTTGTTGTAGGTCCCGCGGTCGTAGACGACGCCGAAGCCGCCACCGCCGCCCCCGCCACCAACGCTAACGCCGCCACCGCCGCCACCACCACCGCAGCCACCGGGCGTTCCCAGACAGACGTTCGTCGGGAACTCGGTGTCCACGTCGACGTCGATCGGTTCGCCGTCCTCGAACTCCTCGCGTGGCGGGACGTCGACGTCTATCGGCGGGATGTCGATCCCGCAGTCGCGCTCACAGGTCTGAATCTCCTCGATGTCCCAGGTGCCGAACCACTCCCTGTCGCCGACGCTGACCCGGAAACTCACCTTCGTCACGCCGGGCCGTCCCTGGACCGAGGGACCCTCCTCGTCCACAGCGTCCGCGGCGATCTGGCTTCCCTCGACGACGTCCTTCGCCGTGTAGAAGTCCTCGACGAACTGGAGCGTCGCCGGGAGTTCGTCCACCGCTTTCCCGCCGAGGCCGGGGACCAGTCCGACCGACTTCACCGGGACCTCCTCCCAGTCCCGATGACCGATCGAGGCGCCCAGGTCCCTGGCGCCGCCGACGAGCAGGAGGCCGGACCCGAGCTGACAACCCTCGTAGGCCGTCGAACTCACGCGACTCTCCGGCATCGCGTACTTGCCAAGGTCGCCCAGCACGAACCCCTGGGTGCAGGCGACGAACTGGTCGAAGGGGCCGTTCGGCTGCCCGTTCACCGGGACGTACGTCACGTCGCGCTCGGGGACGGACTCGTCGATGTAGGTGCTCTCCTCGTTCGACTCGTTTCGCTCCGCCGTGCTGACAGTCAGCGTCCCCGGAGCGGTCTCCGCGCGCTCGATCAGTCGGATCTCGTCCGACGTGTTCCCGGACGTCTCCACCAGCTGGATCTGTTCGTCCCCACCGTTCGAGTCGTCGACGGCCGGCGTGTCCGGGTTCGCCGTCAGCCCGCACGGGTCGTCGTCCCGACCGTCCGGAACGCCGTCGTCGTCCGAATCGGGGTCCGTCGGGTCCGGACACGACGACTGCCCCCGGGCGGTTATCTCCTCGACGTTCGTCAGCCCGTCGCCGTCGGTGTCGACGCTCGCGTTCGTCGATATCGTCTCGTCGAGTCCGGTCGCGGCCGCCGCGTCGAGGGCCACGTAGTTCGAGAAGTGGGTCGTGGTCGTCGACACCGTGTTCGCGTCCGCGTGGACGGTGCTGGGGAGGCGCGTGAACGTCCCGTTCACCTCGTTGTAGCGGTACACCGCGACGTCGGACTCGTTCCCGACCGCCGACGCGTCGTAGTCGAGGGTGATCCTGGCGGCCGATATCGGTCGTCTGCTCTCGATGTCGACGAACGCCGAGACGTTGGACGAGGTGTTCTCGAACACGACGTCGTCGTCCTCCACCCGCATCGACAGGTTCCGCGTGATCGAAAGTATCTCGCTGCCGTTGCCGGTCAACTGCACCGCGACGCCCGCGTTCCGGTCCGCCTTGGTGACGTCGTAGGTCTCCGCCCCGTCCGCGATGCCGTCGCCGTCGGAATCGGCGGTCGACGGGTCGCTGCCGGCCCACAGTTCAGTCGCGTCGGAGACGCCGTCCGCGTCCCCGTCGGCCGCCGTCGGGTCGAGGTCGTTCGCGACCTCGTAGTCGTCCCTGAGCCCGTCCCCGTCGGTGTCGTTGTCGAGCGGGTCCGTCCCCAGCCGCTGTTCTTCGAGGTTCGAGAGCCCGTCGCCGTCCGGGTCCTCTCGCGGGTCCGGGACGCCGTCCCCGTCGGTGTCCGAAAGGTAGACGCTCCCCGCCACCCCGCCGAGCCGGGTGAACTCGAACTCGTCGGTCAGCCCGTCCCCGTCGGTGTCCCGCCTGTAGGGGTTGCCGCCCGACAGTTCCTCGGCGGCGAGCGGCAGTCCCGCGACCGACGTCTCGTTGCCGTCGACGACGCCGTCGTCCGCCGTCACGGCGTCCGTCCGATTCGAACTGCTGTCGGGGTCCAGCGGGTCGGTCCCCAGGACCCGGCGTTCGAACCTGCCGGACAGTCCGTCGCCGTCGAGGAGAACCGTGTCGGACCAGTTGCCGACGCTGACCTCGATCCGGTTCACTCGCTGCGTGAGGTTCACGACCGTCTCGAACCGGACCGCGTCCGGGTCGGAGGTGTTCAGCGGTATCTCCATCGACCTGTCGTTGAGCATCACCGTGGCGTTCTCCCGGGGAAGCGCCGACGCGTGGACGTCGACGCTGCCCACCACCGGGTACGGCATCGGTCCGGTGTGCGGACTGTCCCGGACGCGGTCTATCCGAACCGGGTCGGACGGGCACTGCTCGGACGCGGCCGGCGTCGAGTCAACCGTGTTCCCGTCGACGGTGATACCGACGGTCGCGTTCTCGGGCGTCGTGAAGACGTCCCGATAGTTCGGGGGTGCGATTCGGGTCTGGATCGCGTTCTCCGCGACGTCGGTCGACGCGTTCCAACGGTATCTGACGGGCCTGTCGTGGGGGTTGACCACCATCCACTTCCCGTCGCACGACGAGAGGAGGCGGAGCGACGCCGTCTCGTCGACCCGGAACGACGCCCGCCGGAGGGCGCTTCGCCCGTCGTCGTCCGTGACGCGGAGCGTCGCGTTCACCGTCCCTGCCCGGAACCGGCGGGGGAGCCGAACCTGCTCGCCGGCACGCTCGAACGCGCCGACGCCGTCGACGTCCCACTCGTACCCCGTGACGGTCCCGTTCGGCGCGGTCGAGTCCGAGGCGTCGAGGGTGACCCGGTCGCCGATCAGCGGATCGGTCGGCGTCCGGCTAATCGTCGGCTCCAGGGGAGGGTCACCCACCTGGACCGCCCGCGTCGTCGCGTTCGTCGCCCCGTCGTCGTCCACGACTTCGAGGGTGACGGACGGCGCCCCGCTCTCCGTGTAGGTGTGGGTCACCGCGTCGCCGCTCCCCGTCGTCCCGTCGCCGAACTGCCAGCGGTAGGTCCGGACCGTCCCGTCCGGGTCGGTGGACCCACTGGCCGTGAACCGGAGCGTCCGGGGCCCGCTCGCCTCGGCCGAGAACGACGCGATCGGCGGCGCGTTGACCGCGACCGGTTCCACGGTCACGTTCCGGACGGTCGTGTCCGTCGCCCCGTCCCCGTCGCGGACCGTGAGCGACGCCTCGTACGTCCCGTTCGACGCGAACGTCTTCGAGACGTTCTGCCCCGTCGCGGTCGTCCCGTCCCCGAACGTCCAGTCGTACCCCTGGACCTGGCCGTCCGGGTCGGTCGATCCGGACGCGTCAAAGACGAGCGTCCGGTTCCGGTCCGGTGCCGGCGTCGCGGTGAACCGCGCGGTCGGACGCGCGTTGGCGGTGGACCCGTTCACGGCGACCGTCGTCGTCGCGTTGCCTTCCGCACCCGCGTCGTCGGTGACGGTGAGCGACGCCTCGTAGGTCCCGTTCGAGGCGAACGTCTTCGTGACGTTCGTCCCCGTCGCCGTCGTCCCGTCGCCGAACGTCCAGTCGTATCGCTGGACCTGTCCGTCCGGGTCGACCGACCCGGACGCGTCGAAGATGAGCGTTCGATCCTCGCTCGTCGACGACACCGCGATCCGTGCGGTCGGTGCCTCGTTCTCCGTTTCGTTACCGGACGGGACCGGCGAAGACTCCACCGAGAGGGTGTAGTTGAAACCGTCGTCCGGGCCGCCGACGACGACGGTGTACTCGCCGGGTCGCGCCAGCGTGACGTTCCCTATCGAGGCGTTACCTGAATCGTCGTCCTCGGCGACTATCTCGTCGTCCCGGTCGACCAGGTAGACGTCCGCGGCGACGGCCGCGGAGACGTCGACGCCGACCGTGGACGGTTCCGTCACGTCGAGCGTGACCGGTTCGAAGTGGCCCGAGTACCGCTCCGAGGACGGGTCCGTGAAGTCGACCTCGCCGTCGGCCCGGTCACCGGGTTCGATCGACCGGAGGTCGGACGGGTGCCGGTTCGGCACGAGCGGGTCGGTTCCCAGGTCCCGGAGTTCGCGGCCGTCGGCGAACCCGTCCCCGTCGGTGTCGTTCGAGAACGGGTCCGTCCCCACGGACGCCTCCACGGTCGTCGCGAGTCCGTCGCCGTCGAAGTCCTCGCGACCGTCGATCGTTCCGTCGTCGCTCTCGTCGACGGCCGTCGGCGCCGCGTCGCTGTCGGGGTCGAGCGGGTCGGTACCGGTGACGTTCCGCTCGTAGGCGGAGGATAGCCCGTCGCCGTCGAGGTGGAACGTCGCCGTGGCGTCCGGACTGCCCGCGACCCCGACGTCGATGGTGTTCACCCGACGGGTGAGCGTGACCGTCGCGCGGTAGGAGGCGTTCCGCCCTGGGACGGCCGTCGAGTTCGGTCGGGCGGTGACCGTCCGATTCCCGTTGACGGTGACGGTGACGTTCCCCATCGTCGCGGGCCGGGCGGTGCGCACGTCGGCGGCGACGGAGTACCGGAGGGTTCCGGACCCGTTCCGGACCGGGTCCGCCGTGGAAGCGAGGGAGACGTCGGGTCGGACGTCGCGGTCGACGAACCGGAGGACCATGTTCGCGTGGCGGTGGGCGGTCCGCAGGTGCGGGATGGCAGTCGCCCGCGAGTGGAAGAAGCGCCGGTCGTCGCCGTCGCGTCGCCCCCACCGCTCCCCCCTGTCGAGCGCGCGTTCGGCGACGCGCAACTGGCTCCGGGCCGCCTGTCGCCCGCCACGGGTCATCTCGTCCTCGTTCCGGTCAAGCACGCGCCGCGCGTCGCGCACGGCGACGTGGGCACTCTCGTTGTCGGCCCGGTAGATCAGCCCCGCGGCGCGCCGGGCCGACTCGCTCTCGTCCATCCCGGCGAGGTGCATCAGGGCCCGGATGGCGATGCCGTCGTCCGTGAAGACCCGGCTGTCCGTGACCCGTGCCGACCCTCGATACGAGTCGAGCGTCCCGTCGACGCGGTCGTGCGCGCGGTCGACGTGACTCGCGCGTCCGGCGTTGCCGCCGTCGTCGATGGCCGCTATCCGTTGGAGGGCGGCGCGCTTCTCCGCGATCGGTGGGGCACTCGCGGGGGGACCGGTCTCGACGGGCGTCTCGGTCCCCCGCGATTCGGTCACCGTCGCGGTCGCCGTGCCGTTCTCGGCGGCGGAGCGATTATCGGGCGGCGGCGTTTCGGTCGCCGTCGTCGGCGTCTCGTTAGCCAGCGTCTCTGTCTCGTTGGCTGGCATCGCCGTCCTCGTCGACGCCTTGGTCTCGTTGGCCGGCGTCGGCGCCGACGGCCGGTCCGTTTCGGGAGCGGTCGGCTGGTTCCCCGCGACGGTCGACTGCGCTCCGGCGACGGCCGCGAACGGCACGACGGTCGACGCGACGAGGAGGATCGAAAACGCGACTGCGAACGCCTTCCCACCTGTATCCATGGCCCTCCATCATACAATTAATATTTAGTTCTGTTGGTTGTCGCTCTATACGTAATCAACTAACGGCTGCGTTCCGATGACGTTTCCCGGTGCCTGCGGGGATTATCCGTCCGACCCGACCAGGTCCCGCATCACGGACGCCTCGGCCCGGCGGAGGTGTTCGGCGGCGGTTCCCGGCGAACAGCCCAGTTCGTCGGCCACATCGGCGACGCTCCCGCGCCTCGGTTCCTCGTAGTAGCCGCAGTCGACGGCGGCCGCCACAGCCTCGTACTGGCGGTCGGTGAGGTCGCCGCCGGTGACGAAGTACCGGGCGTCGTACTCGCCGACGGATCGCACGTCGACGTCGAAGGCGGGCGGGAGTGCGTCGAGGGCGCGCTGGACCGTCTCGCCGGGGCCGATGACGGTGACGCGCATGGTGCCGTCCGCACGGAACTCGACGGGCATCTCGAGGACGAGGCCCTGCTGGCTGAACGCCTCGACGAGGCGGTCGTCGGCGTCGGTGTGCTCGCCGCGGACGTAGAGGTAGAAGGAGTCGTCGTCCCGGCGGGAGAGTTCGTACTCGATTACCTCCTCCGTCTCCCGCAGCGCGGCCTCGTACGGTTCCACGGGCGACCCGGTGACGTGGAACAGCGCGGTCTGGACGCCGAATCCCTCGTCCGAGTCGCCCCACTGGCTGTAACTGACCTCCAGCAGGCGAGACACCTCGTAGCCGTCGTGTGCCACGACGAACTGGTGCATGGGGTGGCGAACCTCCGGGTCCTGGTCGACGGCGAGGCGGACGTACTTCATGCGGGACTGCTGCGAGCGGTCGCACATAAACCCACCTCAGGCGTGAGGCGGAAACGCGAGGGCGTCTCCATCCCCAGATCCGGACGATCGAAGGCATGCAACGACAGATCGCTGCGGGCGACGGGACCGTCTTCGACGCCGTCCCGGACGGCGCCGTCGTGGGGTACGAGGAGCACCGAAACGCGCCGGCGGTGGTGGTCCGCGCCGACGCCGTGCAGGCGGCGCTCTCGGCGCTGCAGGCCGAGTCCGGCTACGACCACTGCGCCTGCGTCACCGCCCAGGAGTACGGGGACCGGTTCGAGACGATATACCACCTGAAGAAGTACGACGACCCGACCGACGAGGTGTCGGTCGTCGTCCCCTCGCCGAAGGACGACCCCGGCAACGAGTCGGCAACGGGCGTCTACGAGACTGCCGAGTGGCACGAACGCGAGGCCTACGACCTGCTCGGCCTCCGGTTCGATGGCCACCCAGACCTCCGGCGCATCCTCCTGCCCGAGACGTGGCAGGGCCACCCGCTGACCGAGGACTACGACCAGGACCAGCCACAGATCGTCTCCTATCGCGAACACGAGCGGATCACGGAGGACCGCCAGGTCGGCCCCGACACCATGTTGCTGAACGTCGGCCCGCACCACCCCTCGACCCACGGGGTCCTCCACCTCCTGGTCGAACTGGACGGCGAGACGGTCACCGACGTCGACCCGGATATCGGCTACATCCACCGCTGCGAGGAACAGATGTGCCAGCAGGGCACCTACCGCCACCAGATCATGCCCTACCCCGACCGCTGGGACTGGGGCGGCGCGGGTTTGCTGAACGAGTGGGCGTACGCCCGCGCCGCCGAGCGCCTGGCCGACGTCGAGGTTCCGGAGTACGCGCAGGTGATCCGGACGATGTGCGCCGAACTCTCGCGGATGCTGTCGCACTTCCTCGCGTTCGGAACGTACGCGCTGGACGTCATCGGCGAATTCAACGTCGTCTGGCAGTACGCCGTCCGCGACCGCGAACTGATCCAGGACGTCCTGGAGGACCTGACCGGTAGTCGGCTGATGTTCAACTACCTCCGCCTCGGCGGGGTCGCCTGGGACCTCCCCGAACCGCGCGAGGAGTTCCTGGGGAAAGTCCGGGACTTCGTCGACGGCCTCCCGCCGAAGGTGGCGGAGTACCACGACCTCGTGACGAACAACGAGATACTGCAGATGCGGACGGTCGACACCGGCGTCCTCCCGCCGGAACGGGCGAAGGTCTACGGCTGTACCGGCCCCGTGGCCCGCGGTTCGGGCGTGGACTACGACCTCCGCCGCGACGACCCGTACGGCTACTACGACGAACTGGAGTGGGACGTCGTCACGGAGGACGGCTGTGACAACCTCGCGCGACTGCTCGTCCGGCTGCGCGAGGTGGAGCAGTCGGCCCGCATCGTCGAGCAGTGCGTCGACCTCCTGACGGACTGGCCCGAGGGGGACCGCGAAATTCAGTCGAACGTCCCCCGCACCCTCCGGCCCGAGCGGGACCGGGAGATTTACAGCGCCGTCGAGGCGGCCAAGGGCGAACTGGGCATCTACCTCCGGTCGGACGGGACCGAGACGCCCGCGCGCTTCAAGATACGCGGCCCCTCCTTCTCCCACCTCCAGGCGCTCCCGGAGATGGGGCGGGGCGAGTACGTCGCCGACCTAGTCGCCACTATCGGGAGCCTCGACGCCATCATGGGCGAAGTCGACCGGTGACGGGCGGCCGTCACGAAGGTGAGGGTTTTGTGCCCGGCGCGGCTAGAGCCACCGATGACCGAGACAGCGACGCTCGCGGGCGGGTGCTTCTGGTGTACCGAGGCCGTGTTCGAGGAACTCGACGGCGTCGAGGACGTGACGTCGGGCTACGCCGGCGGCCACGTCGAGGACCCCAGCTACGAGGCCGTCTGTCGGGGCGAGACGGGCCACGCCGAGTGCGTGCAGGTCGAGTACGACCCGGATATCCTCTCCTACGAGGACGTGCTCACCGTCTTCTTCGCGACGCACAATCCGACGACGAAGGACCGACAGGGACCGGACGTGGGGAGCCAGTACCGCTCGGCCGTCTTCTACCACGACGAGGACCAGCGCGAGCGCGTCGAGGCGTTCGTCGACGACCTGGAAGCGGAGTACGACGACCCCATCGTCACCGAGATAGCGCCCCTGGAGACGTTCTACCGGGCCGAGGACTACCACCAGAACTACTACGAGAACAACCCCGACTCGGGCTACTGCACGATCAACATTGACCCGAAGCTCTCGAAGCTTCAGGAGAACTTCCGGGAGCTGATGGCCGCGTGAGTTCCGACGACGCGGCGTTCGACTTCGAGACGGAGGTTCCGGTTCGCTACACCGACGTGGACACCTACGGCCACGTCAACAACGCGACGTACGCGACCTACCTGGAGGAGGCCCGCATCGACTACCTGGAGGCGGTGCTCGGCGACGAGGCGCGGTCGCTCGCCGCCGACTCGGCCGAGGGCGACGGCGTCGGAATCGTCGTCGCCAGCCTCGAACTCGACTACCGCCACTCCGTCGGCCTGGTGGAGACGGTTACCGTCGGCGTCCGGGTCCCGCGGCTCGGCGAGTCGAGTTTCCCCATCGAGTACGAGGTCCGGTCCGACGGCGAGGTGGCCGCCACCGGCGAGACGACGATGGTCGCCTACGACCGAGCGGCGAACGCCTCGCGACCGCTCCCCGACGCGTGGCGCGAGCGGATCGCCTCGTTCGAGGGGTTCTAGCCCTCCACGACGGCGACCTCGTCGGCGTCCCCGCCCCTGATCGCCACGTCGTGACGGGTGTGGCGGGCGTGCGTCTCGGCCCACCGGTGGGCCGCGCCCTCCGCGAGTCGTTCCGCCTCCTCCGGGCAGTGCCGGCAGACCGCCCGCCAGGTCGCGATGCCGTCCGGGAAGTGCCCGGTGTGGCGGCGGTGGTCCAGCGCGAACTGCTCGAACGCCTGGTTGCCAACTGATTCGAGTTCCGCGGAGAGGTTCCATTCGCGGTCGCAACGGCGGCAGGAGACGGTCTCGGCGTCACGGGACGGGTCGTTCGGTTCGGTCACGGCGTCCGGTAGGTCCGCGTGAGGCTTCAACCCTCAGGAGGCGGCGAAGGAGCGACGGAAGGGCGGTGGCGAGGTTCGCACGCCCGGAGTCTTATGAACGGACCGGCCGAACCGGGAGCCATGACAGCCAGCGAGCGGTTCTTCGAGTTCGACTACGACCCGGGGGCCATCTACTGCGGCGAGGGCGCGGCCGCGGAACTCGGCCCGGCGCTCGACCGGGAGGGTCTCGACCGGGCGATGGTCGTCACCGGCCGGACGGTCGGTTCGACGCCGGCGGTGATGGACCCTGTCCGGGACGGACTGGGGGACCGCCTCGTCGCGGAGTTCGCCGAGACGACGCCGGAGAAGTACCTGCAGACCGGCCTCGACGCCGCCGAACGGGCCCGCGAACTCGACGTCGACGTCCTCGTCGCCGTCGGGAGCGGGAGCAGCCTCGACGTGACGAAGGTGGCCAGCGCGCTGAGCAGCCACGACCGCGACCCCAGAGCGGTGGCCGAGGAGGCCATCGAGGACGGGGCCGTCCCGGTCGCCGACGACGGGAACCCCCTGCCCATCGCCGTCGCGCCGACGACGCTGGCCGGTGCGGACCTCTCCGTCGTCGCCGGCGTGACCCTCACGCTCGACCCGGACGACGCGTCGGATGCGGACGCCCCGAGCGGGTCGGTGAGCGACGGGCGACTGATGCCGACCGCACTGTGTTACGACCCGGACCTGTTCCGGACGACGCCGAAGTCCGTGCTGACGGCCTCGGCGATGAACGGGTTCGACAAGGCCGTCGAGTCGCTCTACTCCCGGCACGCGACGCCGATAACCGACGGGACGGCGATGCGCGGCCTGCGCCTGCTCCAGTCGGGACTCCCCACGCTCACCGAGGATCCGATGGACGACGAGCGCCTCGACGAGGTGATCTCCGGTATCGTCCTCGCCCAGTACGGCGTCTCGACGCCGGACCGGTACAGGGCCTCCGTGATCCACGCGTTCGGTCACGGCTTCTCGCACGGCTACGACGTCCACCAGGGGACGGTCCACGGCGTCGTCGCGCCCCACGTCCTTCGGTACGTCTTCGACCGGGTCGACGGACGCCGGGCGCTCCTGGCGGAGGCGTTCGGCGTCGAGACGGACGGGAAGACCGACGACGAACTCGCCGAGGCCGTCGTGGCCGCCGTCGCCGAGGTCCGGGACGAACTCGGACTCCCGGACCGACTGCGGGCCATCGAGGGACTGGAGCGGTCTGACCTGCCGTCCATCGCCGAGGCCGTCGTCGAGGACTCGATGCTGGCCGCCGCCCCGTCCGGTCTGGACCCGACCGCCGACGAGGTCGAGGACGTCCTCGCGGCGGCCTGGTAGGTAGAACGGACCCGTTCGGCCGCCGTCCCGGCGCGAACGCGCTGACCTTTTACGAGTCGGGCGTCTACCGGTCGCTGATGGTCCAGAACGTCGCCAGCGAGATGGCGGACCTCGAAACGGAGGACTTCTACCTCCTCTCGGGCGTCGAGCAGGGGATGCGCTTTTCGGAGTACGTCGACCGCGACAAGATTCCCGAGTTCTCCCGGCTCACCGCCGAGAACGTCGACTACCGGCTGGACCGCTGCGAGGACCGCGGCTTCCTGGAGCGCAAGACGATGCAGTACCAGGGGTTCAAACTCACCTTCGAGGGGTACGACGCCCTCGCCCTGCACACCCTCGTCGAACGCGGGACGATAGAGAGCTTCGGTGCCCCGCTCGGCGTCGGCAAGGAGAGCGACGTCTACGAGGTCAAGTCGTACAAGCCGCTCGCGCTGAAGTTCCACCGCGAGGGGTACACGAACTTCCGCGAGGTGCAGAAAGAGCGGGAGTACACGTCCGACCGCGACCACGTCTCCTGGCAGTACACCGCCCGCAAGGCCGCCGAGCGGGAGTACGAGGCCCTGGAGACGCTGTACCCCGACGTCAGCGTCCCCCAGCCCGTCGACCAGAACCGCCACGCCATCGTGATGGAGAAGATAGAGGGCGTCGAACTGGCCCGGACGAAACTCGAGGACGAGCAGGTCCGTCCGGTGCTGGACCTCGTTCTGGACGAGATGCGAACGGCGTACCGCGAGGGGTTCGTCCACGCGGACATGAGCGAGTACAACGTCTTCGTCGACAGCGGGGGCGTCACCGTCTTCGACTGGCCCCAGGCCGTCCCCACCGACCACGAGAACGCCCGCGAACTGCTCGAACGCGACGTGGAGAACGTCGTGGGCTACTTCCGGCGGAAGTACCCGCAGTTCGTCGGCGACGTCGACGTCCCCGGCCTGGCCGCCGCCATCGCCGGGGGTAGCTTCGAGTCGGTCGACGACCACGAGGACTGACCGGCCCTCCGAGGCCGCGCTTCTGCGAATTCGACCTTCAACTGGCCGCCTACCGCCCGGAGCGGGCCGTATCCGTCGTTACTTATAAACTATATAACGCTATACGAAATGATATCGATCGGAAAGTCGCCGGACACTTCCGATCCACACGGTAGAGGCCTCAATGTTGCCGAAATCGGCCGATTTGAGATTTTTCGTCGGCAAGCCGTCGATCGTCTCCGCGCCCACCCCCGGCCTCTTCGACCACCTTCGCCGGTCGACGGGCGTTCGCTGCGGCTACTCGTCGGGCACGATCCGGTGGACGGCACCGGTCTCGCCCTTCGGCACGTGCGTCTCGTTCGACAGGACGTACAGTTCACCGTCCGGACCCCGCTCGAAGGCGAGGACCATCCGGTTGAGTCGGCCGTTCTCCGAACTCCCGACCTCTAGTTCCTCCATGGACCACCGCTCGCCGCCGGTCGTGCCGTCGTCACCGGCACCGGGGCTCCCGCCGTCCGGCGGGCGAGCGGCGAACAGCCGACCCGACGGTTGGTCCTGCGTCGTCGCCCAGTCGCCGAAGACGTAGGCGTCCGACAGTTTGGGCATCGCCTCGCCCTCGTAGTAGTGGCCGCCGACGACGGCGCTCCCCACGACCTCGCCGCCCTCGACGTGGGGGTACTCGACTATCGGGTCGACGAACCGCTCGCCCCTGTCGTTCTCGTCGGGGCAGTCCGTCGGCGGGTCCCAGGGGTTCTCGGGGTTGAAGCAGTGGGTTCCCTCCTTCACGTTCCACCCGTAGTTGCCGCCCTTCTCCACGAGGTTCACCTCCTCGTACAGCGCCTGGCCCACGTCGGCGACGAACAGGCGACCCTCCGAATCGAACGATATCCCCCAGGGGTTGCGGAGCCCCCAGGCGTAGAACTCGTCGCGGCCCGCCTCGCCGACGAGCGGGTTGTCGTCGGGGACGGCGTAGGGTCGCGACTCGCCGTCCGCGCTCCCCTCGCCGTCCACGTCGATCCGGAGTATCCCGCCGAGCAGGTTCTCGGTGACGTCCTGGCCGTTGCCGCCCGCGGCGTGGCCGACGTCGCGGTCGCCCTCGCCGCCGCCGTCGCCCAGCGCGATGTAGAGGTAGCCGTCGTCGGGACCGAACTCGATCCCGCCGGCGTTGTGGTTGAACTGCGGCGACGGAATCTCCAGGATGGTCCGCTCCGACTCCGGGTCGGCGGCGGTGCGCCCGTCGTTCGCGGTGAACTCCGCGAGCACCTCGGTGTGGTCGTAGTCCTCGGGAGTTCCCTCCCGGTTCGGTGCGCTGTAGCGGACGAACAGTCGCCCGTTCTGGTCGAACTCGGGGTGGAGCGCGAGGCCGAGGAGGCCGCGCTCGTCGTACTGGGTTTCGAGGTCGACGACCGCCTCGCGGAGGTCGAGGAACGGGTCGTCGGCCAGGCCGCCGGCGTCGAGACGGTGGACGAGACCGTTCTGGTCGGCGACGAATGCGCGGTCGGGGTCGGCGGGGTCGAACGCCATCCCGATTGGAGCGGCGAACCCGTCGGCGACGCGTTCGACGTCCACGGTCGGTCCCGCGGGGATGGACGACTCGCCGACGGCCTTCCGGGTCGCGTGGCAGCGCGCCCGCTTCCGCTCCGGTTCCCGCGTCGGTCCGTCGCCGCCTTCGATCGGAATGTCGACGCCCCCCTGCCGGCGCGGTTCGTGGTACTCGCCGCGGACGAGGTCCGCGCCGGTCGGCCGGCGCTGCTCGTCGACCCAGTCGAACGGCGACTCGCCCGCCGGCGGGGTGAACAGCGCGCACCCGGCCTTCTCGTGGATGGCCGTCCCGCCCCACGGGTCGTCCTTCCGGCCGACGATCATGCACTCGCCGGGCTTGCCAGGCGCGCTGTCGACCCAGAACCGGCAGTGGCCGCACTCGTGGCGGTACTCCAGGGGCGGGAGCGGGACGAACGGCGTGTACGCGACGTCGCGCTTGCTGAACTTCCCCTCCCGTTGCCTGGCCGCGCGCGTCCGCAGTTCCTCCTCGATTTCGGAGAGGCCGTCCTCGCCCGACCGCCAGTACGTCCAGAGGACCCGCGGGTAGTGTTTCGCCCACCAGGGGACGATGCCGCCGTCCGACTCGCCGGGGCCGGGCGACCCCGGACGGCCCCCGGCGGCCCGCGACGAGAGGCCCGACGTGAGGAGTCGCCGGAGGCGGTCGCGGTCACGCATCGTCGCTCCCCGTCGTTCCGCCGTCGCGGCCGGACGCGGACGACTCGCCGGGCGCGACCGAGGAGCCACCCGCCTCGACGGGTACTCGCGTTCCCGACCTGTGCCCGGACTCGCGGCGCTGCTCCTTCCGCGTCATCTCGGGTTCGTACTCCCCGCGGACGTCGGTCGCGCCGCTCGGTTCGATCCGGTCACGGATCCATGAGAACGCTGGCTCGTTCTCGGGCGGCGTGTACAGCCCGCACCAGCCGTCGGGGTGGACCGCCTCGCCGCCGTACCGGTCGCTCTCGCGGCCGACGACGTGGCAGCCGCCGGCCTCCCCCGGCCCGCCCTCCTGCCAGAACCGGCAGCGCCCGCACCGGTTGTCCCAGAGGAGGAGCGGGAACGGCCTGAACGGGAGGTAGCGCACGTCCGCCTTGGCGAACTTGCCTCCCGGCTGGCGGTGCGCCCGCCGGTGGATCCGGTCCGCGACGTCGGACAGACCCCGCTCGCCGTGCAGGAGGTACTCGTAGATCAGCCGCGGCGGATGGCTCGTCCAGGAGATGTCGTCAGCCATGCTACACAGTGGGGTGGCCACCCGGAAAGGCGTGGACCAGACATTCGCGTGCCCTTGATAACCCCCCGTCACCCGCCGCGTTCCGGGCGGGTCCCACCGGTCGGATCGACGTAACGAACCACCGGACTGCGACCGGAGGGGTCACCGTCAAGGGCGTCAGGCACCTACCGGGCGCATGGTGACCGTCACGCTCGACGAGCGGGACGCGGCGGCCCTCGAACGCCTCCGCGACGGGAACGCCGACGTCGGAACGCTCGCGGAGACCACGGGCTGCGACCCGGAGTACCTCCGGGAGCGACTGCCGGAACTCGCGGACAACGGACTGGTCGAGCGGGTCGACGACGCCTACCGCATCACCGAGGACGGCGAGCGTGCGATGGCCGGTTCGCCGGCGGGGACGATGGACGACCGCATCGACACGCCCGACGCCGTCGAGGAGCGCGTCGAGTCGTTCGACCTCCGGCCCGACCGGGAGGAGGCGCTCCGGAACGCCTTCTCCGTCCTCCGGTACTGGGGGTCGGCCAGCGGCCCCGAGATAGTCGACGCCGCGTACAGCGAGAACCCCGCGGGCTTCGACGGCCCACGGGAGTGGTGGGAAGAGGGCGTCCGGGACCGCCTCGCGGACCTGCCGCTCGTGGAGTCACCGGCGTCGACGGGCGAGCCCTGGCGCTACGCCGGTACGCCGACAGTCGAGGAGACGACAGAGGACGGCCGGGTCGCGCCCGGAGTCGACCCGCCGGCGGGGGCGAGCGTCAGGTTCGCGCTGGAGCAATCGGAACTGGACGACGACGAGCGGGCGGCCGTCCGCGCGGCGTTCGCGCACCTCTTCGAGGAAGGGGAAGCGTCGGCGGCATCCATCCGGAAGGCCGCGTATCCGGACCACGGCGCGGGCTACGACTCGGCAGCCGACTGGTGGGCCGACTGCGTCCGCGACGGACTCGACTCGCTCCCGGGCGTCGAGCGCGTCGGCGACGAAGGCGACGGCGAGTCCGTCTGGCGGTATCGCCAGGTCGACGAGGGCGGGATGGCCACCGAACCGGAAGCGGAGACGCCGGACGGACCGAGCGGGCCAGAAGCGGGTCGCGACGGGTGAGGCCCGCCCGACGTAGCAGGGACGCTACGCGTCGTGGCCCGGCCCGGCGGCCGCCGTCCGAAGCCGAACCGTGATACCGTCCCGATCGGTGGCGGCGAGTCCGTCGCTCGTCCGTTCGACCCGGGTTTCCCCGTCGGCCAGTCGCTCGGCGACCTGCTCGACGACGCCGTCGTCCGTGACGACGAGTTCGAACCAGTCGAGGCCGCGCCCGGCGGCGGGTTCGGAGCGTTCGTTCCAGCTATTGAGGCCGACGTGGTGGTGGTAGTCGTCGGCCGCGAGGAACAGCGCCGAGTCGCCGTACGACTGCCTGACCCGCAGGCCGAGGCCGTCGACGTAGAACGCGCGGGCCGCCGCGACGTCGGTCACCTCCAGGTGGACGTGGCCGACGTCGGTGCCGGGGGGCGCGCCCGCCTCGCTACCGTCCCCGGCCGCCGCGCGCAGATCGGCCAGGTCCAGCGGTAGCGTGTCCATCCCCACGGATCCGTCGTCGTCCACCGGCCACGCGTCTCTGGGCCGGTCGCGATAAATCTCGACACCGTTACCCTCGGGGTCGGAGAGGTAGAGCGCCTCGCTCACCAGGTGGTCGGACGCGCCGGTGAGCGTCCAGCGCTCCCGGACGCGTTCGAGGGCGTCGCCCAGCGCAGCGCGCGTGGGGACGCGGAACGCGGTGTGGAACAGGCCGGCCTCGTCGCGGCCGCGTTCGGGGGCGTCCGGGTCCGCGCGGAGTTCGAGCAGGGGGTCGCCGCCCGCACCGAGGGTCGCCGCGTCGGCGTCGCGCGAGCGGACGTCGAGGCCGACCACGTCCCGGTAGAAGGCGAGACAGTCGTCCAGGTCGGCCACGACGAGGCCGACGCGGCCGACGTGCGTCGCCGCCGGCAGTCCGGAGTCGGGCGCGTTCATGCCCGTCGAAACGGGCGCGACTGCGAAAGAAGGCGGGGGTGCGTCACCGGCCGGAACGGACGGGCGCGGTGCCCGGCCGTCGGTCGCTACGCTCCGCACTCGACCGGTGTGCGAGTCGCCGTCAGTTCGGCACGCGGTACGTCAGGTCGATCTCGTCGATGAGACGGTCGTTCCGGCTGAGGTTCGTCTCCAGTTCGACGTGGAGCGAGTCCAGCATCGTGTCGACCAGGTCCTGGCGCTCCGAGGAGGACGACCAGAGGTCCGTGTTCGCGGGCGTCCCGATCTCCATCGCGACCTTCTGGTTCGGGTAGATCGTCCGCATGTGGTACGGCTCGTCGTGGTTCGCACAGCGGACGGCGTACGCCGAGAGGCCCTCGGAGTCCGGGTGGACGACCTCGATGACGTCGCGCTGCGGGTGACCCAGCGACTGGCTGGGTCGGTGGGGGTTGTTCCAGTGCCCGTCGGCGAGGTTCGCGGCGTCGCCCGACGGCCCGAGCCACGTGATGACCATACCGTCCTGGAAGTACGGCACCTCGCTGGTGTTCTTCAGCACGATGTACTGGTTCCAGTAGCCCCCGCCGTTCTCGTGCATCTCGACGGTCGCCTCCATCGGCGCGTTGGCGGTGAAGCCGTCCCCGCCGAGGGAGCTACCGGTCCGCGGGTCGACCTTGTCGGCCACCATGTCGTGGATGGGGTTGTCCGGGTTGTTGACGACGTCTTCCGGCAGGTCCGCCGAGCTACCCCACTCGCGGCTGTCGTCGTACTCCGGCTGGTCGTGGACCCGGTCGCGGACGCGCACCTCTTCGGGCTGGTAGCTCCGGGCGTCGGTCGGCCAGCGGTCCTGGATGAACTGGTCGGGACCGTTCGTGGCCGCCGTGGGTCCGGCCGTCTCGTCCCAGACGCTGTCCGGTTCGTCGTGGGTCCCCGGATCCTCCGTCTCGTCCGGGAGCAGGGCCAGTCGCGGGAGAAGCTTCACCGTCGCGTGCGCGGGGAAGTCGTTGTCCGCGAGCTGCTGGACGTAGGGCAGCGCCTGCGTCCCGAGCTGGTCGAGTGTCAGCGAGCCGTCGCTAATGTTGTTCTGGACGGCCTCGACGTCGTAGTCGAACTCGTCGGCCTTCTCGGAGTCCGTCCACGTCTGCCCCGTCGAGGACGTCTCGCCGGGCAGGTAGTCCGTGAAGTCGCGCGGGACGTAGTACGGGTCGTCGAAGTGCTCGTACAGTTCGGCGACCGTCGTGCTGCCCGTGATGTCCGACGGGAGCGTATCCGGCTCCGGCGGCCGGTCCGGGAAGGGGACGTCCCAGGTGGGTTCCTCGTCGTCCCCGGTGCCGGTCTCCGTCTCGTCGGGTTCGGTCTCGGTCTCGTCGGGTTCCGTGGTCGTCGGCGGTTCCGTCGTCGTGGCCGGCGGCGCGGTCGTCGTCGGCGTCCCCCCGACGTCCGAACCGGCGGCGAACGCGATGGTGTCTATCTCGATGGCGCCCGACTCCCCCTGCCAGAAGTTGAACCTGACAGCCTGGGGGTTGTCGGGGTCGCCACCGACCGCGGAGAGGTCGACGGAAACGGTCGACCACTCCGTCCCGATGGCGTCGTCGGTGAGGTTCGAGAGGAGGTCCGACGCGCCGCCGACGCTCAACTGGAAGTCGCTCTCCTCGCCGCCGCTGTCGCCACGGACGACGAGGTTCAGCGTCGACTGATTGGCGACCGACTGCTGGACGTTGCTGCCGAACCAGCCGGCGTTGTCGTACTCGAGT
>CAZMGU010000024.1:0-25070 GCA_964565905.1 uncultured Halobacteriales archaeon
TGACGATGGTGGAACTGACGATGGCGACCAGCAGCGCCGCCAGCAGCGGGAGGTCCGTCAGGTCGTTGCCGACGGTGTCCATCGTCCGGCGGGCGATGGTGAACGCGCCCAGGCCGATGGCCCCGCCGCCGAGGAGGATGGCCGGCGTCATCTGGAGCGAGCCGTTGCCGACCAGCGGGGCGACGGCGTTGGCGACGTTCGACGCGCCCGCCGAGAACGCCATGTAACAACCGATACCAACGACGAGGACGGTTCCAGTGAACTCCCGGGTCGTCGTGTTCTCCCCGAGGACGGGACGGGGGAGCCCGCCCGAGCGGTCGAGTCGGAGCAGGGATCCCTCCGTCTGGGAGACGGCGAAGCGCTCGACCAGCGCCGGGTAGAAGTAGCGGCCGACGACGCCGCTAACCCAGAACGCCAGGATGGGCGAGACGAGCCACCAGATGACTATCTGCCCCATCGCGTCCCAGTTGAGCGTCCCCTGCGCGATGCCGAGGCCGGCCATCGCGCCAACGGCCGTCATCGACGTCGAGGCGGGGACGCCGGCGACGTTCGAGAGGAAGAGCGCGAAGCCGATGAAGAAGAGGACGACGATGCTGACGACCATCGTGAACTCGGTCGTGACGAGGTTGTTGCCGAGCGTGTCGACGACCTCGCGTCCGACGGTCAACCCGCCCGCGAGCGCGAACAGCGTCATCAGCGCCGCGGCACCGAACTTCGACACCGTGCCGGCACCGACCGCCGGGCCGAAGGCGACGCCCGTGGAGGAACCACCGATGTTGAATCCGACGAAGACCG
Organism: uncultured Halobacteriales archaeon; assembly: GCA_964565905.1. Classification (GTDB taxonomy): domain Archaea; phylum Halobacteriota; class Halobacteria; order Halobacteriales; family Haloarculaceae; genus Halomicrobium. Next base: position 796 of record CAZMGU010000024.1, read on the forward strand.
CGACGAGAAGCCCTATCGCGAAGAGAACGGCGACCATACTGCGAGGAACGGCGTTCGGCTGTTAAATAGTGTCGCTCCGCTCCCCGCTCGCTCTTTAGCTGGTCGCTCACTTCGTTCGCGACCGGCCTACTCCTCGTCCTCGGACGGCGGCAACCGTTCCTTCTCCTGCTCGACCGTCTCCTTGACCGTGTCGGCCGTCTCCTTCGCCTCGCCGGTCTTCTGTTTGGCCTCGGTGGCCTGCTCGACCGCCTGGTCGACCTGTTCGGTTACCTCGTCGACCTGCTCGGTGGCCTCCTTCACCTGCTCGCTCGCTTCCGCGGCTTTGTCTGGGTCGGCCACGACGTCGTCGGACTCGTCGACGACTTCCTCGACCGTCTCCGCGCTCTGGTCGACCTGGCCGGCGGCCTCGTCGACCTGCTCGGCGGCCTGCTCGACCGTCTCGACAGTCTCGTCGAGTTCGTCCGCCGTCTCGGCGACGGTGTCGGCGGCCGCCTCCAGTTCCTCGGCGGTCTGGGCCACCTCGGTCGCGCCGCGGTCGTACGCCCGCGCGAGGACCACGAACTGGAGCATCCCGACGGCAACGTACAGCGCCACCGCGACGCCGGCGGCGGTGCCGAACAGCGGCGCGAGGTCCGTGTCCAGGCCGGCGACGCCGAACCGCGTCAGTATCCAGGCCAGCACGAGCGCGGCGGTGACGACGGTGATGGCCTGCACGAACAGGCGGTAGGTCGACTCCTGATGGCCGACCATCGTCCGTTCGAGGCGAGAGAGCGGTGAGTCCGGAGACATTGAGTGGGAATGACGGACGGCGCGGATAAGGCTTCGGGGCGAGCGATGGTTCGAATTCTCGTGTCTCAGCGCGACCGCTGGTTCTAACGACAACGAGAAAGCCCCCGGGCGCTCGGCTACTACGAACCGCGCTGCGCTCCTCACTCGCTTCGCTCGCTCCGGTGCTTGCGGGTTCTCGTACGCCGACCGTCCGGCCCCTTTCAGTCCCGCCCGTCCGGATGATCCATGGGGCGGGACTGAAAGGGGCGACCGGTTCGCCGAACCCCGGCGACGTAAGCACTGCAGCGACCGGAGGGAGCGAAGGGCGCAACGAGCCGCGGGAGGCGAACCGGTCGGGGCTTTCTGGTTGTTCCCGGTACCGTCGTTCGTAGTTCCAGCCAACACCAGACATCCAACTCCTAGGACCGACACGCTTTCACGGGTACCGCGACCAGCACCGACCATGTTCGACGAGTTCGAGGTGATCCCGGCGGTGGACATGCAGGACGGGCAGGTGGTCCAGCTGGTCGGGGGCGAGCGCGGCACCGGGAAGACCTACGGCGACCCGGTCGAGGCGGCCGAGCGGTGGGTCGACGCCGGCGCGGAGACGCTCCACCTCGTGGACCTGGACGGGGCCTTCGAGGGGAAACGGCACAACGCCGGGGCCATCGACGCGATTCTGGACGCCGTTGACGTGGACGTCCAGCTGGGCGGCGGCATCCGGACGGCCGCGGACGCCGTGGACCTGCTGGACAGGGGCGTCGACCGGGTCATCCTCGGGACGGCGGCGGTCGAGAATCCGGACATCGTGGGCGAGATAAGCGAGGAGCACCCGGGGAGCGTCGTCGTGAGCCTGGACGCGAAAGAGGGCGAAGTCGTCGTCTCGGGGTGGACCGAGGGGACCGGCCTCGACCCGGCCGAGGCCGCCCGGCGCTACGCCGACCTGGGCGCGGGGGCCGTCCTCTTCACCGACGTCGACGTGGAGGGGCGACTGGAGGGGGTCCGGACCGACCCCGTCCGGCGGGTCGTCGAAGCCGTCGACATTCCCGTCGTCGCCAGCGGCGGCGTGGCGACGGTCGACGACGTGGTCGCGCTGCGGGACGCCGGCGCCGGCGCGGTGGTCGTCGGGAGCGCGCTGTACGAGGGGCGGTTCACGCTGGCCGAGGCGCGCGACGCGCTGTAACGACCGGGTGCGTAGCGACCGGGGGACGCGGTCCGATTCACGTCCATCGGCTTGCACGTTCTCCGCCGTTTCCGAACGCTTTTCCGGACCGTCGAGTAGGGGGAGGCATGACCGCACAGATAGCCCCTGCTGGCCGGCGGGCGGGCGCGCCGGGTTCGTGGGAGGGTGGGGCGTGACGCGGTCGAACAGGCGGCTGTGGACGGCGGCCATCTTCGCCGCGATGGCGTTCAGCGGCGCCGCGATGATGGCCAGGGGGTCGATAATTCTGGAGTTGCAGACGGCGGCGGGGTTCGAGTCGCCCGAGTGGCAACTGGGACTCGTCGCCCCGGCCGGCACCGTCGGCTACCTCGTCGTCATCTCCGTCGTCGGCTTCGGCGCGGGGACGCTCGACACCCAGCGCCTCGTCGCGCTCGGACTGGCGGGGAGCGCCGTCGCGTTGCTCCTCAAGGGACTCGCGCCGATGCTAGCGGTGTTCCTGCTCGCCGTCGTCCTCCGCGGGACGATGAACGGCGTCGTCCGGGGGCTCAACCGGCCGCTGCTGAGCCACCTCTACCCGAGTCGACGGGGTCGGATCTACAGCTACTACGACATGGTGTGGGCCGTCGGAGCCACCGCCGGGCCGCTGCTGGTCGTCGCCGCCGTGGCGGTGACCGACTGGCGGCTGACCTACTACGCACTCGCGGTGGGAACGTTCCTCGTGGCGCTGGTCGTCTGGCGACTGGACGCCCCCACCGTCGAGACGGAGGAGCAGTCGGTCGACCGGAGCGACGCGCTCGAACTGCTCCGCCGGCCCGAGATACTCGGGATGACCCTGGCGCTGTTCTTCGGCTGCGGGGTCGAAGGGGGCCTCTTCGTCTGGCTCCCGACGTACGCCCGCGGCGAACTCTCGCCGGCGCTGGCCAGCGGCGCGCTGTCGGTGATGGTCGCCGGCTACGTCCCCGGCCGGTTCGTCTACGGCCGCCTCTCCGAGCGGGTCGGCTACCTCCGCCTGCTGCTGGCCGTCCTCGGCGCGCTCGTGCCGGCGTTCGCGCTGACGTTCACCGTCGCGACGGACGTCGCGCTCCTGGCGGGCGTCGCCGTCGTCGGCGCGCTGCTCGCCGGGGTCTACCCGCTCCTCGTGAGTTACGCGACGGACGCCGTCCCCCAGCACAGCGGTCCCGTCACCGCCATCGCCGCCGTCTCCTCGTCGCTCGGCGTCGGCGTCGTCCCGGCGCTGATGGGCGGCGTCATCAGCGGGTCCAACGCCGGGACGGCGATGCAACTCCTGCTCGTCCCGCTCGTTCTGGCACTCGCCGTCCTGGTCGTGGCCCGCGTCGCCGAGCGCCGGCGGGAGCGCGCCCCGGGGTCCGCCAGCGCCTGACTACTGCGCCGTCGACTCCCCGCCCCCGACGAACCGGGGGAGGACCAGCGCCCACGCGGCGACGACGACCAGCACCGCACCGACGAGGTCCGCCTCCAGCACCGCGTAGAAGTAGAACCCCGCCCCCATCATCAGGACCGCACCGACCCCCGTCTCGTGTTTCACGCCCAGAAGTCGCCAAAAATCCGTAATAAGTCCCCGGCAGACGACCCGACGACGGGCGTCTGACGGACGGATGTATGCAGAGCGTATGCAGATAATTACAACGTCATACAGACGAGGTCACTCGGAGGGTGGAGAAGACTTATCCCTCGTTGACAGGCAGACCGGACGTGGCAAACGATCGTTCACGCCGTCGGGTGCTACGGGCCACCTGCGTTGGAGTGGGGGGCGCGCTGGCTGGATGCTCTGGGTTGAATCCGCTCGAGTGTGCGAACCACAGGGCCGTAGTCATCGAAGTGGAACCAGTCACGACGACGCCGGAGAACGCGCTCCAGATCAGCGAACTCCCCGCCGACCAGCAGCCGTTCTTGGAAGAGGCGATCGAAAACGGAGAGTACCGGGAGTGTCCGTACGACGAGATAGAGAACAAGGATGCACTCCGGGAACTCGCCGGCACCGTTGCGGAACGCCGTGAGCGCCCCGAGTACTGGACTGTGTACTTGGAATACCAGGGAAAATACTATACAATCCGTAACTTCCTGATCCAAGACCAGGCTTACGGGTGAATTGCCTCCCAGCAGGAGAGACGTGCCCTCAAAAGCAAACCCCGCAACAGCCAGAAAGTCCTTGACTCGGATGCGCGGGAGCGTCCGCGCGACCACTCCCTTCCGCAACCGCCCGGCGGTCGGCCGGGAGCGCGGCCGAACCCCTCGCGGGTGAAGCCGGGCGACCCGGGGAAGGGCAGGGCTGCCTGCGGTGCGGCCTGGTGGATTGAAAGGGCGAGGCGGGGTCGCGCCGCCCCGGCGACGCAAGCACCGACCGGAGGGAGGCGCGCAGCGAGCCGCGGTGGTGCGAGCGCGCCGAGGGCTTTCCTCTGTTATTGTATCCGAAGACCGAAGCAGAGCGTACCGAGACTCTCGACCCATTATCCACACGATTGACTACTCCCGCTAGCGCAATCGCCAAGTACGAGGCCCGTATGAGTCGAGACATGACCGACCGGACCGCTGCCGTCACCCGCGAGACCGCCGAGACGGACGTGGAGGTTACCCTCGACGTCGACGGCGACGGCGACTCGACGGTGGACACCGGCGTGGGCTTCCTCGACCACATGCTGGACTCCTTCGCCACGCACGGCCTGTTCGACCTCACCGTCACCTGCGAGGGTGACCTGGAGGTGGACGAGCACCACACCGTCGAAGACGTGGCCATCACGCTCGGCGAGGCGCTGGCGGAGGCGCTGGGCGACAAGCGCGGCATCGTCCGCTTCGCCGACCGCAAGGTCCCGCTGGACGAGGCCGTCGCCGGCGTCGTCGTCGACGTCTCCGGCCGCCCGTACTTCGCCTTCGACGGCGAGTTCTCCCAGGGCCGGGTCGGAGAGTTGACGAGCGACATGGCGGCGCACTTCTGCCGGTCGCTGGCGACCAACGCCGGCCTCACGCTCCACGTCGAGGTGGCGGGCGAGAACGCCCACCACGAGATAGAGGCGCTATTCAAGGGCCTGGCGCGGGCGCTCGACGACGCCACCCGCATCGACGAGCGGCGCGGCGACGTGGCGAGCACGAAAGGGGAGCTCTGAGGACCGATGCGAGGGCACCGATGAGCGACGGCGGCCCGCCCGGGGGTGCGACGTTCGACGAGATAATGGAGAAGTTCTCGGACTCCCCCGGCCAGCAGCGGGTCATCCGCCTGCTCCTGGAGCGGGGCTTCTCCGTCAACGACGAGGGGCGGGTCGTCTCCGGGGGGATCGAGATCCCGAACACCGGCATCGCCCGCGAGGTGGGCGTCGACCGGCGGGTCGTCGACGCGACGACGAGCGCCATCCTGGAGGACGACGAGTTGACCCGCATCTTCCGGAACATCTCGGCCATCCCGAGCCTGATGGATCTCGCGCCGGTGCTCGACCTGACCGTTCTCACCGTCGCGGTGCGCGACGCCGAGGAGACGGGCATCGTCGCCACCGTCACCGACGCCATCGCCGACCACGACCTGACCATCCGGCAGGTCATCTCCGAGGACCCGGAGTTCACCGACGAACCGCGCCTGTACGTCATCACCGACGAACCGCTGCCCGGCGAGTTGATCAACGAGATCCGCGACCTGGGTTTCGTCCGACGGATCGAACTGGAGTAGCCGACGGCCACCGTTTAAGACCGAGAGCCGACAAGCCACGGGCGTGAGCGACGAGGACGCGTACCGGACGGTCGCGGGCCGGGGCGAGGCCGCCTTCGAAGTGCGGGGCTCGGAGTTCATCGGCCACGTCGCCCCCGCCACGACCGTCGACGAGGCGGAGTCCTTCGTCGCCGCCGTCGAAGCCGAGTACGACGACGCGACGCACAACGTCCCGGCGTACCGCGTCCGCGCGGACCCGCTCCGGGAGTACGCGAGCGACGACGCCGAACCCTCCGGGAGCGCGGGCAAGCCGGCGCTCAACGTCCTCCAGCAACGGGAGGTGGAGAACGTCGTCGCCGTCGTCACCCGCTACTACGGCGGGACGAACCTCGGCGTCGGCGGCCTGGCCCGGTCCTACTCCCGGGCGGTCAGGGACGCCGTCGACGACGCCGGAGTCGTCACGGAGCGCCCCCACGAACGGTTCGCCGTCACCGTCGAGTACGACGACTCCGGGAGCGTCCGCGGCATCCTGGAGAGCGCCGGCGTCGAGTTCGACGCCACGTACGAGGCCGACGTGGCGTTCGACGTCCGCGTGCCGGTCGACGAGGCCGACGCTCTGAGGGAGCGGATCGCGAGTGCGACGTCTGGTCGGGCCCGACCGGAGTGAGCGCCCGACGAAGAAGCGAACGGCGAGCAACGCGAGCCGTGAGCCGGTCGGGCCCGACCGGAGTGAGCGCCCGACGAAAGTGCGAGCGGGAGCGGAGCGGTCGCTTCGCGACCGCGATTGCTCGAACGGGGAACGAAGTGACCCGTGAGAGCGAACGAAGTGAGTGACACGCGAGTAGGTCGAGTCCGACAAAAATGCGAGCCGGTCGGGTGACGGTTCGTCGTCAGACTAGATTCCAGGCACTCCCGTCCGCTCTGCACCGTTTCGCGTGGAGATATTCGACGGGAATACAGAGCTAGCACGTCGTCGAGTCCGTATTTCCACCCGAAACGGTCGGGTTCGGGGATCGTCGAACTAGTCGGTTCGGAACGCGCGGTCGCCGGCGTCGCCGAGGCCGGGGACGATGAACCCCTCCTCGTTCAGTTCGTCGTCGATGGAGACGGTGATGAGGTCCACGCCGGGGAACTCGTCGTTCAGGCGGACGAGTCCCGGCGGGGCGCTCACCGCCGAGAGGACGATCAGGTTCTCGGGGTCGGGCGACCCCGCGGTTATCTCCTCCAGGACGGCGACCATCGTCGACCCCGTCGCCAGCATCGGGTCGGCGACGATGACGGTGTCGGACTCGCGTATCTCCGGCATCTTGACGTAGTCGACCGAGATGGGGAAGGACCCGTCCTCGCCCTGGCCGGCGTCCTCGTCTCTGCTCGCGGAGATGACGCCCTGGCGGGCCCGCGGGAACGCCTTGAGCAGGCCCTCGACGAACGGGGTCGCCGCCCGCAGGACGTTGACGATGACGACGTCCTCCAGGCCGGTGACGCGCTCGCCCATCGTCTCGGTCAGCGGCGTCCGTATCTCGACGTACTCGGTGTCCATCCGGCCGTCGATGATCTCGTAGCCACAGATCCGTCCGAGGCGGACCAGTCCCTTGCGGAAGGCGACCTGTTCGGTCTCGACGTCGCGTATCTTCGAGAGTTCGTCGCGCGCAAGCGCGTGCGTCACCACGGAGGCGTCGCCCCGGTCCTCGATAGTCATTGGGTGAGCGTCGACCCCCACGCCCTTAAATCGTGTCGACAGCGCTCCGTCGGGCGGTTCCGCCGCCCCCGCCCGGAGCGTCAGCCGCTCAGGTCGCGTCGGCCGTTCCGGCGGGTCCCCCGACGGGGACCGCCCGCCGGCGGTTGAGGACGAGCAGCGCGGCGAACAGGACGAGACCGACCGCCCGGAGCGACAGGTCGAGGAGGAGCGTCACCTCGCCGCTGGCGACGCCGGCGAGTTCGAGGACGTCGTAGCCGCCGGAGACGAGCAGTCCGGGGGCCATTAGGAGGAGCGAACTGAGCGCGAACGCCGCCCGCTCGACGCGGCCGACGTCCGCGTAGACGTAGCCGATGACCGTGGCCGCGAGCGCGACGACGCCGAGAAACACGCCCGCGACCGGGACGACCACCTCCGGGACGACCCACGACGGGTCGGCCAGGTCGGCGAGGCCGACGACGCGGAACTTCTCGCCGGCGGGGAGTTCGGCGGCGTCAGGCAGTTCGCGGAGCAACACGATGCCCGGCGTGAGCACGAACGCGAAGGGGACGATGGCCTTGTTCAGCGACAGCGAAAACGCCTCGATCCCCGTCTGGAACGGGTCGGACTTCGCCACCCCGGAGGCGGCGTAGGCCGCCACCGCGACGGGCGGGGTGATGTCGGCGATGACGCCGAAGTAGAGGATGAACAGGTGCGCGGCGAGTTCGGGGAGGCCGAAGCCCGTGAGCGCCGGCCCCAGCATCGAGACGAGGATGATGTAGGTCACGGTGGTCGGCATCCCCATCCCGAGGATGATGCAGGAGACGGCGGTGATGAGGAGCAAGAGTACGAGCGACCCGCCGGCGACGGCCCGGATCAGGGAGACGAGGTTCGGGCCGAGGCCGGAGACGCTGATGACGCCGGGGATGACCCCCGCCGCGGCGACGGCGACGACGATGGGCGTCGCCGTCCGCGCGCCAGCGTCCATCGACTTGCCGACGAACGTGCCGAAGCGGACGAGACCGTTGTCCCGCATCCGGCGACGACCCGCGAGCCGCGAGACGACGCGCGTCGCGTCGTCGACCTGGTCGTCGAACTCGAGCAGGGGAGCGTCGAGGCGGGGTTTCGTCGCGAGCGCGAGGAGGCCCGCGGCCATGACCAGCCAGCCGACGACGCCGACCGTCGCCTCGACCGCCGCGAGGACCGAGTCGGCGCCGTCGGCGTAGTTCCAGGCGACCGCCGCGACCCAGAGACCCGCGAGGATGGCGACCAGTCGCCCGCGCGTCTCGTCGCTGTAGGCCGCGACGAAGGCGACGAGCGCGGTGACGGCGATCAGCGTGTACCAGGCCGATCGGGCGACGGAGAGGCGCGCGACGATCAGGTAGTACAGCAGGAGGACGATGGGGGCGAGGTAGAACCAACCCCGGGCGAGGTGGGACGGGACGTCGACGAGGTCCCCGGCGTCGAGGCCGCCGATGCCGACCCGCGAGGCCTCGAAGTGGACCATCACCCAGACGCCGAAGAAGAAGACGATGGCCGGGATGGTCGCGACGACGATGACGTCCGCGAACGGCGTCGCGGTGTACTGGACGATGAGGAACGCGGCCGCGCCCATCACCGGCGGGAGGATCTGACCGCCCGACGACGCCGAGGACTCGACGCCGCCGGCGAACTCCGGGCTGTACCCCGACTGCTTCATCAGCGGGATGGTGAACGCGCCCGTCGTGACCGTGTTGGCGATGGACGATCCCGAGATGGTCCCCATGAAGCCGCTGGCGAGGATGCTCGCCTTCGCCGGGCCGCCCTTCCGGGTCCCCGTCGCGGCGTAGGCCAGGTCGATGAACCACTGGCCCGCGCCGGACATCTCCAGGAACGCGCCGAAGAGGATGAAGATGTAGATGAACTGCACCGACACCGTCACGGGGATGCCGAACACGCCGTTCTCCGTGTTGTACCAGAGGTTCTGGATTATCGAGGGCCACGAGAGCTCCGGAATCGACAGCACGCCGACGTAGGCGGCGTCGAGCGGGATGAGGTACCCCCAGCGGGCGTAGACGATGAACGCCGCGACGATGACCATCAGGTAGAGGCTGATCGCCCGCCGCGTCGCCTCCAGGACGAGCAGGACCCCGACCGCGCCCAGCACCATCGCGTACGACGTGTCGGCCAGCGGCCCCAGCAGGCCGGCGACGGGTTCGAGGAACGCGAACACCTCGTGGACCGGCCGCGCCGAGTCCACGCCGATAGCGCGCATCTGCTGTATCTCCTGGAAGTCGGTGACGAAGTACGCCGCCGAGAGGAGGGCGAAGAAGGCGAGCACGAGGTCCAGCGGCGTGACGCGGTCGAACTCGGGGTCGACGGTCGCCCAGGAGAGCACGCCGCCGACCCGGCCGACCGAGCGACTCACGGGGTGCGTCTCGCCGAGTCGCCCCCGGGTGTTGGCCGCGAGCGCGGTACACCGGCGGCTGATCGGCCCGTCGCCCGTCGTCGCCGGGTAGATCAGGAAGGTGAGTATCAGCGCGAACGCCACGTGGATGGCGTTGATCTGGAGCAACTGCAGCGTCGCCAGTTCGAACCGGCCGACCACCGGCAGGTCCACCGCGAACTCGAAGCCGTGGGCGGCGAACCACAGCTGGAACGCCGAGAAGGCGATGCCGATGGTCGCGACGGCGACGGCGAGCCCTCCCCGTATCGTCCGCTTGCGCTCTATCTCCTGGAGCAGTTCGTCCGTGTCGGGTTCCTCGACGTCGTCCGCCCCGTCGTCACCGTCCGCCCGCCGCTCGTCGCGCCCGCCGTCGGGGACGGGCGTCCCACCGCCGGCCCCCATCGCGTCACTCGCCGGCCGGTCGTCGCTCGCCTCCCGCTCGTCGCTCCGGGTCCGGTCGTCGTCGGAACCGGCGTCGCTCATCCGCCGGACTCACCGCCCGTGGCGGTCGCGGCGTCGCACTGCCGGACGAGGTGGACGTCGACGGACCGCTCGTCGGTCAGCGTGACCAGGTCGTAGGAGTCGTCTCCGACGTGGAGTTCGTGGCCCGCGACGTCGCCCGGGGCGACGGTCAGTCGCGCCAGCGACCCCGGCGGGTCGTAGACGAAGGTCCCGTCGACCTCGGTAACGTTCGCGTCCGCGGGGAGGCCCCAGCCGTAGGACTCGAACTCCATGCGGGTCTCCACGAGGCGGTCGCCGCGGACGGTGTACTGCTCGTAGACGCGGCTCTGCTCGACGCTGTGGGTGTACTCCAGGGCGACGTGGGTCCCGTTCGCGACGGGCCGAACGAGGATGCGCTCGCCCGTCAGGGCGTCGGCGACGACGAGGACGCGGTCGGCCGAGGCGTTCGCGGCGTCGCTGTCCGGGGCCGCTCCGGTCCCGGCCGTCGCCACCGCCGCGCCACCGCTACCCGTGACCGCCACGGCACCGACGAGGAGCGACGTGACCAGCGTCAGCGCGACGACTCTCCGGACCATGGTGGGACTACTGCGAACCGGTCGGCGCGCTCGTGTCCGTCCCGTTCCCGGCCGCCGTCCCGTTGGCCGTCCCGGACGGCGTCCGGGTGGGGACCGCCGTACTCACGTCGAAGTACGCGGCCGCACCCGGGTGCAGGATGATCGACATGCCGTCCAGCGCCGAGTCCGCCGAGATGAAGTCGGTCTTGATCGTCAACTGGTCGACGTTGTCGAAGATGGCCGCCGTTACTTCCCGGACGGTGCCCTCGTCGATCCCGCGCCTGGTGGCGATCATCGCCTGGACCGCGACCGTCTCGACCGGTTCGTCGACGCCGTCGTACACCCCGGCGGGAATGGTGTCGTTCGAGAACCAGGTTGCGGCGTTCTTGACCGCCTCCCGAGCCTGGCCGTCTATCGGCACGATGTTGATGTTGTTCGTCGTCGCCAGGTCGGCGATGGCCCCGACGGGGTAGCCGCCGACGACGAAGGCGGCGTCGATGTCGCCGTTCCGCAACTGGTCGGCCGCCTGCGAGAAGGAGGCGTTCTGCTCGTTGAAGTTCTGGATGCCGGCCGCCTCCAGGATCTGCAGGGCGTTGACCTGGGTCCCGCTCCCGAGATCGCCCGTGTTGATCGTCGCCCCCTCCAGATCGGAGATGGTCTCGATGTCCGTACTCTGGAGCGTGACGATGGTGATAGTCTCGGGGTACAGCGTCGCAACGCCCCGGATGTTCGGGACGGGGTTACCCTGGAACACCTCGATCCCGGTCCCGTTCCGGGCGAAGTAGGCGATGTCGTTCTGGATGAGCGCGAAGTCGGCCTGGGTTCCGCCGAGGTTCCCCACGTTCTCGACGCTCGCGCCCGTCGACTGCACGTTCAGTCGGTACTGGGTGTTCTCCTCGACGATGGTCTTGATCTCGTTCGAGAGCGGGAAGTACGTCCCGCCCGTGCCGCCCGCGTGCCAGGAGAGGCGGGTCGCGGTTTGCTGCGCGCCGCTCTGTCCGACGCCGACGAGGCCGGCGAGGCCGGCGAAGGAAGCCGATCGGACGAATCGTCGCCGCGTCTGGTGGGATACCATATCGTACCCCGACGCGGGAGCGTTCCTTTGTTATACGTTAACAAGAATCTGTGCCGGTCACCCAAAGGTCGCGTTAGATCGGGCGAGTGCCGGGATGGATCGCGTTACTGCGCCGGGATTTCGAGCGCGTCGAGCAGGGTCTGCGCGGCCTCGGTCGAGGACTCCGGCCCGCGGGCGGTGATCAGGTCGCCGTCGACGGTGACGCTGGAGTCGGCGTCGAGTTCGGCGTCCCACTGGCCACCCGCGGCGATTACCTCGTCCTCGACGCGGTAGGGGAGTTTGCGGCCGTCCGGCATCCGCTCGTACTCGTCGACGATGCCGTCCTCCCACTCGTTCGGGAACCCGGTGACGCGGCGGCCGTCGACGAGGAACTCGCCGCTCGACGCGCGCGTAAAGGCGAGGATGCCGACGGCGTGGCAGACGACCAGTGCCGTCCCGTCCTCGCCCTCGACGGCGTCGCGCAGGAGCGCGCGGGCGTGGACGTCCTGGTTGACGTCCCACTCCGTCCCGTGGCCGCCGGGGAAGACGACGGCGTCGTGGTCGGCGGCGTCGACCTGCGTGATCGGTGCGGGGTCGTTCAGGCGGTCGTCGTTCTCGTGAACCTCGCGGACGCGCTCGGCCTGCTCCTCGCCGACCTGGTCCGGATCGATGGAGCGCTCGTCGATTTCGGGCGGGTCGCCCGACGGCGTCGCGACGGTGACCTCCACGCCGGCCGAGTCCAGCGTCGTGAGCGGCTTTATACACTCCTCGCCCCAGTAACCCGCTTCGCTGACGACGATCAGTGCCGATGGCATGGTAGTCGTCGCTTCGGGCCGGACGGGGAAAAGTGTCTCCGCGCGTGGCACTCCCTCACCTACTAGAAGGTTTATGGGCCAGTATCGACTATGCACGCTAACGACGAATGGCCCCCCAACGCAGCCACCGGTGGGCGGTGCCGTACAACTGTTCTAAGTTACCATGAAGGACATCGAGGAGAGCGTCTCCGGCTTCAAACGCCGCGGCGGCTGGGTCGACGTGGTCGAACACGGCGAGCGCATCGTCCAGGCGCTGCGTGACCTGGCCGGCGACGAAGGGGTCGAGAAACCGGTCGACGACGACGCGCTCGACGGGTTCGACGAGTGGCGGCCCAAGAGCCACGAGCGACTGGACCAGGACGTCAACGAGAAGACGGCCGAACAGGCGAGCGTCGGCGAGGGCAAGGGCGAGAAGGCGGGCAAGGACCCGGACGACGACCTGCGGACCGCCGGCGAGAAACTGGCCGATTCCTACGAGAACCTCGACGACCCGGACGAGGCCGTCGAGTCGTGGGGCGAGAGCCTCGACTACGTCGCCCGCGCGGCGGACTCGGCCGGCCGGAAGGCCCTGCGCGCCGTCGAGGACAGGGTGTACAAGAACGTGATGACCCAGATAGCGCCCTACTACTTCGACAACGAACTCGTCAGCGCGAACCTCCAGCGGGTCAACGGCGACGACCGCCCGGAGTACGTCTTCGAGGTGAACGTCAACGACGACGACCTGAAGGAGCGCGTCTCGAACCGCCTCGCGGACTACGAGACGTCGGTCGACCGCTGGCACGTCAACACGGAGAAGGAGACGGAGGCCGTCCAGGCCGCGGAGGGCGTCGAGGTCACCGACGCGGAAGTGGAACCGGAACCGGAGAAGGACACCGACGCGAAGACGAACTGAGCGGTGCGAAGACGAACTGACGCCACGTCCGCCGGGCGTCGCTGTGGCGGCGAGTCCGCGACGCCAGCGGAGCGGTTCTCACCACTCGCTGCGTTCGACGCGATAGCCGCCGCAGTCGGGACACACCTGGCGGCGACGGCCGAACCCGCTGCCACAGCGACGGCACCGGTAGTCGCTGCCGCCGTCGCCGTCGCGTCCGGGTTCGAACAGGTCGCTGACTATCTGGCGGAACATCTTCCCACGTCCGTGCAGAGCTGTCGTCTCGGCTACACTTAAAACCGATCGCCAGCCACCCCTTCGTTTCGTGTGGAGAATCCGGAGAAGGCGGTGGATGAGACGGGACGGTTTATAGCGAACCTGGTCGGATCCGGCGGCCGACCGACGGCTATTTATATATTGACCAGATAGTCAGTCGGTATGACTGCGGACGGCTCCTCGCGCTCCGAGATAATGGACGCCACGTTCGCCGCGCTGTGCGAACACGGGTACGCGAACCTCACGATGCAGGCCATCGCCGACGAGTTCGACAAGAGCAAGTCGCTCATCCACTACCACTTCGACTCCAAGGACGAACTGCTGGCGGCGTTCATGGACCACCTGCTGGAACACTTCGTCGACCAGACGCTGTCCTGCGGCGGCGACGACCCCGCGGACCGATTGCGGAACATGGCACAGCGAGTCATCGCCGGCGCGGAGGGCGACGACGCCGCGAAGGACTTCCACACGGCGCTCCTGGGACTGCGGGCGCAGGCCCCCTACGACGAGGTGCTGCGGGCCCAACTCGTGCGAAACGACCGGCGCATCCGCGACCTGATCGCCGACGTCGTCCGGGACGGCCAGGAACGCGGCCAGTTCGACGGGTCGGTCGACCCCGAGGCCTTCGCCGTCCTCTTCCGGTCGACCATCGAGGGGGCCCAGTCCCACGACGTCATCCTCGGCGACGAGTCGCCAACCGACGAGGCGCTGGCGGCGGTCGAGGAACTGCTGGTCGGTCGACTGCTCGCCGACGGGGAGGGAAGCGAGTGAGCGAGGCGGCCGACCGGGACCTCACCTCCGGATCGCTGTTGCGACCGCTGCTCGCCCTCTCGGCACCCATCGTCGTCACACAGCTACTGCAGGTGCTGTACAACCTCGTGGACACGTTCTGGGTCGGTCGCCTCGGCCAGGACGCCGTGAGCGCGCTCTCCTTCTCCTGGCCGCCCGTCTTCGTCCTCATCAGCCTCGGCGGCGGCCTCACCCTCGCGGGGAGCGTCCTCGTCGCCCAGAACAAGGGCGCGGGCAAACTCGACCGGGTCAACGAGGTGGCCGGCCAGACGCTCGCGTTCGTCACGGTGTTCTCGCTGGTGCTGGGGGCCGTCGGCTACGTCCTGACGCCCACCTTCCTCTCGCTCATCGGCGCAGATCCGGGGTCGGCGGTGTTCGCCCACTCCGTCGACTACATGCGCGTCATCTTCCTCGGCGTCTGGTTCATGTTCGGCTTCTTCGTCTTCCAGTCGCTCCTGCGTGGCTGGGGCGACACGAAGACGCCGATGTACCTGATGGGGCTCAGCGTCGGGGTCAACGTCGTCCTCGACCCGGTGCTCATCTTCGGCTTCGCCGACAACCCGCTGTTCGCCATGGCCGGGCTCGAGGGGCTGGAGGCGTCGCTGTTCGCCGCCACCGGCTACGCCGGCCACGGCGTCCAGGGCGCGGCCATCGCGACCATCGTCTCCCGCGCGCTCGCGACGATTCCGGGCATCGCGCTGCTGTTCTCGGGCCACCTCGGGCTCTCGCTGTCGCTCGCCGACCTGCGGGTGGAACTGGCCACGCTCCGCAAGATAGTCAGCGTCGGCTACCCCGCGAGCATCGAACAGAGCTCCGGCGCGCTCTCCTACACCGCGATGACCGCCGTCGTCGCCATCGTCGGCCCGACGGCCGTCGCCGCGTTCGGCATCTCCTCGCGCATCAACTCGCTCGTCTTCCTGCTGGCCGTGGGGATGGGGATGGGCGTCGAGACGGCTGTCGGGCAGAACCTCGGAGCCGGGCAGGCCGACCGGGCGAAGCGGGTCGTCTTCTTCGCCGTCGCGATGCTCGTGACGACGTACCTCCTGCTCACCCTCGTCGCCGTCGCGTTCGCCTCGGCCATCGTCGCGGTGTTCATCCAGGGCGAGGGGGCGGCCGCGGTGGTCGACATCGGTACGCGCTACCTCTACATCATCGCCCCGACGTGGGGGCTGATGGGCGTCTTCCACGTCATCAAGGGGTGTTTCAACGGGGCCGGCTCCACCCGCGCGGCGATGATATTCTCCGTGTTCTCCGTGTGGGGGATGCAGGTCGTCCCCGGCTACGTCCTCGTCGCCTGGTTCGACATGGGCACCGACGGGGCCTGGTGGGCCATCGCGCTGATGCACGCCGCCGCTGCCCTCGTCGTCACCGCCTGGTTCGCGACGGGGTCGTGGAGCGACAACGTCGTCGAAGAGCCCGACGTCGCCGTCTCGTCCGCCGACTGACACTCCCCTCCCACTCTCCATGAACCACTATCTACGACACACACCCGCCGTCGACCCGGACCGGTATCGCGACAGTGTGAAACATAGTCACGAAAACGACAGGGGGCAAACCCACCACGTCACGAGCGTGTCACCCGCTCGCGCTCCTTCCACGCCGACGCCCGCGTCCGCAGCGAGCAGCGACGGGGTTCCCCGCGGGCAAACCCGGTCGGGCGGTGATCGTCGATGAGTGACGCGGCGTCGGGCATCGACGAGCACAACGCCCTCTGGTATCTCGCGAAGCGCTACAGCCGGCCACACGGTCGCCGATTCGGCCTGGCCGGCGTGGGAACGGTGCTCGCCCAGATCCCGCAGCGAGCGCCGGCCGTCGTCGTCGGCGTCGCCCTCGACGCCATCCTGCTGGGGACGACTGAGTACTCCCTGCCGCTCGTCCCCGACTGGGTGATCCCCCGGGAAATCGAGGCCCAGGTACTGTTCACCGTCGGCCTGCTTGCGCTCGCCTACGCGCTCGACGGGAGCCTCACCTGGCTCAGCGGCCGCTTCTCGGCGACGGCACAGCTGCGAACGCTGTACGACGTGCGGACCGACGCCTTCGCCGCCGTCGTCGGCCACGAACTGTCCTACTTCGACGACCGCCAGACGGGCGACGTCATGAGCGTGCTGAACAACGACGTCCGCAACATTCGGCAGTTCGCCGACGGCTTCTTCCAGGGACTGCGATTCCTCTCGCAGATAGTCGTCGCCGTCGCGTTCATGCTCGTCCTCCACTGGCAACTGGCGCTCGTGCTCATGGCGCTCCCGGTCGTGCTCGCCGGACTCTCCTACTGGTACACGAACGCCGTCGAGCCCCGCTACGACGACGTCCGCTCGCAGGTCGGGACGGTCAACTCCCGTCTGGAGGACAGCATCGAGGGTGTCACGACGGTGAAAGCCTTCGCGCGCGAGGACCACGAGCGGGCGGCCGTCGAGGCGGTCTCGGCCGAGTACAGGGATCGCATGTGGGCGGTGATCAAGCTGCGGCTCGTCTACAACCTCGCGAGCTGGATGACGACCGCGGCGCTGTTCGTCGCCCTGTTCGCGCTCGGCTCCCTGATCGTCCTCGACGCGGCGCCACCCGTCTTCGACTCCATCACGGCGGGGACCCTGCTGACCTTCCTGCTGTACTCGAAGTCGTTCTACATGCCGGTCCGCCAGCTGATGCTCGACGTACTCGACCGCTACGAGAACGCGCTGGCGTCGAGCAAGCGCGTCGTCGAGGTGCTCCGCGGCGTCGGCGCGACGGAGGACGACGCGGACGCGCCCGCGCTGACCGTCGACAAGGCGCGCGTCGAGTACGACGACGTGACCTTCACCTATCAGGAAGCCGAGTCGCCGGCGCTCCGCGACGTGAGCTTCGAGGCGGAACCGGGCGACCTGGTCGGCGTCGTCGGGCCAACCGGTGCCGGGAAGTCGACGATGACGAAGCTGCTCTTCCGGTTCTACGACCCCGACGAGGGGACGGTCCGAATCGACGGCACCGACACCAGCACGGTTTCGCGCCGGAGCGTCCGCGAGCACCTCGGCTACGTGAGCCAGGACCCGTTCCTGTTCTACGGGACGGTGCGGGAAAATATCGCCTACGCGCGCCCGGACATCAGCGACGAGACCGTCGAGCGGGCCGCTAAGCGCGCCGGCGCCCACGAGTTCGTCGTCGACCTCGCCGACGGCTACGACACCCAGGTCGGCGAACGCGGCGCGAGCCTCTCGGGCGGGCAGCGCCAGCGCATCGCCATCGCCAGGGCACTGTTGCGCGAACCCGACATTCTCGTCTTCGACGAGGCGACGAGCCACGTCGACAACGAGACCGAACGCCAGATCCAGGAGAGCATCGACGACCTCTCCGGGCGGCAGACGACCATCGCCATCGCCCACCGGCTGTCGACGGTCCGCGACGCCGACACCGTCCTCGTCGTCGACGACGGCGCGATAGTCGAGCGGGGCACCCACGAGGAACTGCTCGCCGAAGACGGCCTCTACGCCGACCTCTGGCGCGTGCAGGTCGGGGAGGTCGAGGCCCTGTCCGACGAGTTCGTCGCGGCCGCGGCGGCCGGGGAGGGGGACCGATGAGCGGCGAGTCGCCGGCAGAAGGCACCGACGAGGGCCGTCCCGAGGAGATAGCCGACGCCGCCGACTCCGACCGGCCGCTGTGGGCGCTGCTGGGCACGCACGCGAAGCCCGACGGCCCGCTCGTCGGCTGGGGCGTCTTCGCCTCCGCGATGGCCCAGGTCCTCTCGAACGCGGACATGTTCATCGTCGGACTCGCCTTCGACGCGATGTTCAACGACCAGGCGTACGACCTGCCACTGGTCCCGAACGACCTGATCCCGACTGACCCGGTTCCGATCCTCTGGTTCACCATCACCCTGCTGGTGACGATGAAGCTCGTCGACCTCTGTTTCGGCATCACCGGCCAGTACGCCTGGAACGTCGTCGCCCAGCGCGTCCAGCACCGCGTGCGCGTCTCGGCGTTCGACGCCGTCCAGCGCCTGGACGTCGCCTTCTTCGACGAACGGCGGACCGGCGAGGTGATGAGCGTGCTGAACAACGACGTCAATCGCCTGGAGGAGTTCCTGACGGACGGGCCCCAGATGGCCATCTTCGGGGCCTCCATCTTCGTGACCTCCGTGGCCTACATGGCGATCATCAACTGGCAACTCGCGCTCATCTCGCTGGCGCTGGCGCCGGTCGTCGCCGTCGTCAACCTCTGGTTCAGCCGTCGCCACGAGGAGCGCCAGGACGCGGTGCGCTCCGAGACGGGCGTCCTCAACGCCCTGCTCCAGACCAACATCAGCGGCATCCCCGTCGTGAAGGCCTTCGGCGGCGAGGCCCACGAGACCGAGCGCGTGTCGGACGCCTCGGCCGACTACCGCGACGTCTCCTGGGACGCGACGATGGTCGGCGTCGCCCACCGCCCCGGCCTCCGGATGCTCGCCGGCCTGGCGTTCGTCGCCACGTTCTTCGTCGGCACGGAGTGGGTCCTGGACGGGTCCTTCCTCTTCTTCTCGGGGACGCTGACGGCCGGCGAGCTGATCCCCTTCGTCTACTACACCCAGAACCTCGTCACGCCGATGCGAACCTTCGCCTGGGTGACCGGCATGTACAAGGGGGCGACGTCGGCCGCCAAGCGCGTCCTCGGCGTCCAGCGACTGGGCACGAGCGAGGCGACGACCGACGCGGCCGCCCGGGAGGACCCGGACGACGACGCCGGCTCTGATAGTACCCCGAGTCCGAGCGCCAACGGGCAGGGTTCCATCGCTCGCGACGGCGCGAACGCACTGGACGACGCCACGCCGGAACCGCTCGACGTCGACGGCGACGTGACCTACGACGACGTGACCTTCACCTACCCGGGCGCCGACGAGCCGGCGATCCGCGCGGCGAGTTTCGACGCCGCGTCCGGCGAGACGGTCGGCCTCGTCGGCTCCACCGGCGCCGGCAAGTCCACGCTGATGAAGCTCCTGTTGCGCTTCTACGCCGTCGACGACGGCGAGATCACCCTCGACGGCAGGGACGTCGAGGAGTACCCCCTCGACGCGCTCCGGCGGTCCGTCGGCTACGTCGCCCAGGACCCGTTCCTCTTCAGCGGGACGGTCCGGGAGAACGTCGCCTACGCGGTGGCGGAAGCCAGCGACGACGAGGTCGAGGAAGCGTGCCGGCGTGCGGCCGCCCACGGCTTTATTCGAGAACTCGACGACGGCTACGAGACGCAGGTCGGCGAGCGCGGCGCGCGACTCTCCGGCGGCCAGCGCCAGCGGATCGCCCTGGCGCGCGTGCTACTGGCCGACCCGCCGATCCTCGTCCTCGACGAGGCCACCAGCCACGTCGACAACCGGACGGAAGTGCTGATCCAACGGCAACTGGACGAGATCACCGCGGACCGGACGACGTTCGTCGTCGCTCACCGGCTGTCGACCGTGCGTGACGCCGACACCATCCTCGTCCTCGACGACGGGGAGATAGTGGAGCGCGGCGGGCACGAGGAACTGCTCGACCGGGGCGGCCAGTACGCGGACCTGTGGTCCGTGCAGGTCGGTGCCGTCGCGGACGACTGAAAGACTGCTCGGAGCGGAGAAGACCGGAAGAGGGCGGTGGACGTCCCACCGCCGATCGTTTCAGGCGTACGCGTCGACGAGCGCCCGCGTCGTCCGGTCGACGTCGCGGGTGGTGACGAACTCCGAGGCGGCTATCTTGGCCTCGACGAACGTCTCCGGGTCTATCTGGAGGGCGTGGCCGCCGGGGAAGTGGCGCGCGTCCTTGAAGTCCTGGAACTGCTCCCGGAGAATCTGCGGGTAGTCGTCCAGCGTGACGTCCTTCCGCGGCGGGATGGAGCCCTTGATCCGGTTCAGCGTCTTCTGGGCCCACGGCGACGCCATGAACTCGAGGAACGCGCGCGTGTTCTCGTCGAAGTCCGCGTGCTCGGCGGCGACGAGCGCGTCCGTTGAGAGCATGAACACGCCGTCGGTGCCGGGGAAGACCGCGTGCCCCCAGTCGGTCCCGTAGTCGAAGTCAGCCTGGTCCTCGTACGACCCGGCCATCCAGTCGCCCTGGTGGAAGAAAACCGACTCGCCGTCCATGAACCGGCCGTTCGCCTCGACCATGTCGAGGAAGGTGGCGTCGTCGCGCGCCAGGTCGGCGTACGCGTCGAGCAGTTCGACGGCCTGGCGGACCTCGCTCTCGTAGCTCCGGGTGTTCCCCTGCGTGATGCCCGCGTACGTCTCCGCGCCGAACTGTCCGATGACGATGTTGGCGAACAGCTGGAGGACGTCGGAGGGGTTCTTCATGGGCTGTTCCATCCCGATGCGGTCGCCGTCCTCGCACTGTTCGAGTACCTCCAGGAACTCCCGGGGGTCGGAGACGCGGGCCGGGTCCACGCCGACTTCCTCAGCCATCTCGACGTGGTAGAAGAGGTTGTTCATCCGGTGGATGTCGATGGGGATGCCGTAGTAGTCACCGTCGAGCGTCGAGCGTTCGCGTGGGCCCTCGATGAACGCGTCTTCCCAGCCGTTGTCCGCCCACAGGTCGGAGATGTCGCGGATCGCGCCCGCGTCCTGGTACGGCGCGAGGTTCTGGCCCGGCCACTCGACGAACACCGGCGGCGGGTTCTCCCGGAGTATCTGGCTCTTGACCAGCATGCCGTGGTCGTCGATGGTGTTGGCCTGGTCGCTGACCTCGACGCCGGGTTGCCGTGACCGGAACTCCTCGAACAGTTCCGACACCATCCGCTTGCCGCCGCCCTCCTGCCAGAAGTGGGCCATCTCGACGTGGGCGCCACCCGTCGTCCGGGGCGTCTGTGAGCTCATTTGCGCTGAAATCGCGACACTCGGTGATAAGGGTTCGCGGAAGATTATCAGTCGAGATAACGGAATTCGGCGGGGAGGACGGGTGTACGGCCGGGAGCGGTCACTCCGTGGACGGGCCTCGACTATCCGTGGTCGGTTTCACGGCCACGAACCGCAACCGCCGGTAGTCGGCCGTCCACGTCCCCGCGTCGGCGTCGAACAGGTCCGGGCGCAGGCGGTCCTCGACGGCCGCGACGACGGCCGCCCGTTCTTCCTCCGACACGTCCGCGAACAGCGAGTCCCCGAACGCCGCCAGCCAGTTCCGGAGGCCCGCCTCGCCGCCGTCCAGTTCCGTCGGCCGGTCGAACAGGCGAGCCAGGCGGACCTCGAAGCCGTGGTCCTCCAGCAGGCCGGCGTGCTCCCCGACGGTCGGGAAGTACCAGGGACTGCTCGCGCGGTACCCTCGCTCGTGGAGTTCGAGCAGCGTCGCCTCGACGACGCGGGCGACGTTGCCGCGCCCGCCCAGTTCGGCGACGAACCGACCGCCGGGGCGGAGGGCGTCCGCGACCCGATCCGCGACGGCGCCCTGGTCGTCCATCCAGTGCAGCGCGGCGTTCGAGAACACCGCGTCGAACAAGTCCTCGGGGTCGAACGCCGCAGCGTCGGCGCGTTCGAATCGAAGGTCGGGGTACTCCTCGCGCGCCCGTGCCACCATCTCCGGCGAGCTATCGACGCCGACGGCCTCGCCGTCCGGACCGACGGCCCCGGCAATCTCGGCCGTCAGGTGGCCCGTGCCACAGCCCAGGTCGAGGATTCGCTCGCCCGGTCCGGGGTCGAGCAGGTCGACGACGGACTCGCCGTACTCGTGGACGAACGCGTGCTCGTCGTCGTAGTCGTCGGGGTTCCAGCGGTTTTCCGACCCGCCGCTGCCGTCGCTCACGTCCCCTCGTACCCGCGCCGGAACGCCAGCGCCGTCCGTCCGCCGGCCCACACGAACGCCAGCGCGACCAGTCCGGCCAGCGCGAGCGTCGTCGTGTCCTCGGCGACGGCGGCGAGGCGCGTGACGTCGGCGAGGAAGCCGACGGCCAGGCCGACGGCGGCCAGCACGACCAGGACCAGCAGCGCGTGCCGGGCGAGGCGCTGGCGCCGGGTTCCGCGCCACAGCGCCCCGAAGCCGTACAGCTGGAGCGCCGTCACCTCGGCGACGACTTCGCCCGCCGCGAGGACCGCCGCTATCTGGACTGCGCTCTCGACGAGTCCGGGGAGACCCGAGAGTCCGCCCTGTCCCGCCAGCCGCGCCAGCGCGTCCGCGGCGCCAACCAGAATTCCGTACGTCAGCGGTCCGAACAGGATCATCGCCCCGACGAAGACGGACGTCGTGGTCAGCAACTGCCGTCGCGAATCGTTCATGAGCGTCCGCTCGCCAGCCGCCCTGAAAAGTGTTGCCTCGGGAAAACTATCGGGTGGCGTGGCGAGGGACGAACGGCGGGCGGAATTGGGGGCCGGGAGCGCGGCTTCGAACGACAGTGAGAAGCGCGCGACCCGGGGAAGGGCAGGGCTGCCTGCGGTGCGGTGCAGTCCTGGAGGGCTGAAAGGGCGAGGGTCGGTGAACGAAGCACGGACCCGCAAGCGACCGCGAGAGCGAAGCTCTCGCGTAGTCCTCAGCTTTCGCTGAGGGGACCGGAGCGACCGAAGGGAGCGAGGACCGCAGCGGCGTCCGCGCGAGTTCACCGGGCCGAGGGCTTTCCCCTAATCGGGGTTTCGCGTTTGATCTCGATCCCACGAAGAGAGACGCCAGTTCCTAGGTGCCGTGCTGCCAGGAGTCCATGTACTCGGCCTGCGCGTCCGACAGCTCGTCGAACTCCACGCCCTCGGCGGCGAGTTTGATCTCTGCGACCTCCTTGTCCAGTTCGTCGGGGACGTCGTGGACGCCGGGGCCGTACTCCGCACCGTTCTCCACCAGCTCACGAACCACCACGGCCTGGACGCCGAAGGACTGGTCCATCACCTCGACGGGGTGGCCCAGGGCGACGGGCGTGGCGAGGTTGACCAGGCGACCCTCGGCCAGCACGTTCAGGCGGCGACCGTCGGCCATCTCGTAGGCGCGGACGCCGTCGCGGGCCTCGTACTCGTCGGCGGCCATCTCGGAGAGCGCGTCCAGGTCTATCTCGACGTCGAAGTGGCCGGCGTTGGCCAGGAGGACGCCGTCTCGCATCTCCTCGAAGTGCTCGCGGACCACGACGTCGCGGTTGCCCGTCGTCGTGAGGAAGACGTCCCCGATTTCGGCCGCCTCGGCCATCGGCATCACGTCGTAGCCCTCCATGTGCGCTTCCAGCGCGCGGCGGGGTTCGACCTCGGTGACGACGACGTTCGCGTTCTGGCCGGCGGCCTTCTTCGCGACGCCCTTGCCGCAGTAGCCGTAGCCGGCGACGACGACGGTCTTGCCGGCCCACGAGAGGTTGGTCGTCATGGCGATGGAGGCCAGCGACGACTCGCCGGTGCCGTGGACGTTGTCGAACAGGCGCTTCATCGGCGTGTCGTTGACGGCGAAGACGGGGTACTTCAGTTCGCCGTCCTCGTCCATCGCGCGCAGGCGGTGGACGCCCGTGGTGGTCTCCTCGGCCCCGCCGACGATGGTGTCGATGAGTTCGGGGTAGTCCTCGTGGACCGCCGCGACCAGGTCCATCCCGTCGTCGACGGTGACGGTCGGGTCGTGGTCCAGCGTCGCCTCGATGGCCGCGTAGTACTCCTCGTCGTCGACGCCGCGGCGGGCGTAGCAGGTGACGCCTTCGACCGCGTCCAGCGCCGCCGATACGTCGTCGTGGGTCGACAGCGGGTTACAGCCGGTCATCGCCACCTCCGCGCCGCCGGCGGCCAGCACCTCCGCCAGGACGGCCGTCTTGGCCTCGACGTGCATCGCCATCGCGATGCGCTCGCCGGCGAACGGCTGGCTCTCCTCGAACTCCTCGCGTAGCGCCGCCATGATCGGCATGTGCTGGACGGCCC
>CAZMGU010000025.1:0-25022 GCA_964565905.1 uncultured Halobacteriales archaeon
CCGCCACGAGGAGTTTCGTCCCGACGCCGTCCGTCGCGAGCGCGAGGTACTGGTCTCCGATGTCGACCAGACCCGCGTAGTCGCCCTCGAACTCCCCAGCGGCACCGACGAGCGCCGCGGTCGCCGCCTCGCTCGCGTCGATGTCGACGCCCGTCTCCGCGTAGGTGAGCGCCTCCTCGTCCTCGCCCGCGTCCTCCTCGGTCATGTGCGAGTGGGTGCGCGGCGCGGGCAAAAGGGCTCCGTTTCACTGCACTCGCTCAGCCGAAGATGACGAGCAGGGCGAGGCCGACGCTCGGGACGGCGACGACGGCGTAGACGACGGCGTTCCAGTCGAGGACCGTCCGGCCGTCGAGCGGGCCGAACGGTATCATGTTGAACCCCGCGAGCAGGAGGTTGATGAACAGGCCGAAGTTCGCTATCCGGCCGGGGAGGTCCGTCAGAAACAGCGACGGGACGACGAACAGGGCCGCGAGCGCGAGGTTGGTGACCGGCCCCGCCAGCGCCACGAGGCCGTGTTCGCGGTCGGTGATCCGCCCGCGGTGGTAGACCGCGCCGGGGGCGGCGAACAGGAAGCCGGCGAAACTGCCGACCAGGGCGACGAACAGCATGCTGAAGTCTGCCCGAAACTCGGCGACCTGTCCGAATCGGACCGCGACCACCTTGTGGGCGAGTTCGTGGAGCAGGAACCCGACGCCGACGGTGACCATCGACACGACGAACGTCGACGCGAGGACGGCCCCGGCCCCGAACTCCCCGAGCAGGAGTCGCTGGAGCGCGGGGCGGTCCAGCAGGACGGTGAAGGCCACGCCGAGCACCAGCCAGGCGATACCGAGGTCCCGGAGTTCGCGGCGGCTGAACTCCACTAGCCGCTCACCGCCGTCCAGACGACGTCGGCGCCGGTGCGAGCGCCCTCGATGAGGAGGCCGCCCATCGCGTCGACGCCGCCTATCTCCTGGGTGACCAGCGGGAGGATCGCCGGGAAGACGATCAGGCTGGCGATCATGCTCCCGAGGTTCGTGAGGCCGACGACGAGGATGAGACGGAAGAGGGGAACCTCGCGCATCCGGGCGAATATCTCCGTGATCGGCGACTCCTGGTCGTCGAGGATGTCGTTGAGCGTCGCGATGTCGCCGACGCTGACGTCCTGGTAGCGCAGTTCGACGTAGCCGGCGAACCAGCCTGGTGCGAGCAGCGGGTTGACGCTTGTCATCCAGGCGATGCCGCCCCCGACGAGCGCGCTCGTCCAGCGCGCACCGCCGAGGAGCGCGAGGCCGCCGGCGAGAACGCCGTTGACGACGAACCACGCGGCGAATAGTTTGAGCATCCAGGACTGGCTCGCCCCGCCGAGGGCGAGCAGGACGAAGAAGGCGAGGAAGCCGAGCGTGATGGCGTAGCCGACGACCTTGTACAGCGAGAACCGACCGCCGGACTCCGTGCCGACGAGCGACTCCATCGGCGGGAGCGACGCCGGGTCCGCGAGGTAGCGTTCGATCCCCTCGCGGTGGCCCGCGCCGACAACGGCGACGACGTCGTAGCCCGCTTCACGGAGTTCGACAAGTCTGTGGGCGATGAAGGCGTCGCGCTCGTCGATGAGCGCCTCGGCCCCGCCCGGTGAGAACCGGCGGAACTCCTCCATCATCGCCGTCACGACGTCCGTGTCGGTGAGTTCGCTGATGTCGAACTCCTCTATCTCCTCCCCGCCCCCGCCCAGCGACGTCAGCAGAAGGGCGATGGGGGCACCGACGACCAGGCCGATGCCGAGCGCTATCAGGACGAAGTCCGCCGCGGCGATGGCGAACCCGCCGACCAGTGGGACGGCGGGGAGGATGCCGGCGGCCCACGGACCGGACGGTAACAGCAGGGGGCCGGCGATCGATTCGGCCGCGAACCCGACGATGAACCCGAACGCGACGCCGATTGAGGTTCCGACCACCCGGGGGTCGTCGAGTTCCGAGAGCAGGCTCCCGACCATCACGAGTTTCTCCTTCAGCGTCAGGCGGGCCCAGAACCGCTGGACGGTCATCTGGATGTCACGGTCGACCAGCGCGACCCCCAGTCCGAGGCGTTCCGCAGTCTCGACGCCGGCGAGCATGTCGGCTCCCGGGTCGATGTCGAACCGGTCACCGAGGCGGTTCTGCACGTAAGAGAGCATCCAGTACGCGAGGAACTGGAAGACGGTGTTCCCGCGGAGCATGTCGCTGGCGTCGAGGTCCTCGGGGGCGTTCCCCTTCATCTGGTTGTACCGGCCCTCGTCGAGTTCGACGGCGACGACGTCCGGCCGCTGGCTCTCGATGGTTTCCTCGACTTCGTCGACGCTGTCCTGCGAGACGTGTGCCGTCCCGACGACGGTCACGCTGCCGTCCCCCCCACGCTCGGGCGGCAGGTCCCGGCCTGACTCCGCGGGATCGGTCATCGGTTCCGCTTCTCGTCCGCCCCTGTTATCGTTGTCGGACGGGGGACGCGAACGCCGGCCCGACCGGCGGGGATTACGAACCGGTTATCTGGTTTCGGGAACGTCAGATAGGGTGATACGTGGGCAGGCGGAACTATCCCGCGAGACTAATGTACGACCTGACTGGCTTCCAGCGGGACCTCCTGTACGTCATCGCCGGCCTCGACGAACCCCACGGGCTGGCGATCAAGGAGGAACTGGAGGACTACTACGAGGGCGAGGTGAACCACGGCCGTCTCTACCCGAACCTCGACACGCTCGTCGAGAAGGGACTGGTGGAGAAGGGCCAGCGCGACCGGCGAACCAACTTCTACACGCTGACGAGTCGCGGCCGACGCGAACTCTCCGCCCGGCAGGACTGGGAGTCCCAGTACGTGACGGCGTAGCGACCGCGACGCGTACCCTTTTCCCGTCACGCGTCCAACCGGGGGACGTGACTCTCGACGTCGAGACGCCGGACCCGCCCGAACTGAACCCGGCCCGTGACGCGGCCGACTACGAGGACGCCGACCCCGGCGGGAGCGAGTACCGGCGCGAGGAACTCGAGGCGTACCTGAAAGACGGCGCGTGGGAGCGCGCGTTCGGCGAGTGGACGGAACACACCGACCTGACCGAGGAGGAGTTCGCCGTCGTCAGCGACCTGGAGATGGTCCGCGAGTTCGACTTCTTCTGGGACTCCTACGCCCAGCGGGTCGGCTACCACGCGCCGGGCGTCCCGGAGAACTGGAAGGAGACGAACCTGCACGAGAACCTCGATAGCTGGGGGAGCGCCTCGGCCATCAACGCCTCGCTCGCGGAACTCGGACAGGTGGTGAGCGACCTCCTGAAGGAGGAGTACCTCGACTGGGAGGACGACTACGACGCTCCCGACGACCTGCCCGACTTCGGGTAGCGGGAGACGTTCGTCTCCCGTCGTCCGCTCCTCCGGGACCGGCACGCTGATTACGCCCTGGGACCTGCCCCGTCACATGAACGAAGTAGTCCCGCCCACGGAGCGGGTGTGCGAGCGCTGCGGGAGACACGACGTCTGGGACGGCGACCACACGTCCTGGTCGATAGTCAAGGAGGACGGCGAGAAACAGTACGGCGACCCCTACTGTCTCCACGAGTGGGACATCAACGGTAGCTACAACCCCCTCGCCGAGTGAGTCGCCCGCGTGAGCGGGCAGGCGTTCTCTTTCTCTAGCGGTCGGTACGTTTCCGGCGGCCGGTACAGCCGTTCCATCGGTGCTCGTGACGTCTGCAGTTCGTCGAGGGCGCAGAGAAGCAGCGACGGGGGGCCAGTATTCGTCCGCCCCAGTGAGACGTGGTCCCTAGTCCTTCGCCGCGGGGACGAGCGACCCGGCCGTGTCGTTCGTCTCGTTCGTTCCGGAGTCGGCACCGTCGGTTTCGGTCGCCCCGTCGCCCGCTGTCGTGTCGTTGCCCCCGGCGTCGTTCGACTCGTTACCGGTCGCGTTTTCGGGCTGCTGGTTCAGGTCGACCTCCGAGCGGTCCATGTCGACGGTGACCGGCGAGGTGTCCTCACCGACGACCTGGCCCTCGGTGACGTCTGTGGTGGCGTTCCACCGATACAGCGTGCCGTTGTCCGAGCTGAACGTCTGGAACTGGTAGCTCGAGTTCGCGCGGACGCTCACGTTGGTGTGGCCCTCGTCGGTGCCCCACTCCTCGTACCCGGTCGTCGAGTACGGGAGCGTCATCGTGAACTGCCCGTCGTCGTCGGTCTGGGCCTGCTGCCGGTAGGTGAACGTCTCGTTCGAGTCCGGCATCGTCATCTCGGCGGACGTGCTGACCGTCGCGTTGGCCGGGCCGGTCCCCTCGACCGTCGCGCCCGGCACCCGCTCGAACGTCTTCGTCCACGTCTGCGGCGTCTGGTGGAGGGTGTCGTAGGCCTGTTCGGGGATACAGAGGTGCCGGTTCGGGCCCTGGGCGAGCGTGACGTTCGTGGAACAGTCGTCCGGTGAGGAGACGGACGTCACCGGGACGCCGGTGCCGATGGCCTGGGATATCTGGGAGTAGCGGTAGCCCTGGCTCTCGGCGGCGTCCATCTCCGTCGCGTCGACCAGCCGGTAGTGTTCCAGCGCCGGAACACGTTCACTGGGCAGTCCGCCG
This sequence comes from uncultured Halobacteriales archaeon, assembly GCA_964565905.1. Taxonomy (GTDB): domain Archaea; phylum Halobacteriota; class Halobacteria; order Halobacteriales; family Haloarculaceae; genus Halomicrobium. The sequence goes on from CAZMGU010000025.1 coordinate 4,562, forward strand.
ATACCACCGACCTGTGACGTCCCCGTCGTGTCGTTCTGGACGAATGCCCGGGCGGCGCTCATGTTGGGGAACGTCCGCAACTGGGCGGACGGGTCGTTGTCGGGCTGGGTCATGGGGAGCCGGGCGTCGACGCCGGACTCCGGCTGACGCATCTCCCAGTCGATGACGACCGGTTGCGGGTCGACGGCGCTCCCGTGGAACCGGTAGAGCCGGGTCATCGTGGAGTCGTAGTAGGGCTGCTTGTGGTAGTTGAACGTACTGAGCGAGTTACCCGAGTCGTAGTAGAGCGTCTCGTAGTACTCCGACTGCGAGACGTTCGACGCGTTGTAGAACCGCGTCGGCGCGAAGTACTTGCCGTCGGTCCGGACGCTCTGGCCCGACAGCAGGATGTTCCCGTGCGAGTTCGCCATCTTCCAGTCGACGTTGACGTAGCGGGTCTTGGCGTCGTCCTCGTTTATCTTCGCGAGGACGTCGTTCGCCTGGCTCTCGTTGGGCGAGAGCAGGAAGTTGGCCGCCATCGTCGCGCCCTGCTGGAACGGGTTGGCGGTGGGAACCCGTTCGCCGATGGCGGTGATCCAGTGGCCGTAGTCCCACCACGACAGGACGCCGTACTCGCCGGGGCCGTAGTCGTAGTCCGCCTGTCGCGGGTACGTCCCGTAGTAGTCGAGGTCGCCACCGCTCCCGTTGAACGCCCCCTCCTCGGGGGTGTTCTCGGCCATCCAGTCGAGGCTCTGGTCCCAGCCCTGGATACCGCCCCCGGGGTGCTTGGTGGCGCTCGTGCTGGCACCGGCGGCCAGGGCTGTCGGCGCGATAGGTGCGAGCACGACGAGGAGTATCGCACCTATCGTCAGCACCTGGTAGGCCTCCATCTCGCGCAGGCCGGCGTCGAAGTCGAAGTCGGCCCACTGAACGACGATGCTGATGGTGTATCCAGCGAGGACGGCGACCGGGAAGACGAGGTAGTACTGGAAACGCGCCTGGGTGAACGTCGTCGCCGTCATGAAGACGGCCCAGACGACGACGAGCAACTGCTCCGCGGGGATCCGGTCGTCCCATATCTCGCGGCCGAGGACGACGAACGCGCCGACGAAGGCCAGGAAGACGGCGAAGCCGTACGCGCTGTACAGCTGCTGGATGCCCGCCCCGAGGCCCTGCTGGGCCCAGTTGACGAGCGGCTGGACCTCCGCGACGGTGCCGCCCGTCTGACTCGTCGTGAAGCCGAGCCCGAAGATGCGGAGAATGTTGTCGGCGAAGTACTCGAACTGGGCCGGGAGGACGACGGCCATCAGCACCCCGAGGACGAGGAGGATGCCGCCGACGGCGACGGGATACGTCGCCCGTGACTGGTCACGTCGCTCCCACTCGCGGGCCAGCCAGGCCATGAACGCACAGCCGGCGGCGACGCCGAACGCGAGGAGCGGGTGGAGGAGCGAGAACTCCGTCGCGGTTATCGCCGTCGTCTTGACCGACGGGAGGATGAGCACGCCGACGACGGCCATCGTGACGGCACCCGCGATGGCGGTGTGTTCGGGGCTCTCGCCGCGGAGGACCTCCAGACACATCTGCAGGAGCAGGAACACGCCGACGATACCGATGAGGAGGACGCCGAACGGCCACACCCAGAGGTAGAGCGTTATCCCGAACCCGGCGAGCACGCTCCAGAGGAGCGTCGGTCGGAGCGACTCGTAGTCCCGCTCGACTAGCTGCTCGTATATCGGTTTCTCGCGGTGGGCGACGGTGACCGCCACCATGACGCCGAGGACGCCGACGGTCTGGAACAGCGCCTCCGCGACGTGGTGGTCGGACGAACCGACGGAACTCCGCGCGAAGAAGGTGCCCGCGGAGAACGCGAGGACGGTAACGGCGGTGATGCCGCCGATCCGACCCCCGATGCGACGACCGACGACGTACGTGGGGATGGCCGCCGCCGCGCCGAAGAAGGCCGGGGCGACGAGCAGCGTCATCGCGATGGTTCCCTGGTCCGGCGATCCGAGACCGACGATCAGCGCCGCGGTGGCGATGATCTGGTCGAACAGCGTCCCGAACTGTCCGGACGCGTGCCCGTGCGGGAAGTAGGTCCAGGGGTCGAACGGCATCGTCGCGGGCCAGTTCTGGACCGTGTACGTCACCGTCCGGTAGTGGTACCAGGGGTCGTTGCCGCCGAACAGTACCTCGCCGTCGACGACGAAGTTGCGCCACCCTCGTAGCCGATTCCACAGCATGAACACGAGCAACAGTGCGACGACCGGGACCTGGTAATTCTCGGTTACCCAGTCCACCGTCGACTCGAGTTCGGGGTTGTCCTCTAGACGGCCCCGCCATTGACTCATTGGAGAAACCGAGTCACATCGCGTTCATAAGCCTTGTCATATATCGCGAGAATCGCCGTAGGAGGCGTATACCGGCATTACACCAGATACGTTCGGAATCGAATCGGAGGTTCTAGTTCGGGATGAAAACGCCTATCTCTCGGCGCCGACAGCCACACCCATGCGCGTCTCGGTTGTCCTCTGTACGCACTCGCTCGACAGGTACGACGACTTCCGCGAGGCCGTCGAGAGCGTCTTCGACCAGACGTACGACGACGTGGAACTCGTGCTCGTCTCAGACGGCAACCGGGACGTGTACGAGCAGTTCGAGGCGGAGTACGGCGACCGGGACGACGTCGTCCTGCACTGCAACGACGAGAACGTCGGCCTGCTGGAGAGTCGCAACAACGGGGCCGAGGTGGCGACGGGCGACGTCGTCGCGTTCACGGACGACGACGCGATAGCGGACGAGCGCTGGGTCGCGGAACTCGTCGCGGGCTACGAGAACCGCGACGTCCGGGCCGTCGGCGGGCGGATGACGCCCGCGTGGGTGGCGGGCAAGCCCTCGTTCCTCCCCGAGGAGTTCTACTGGCTCGTCGGCGTGACGAACCGCGGGTTCGGCCCGGCCGTCGGCGACGCGGCGACGGCCGGGATGGTGCGAAACACGTTCGGGGCGAACATCTCCTTCGACCGCGAGACGTTCCTCGAACTCGGCGGGTTCGACGGGGCAATCGGCGGCCGGAAGGGCGACGCGAACCTCCAGGGCGGCGAGACGGAACTCGCCGCGCGCCTGCGCGAGGAGTACGGGGCCGGCGTCTACTACAACCCCGACGCGAAGGTCGCACACAAGGTGTTCGACTACCGGACCGACCCGCAGTGGCTCCTCGACCGGGCGTTCTGGCAGGGCTACTCCAAGCGGGCGATGCAGGTCCTCGTCCCCGGGTCGACGGGCGAGGAGTCGGCCTTCCTGGGCGCGCTCCTGACGGAGTTCGTCCCGGACCGGGTCGTCGGCCTCGTTCGCTCGCCGTCCGTGGAGAAATGCACCCAGCTAGTCGCGCTGCTGGTCTTCACCGCGGCCGTCGGCTTCGGCTACCTGTACGGACTCACCCGGTACAACGGCCTCCGGTCGGGGTTCGGCGGGTAGGCGGGAGGCCGGCGTCCAGACGTCCCAACAGCGGTTCCGGAGTTCACTCCGCGTAGCCGAGCATCCGGAGTCGCTCGTTCGTCTCCTCGTCGACGACCCGGTCCCGCGCCTCCGGGGCCTCCGCCGTCGTCTCCTTCCGGTCCCCGTTCTGGAACGTGTGCCACGGCACCTCCGTCAGCGCCGGGATGAGGATACCGAGCGGGTGGCCGTACACGCGAAGCGGGAACGGCCACGCGCGCTCGCCCATGGCGTTCCCGTGGTCGGCCGTCACCGCCGTCAGGCCCTCCAGTTCGTCGAGCAGCGTCCGCACGGCAGGGAACGCGACTTCGAGATTGCTCCGGTAGGCCACCCACACCTCGTCGTAGGTTACCTCGCCCGCGCCGAGCATCTCGAAGGGGGTCCGCCGGCGGTTCCGCGGGTCGGGGCCGTCCTCACCGAGCGCCGTCTGTCGGATGGCGTCCATGCCGCGGCTCTCCAGGCGCGTCTCGCCGACGAACGGCGCGTGGGGCTGGTTGAAGTGGACGATCAGGCGCTTGTCCGGATACGTCTCCGCCGCCTCCAGTGCACGGTCACGAACCACCTCGGGGCGAACCGTGTCGAGTTCGTCGTCCCACCCGTCCTTCCACACCGGGTCGACGGCATGGAACGTGTCCTCGGGTAGTTCCGTGTCGACGTACGGGTTCGCCGTCACGTAGACGACGTCGTGGAAGGTGTCACCGGCGAAGTTCTCCGCCAGGTAGCCGGGGGTCCCGGCCTCGGCCGAGCGGCGACTGTCGAGCGTCCCCGGGAGCGGGTCGTCCTCGAACACCTCCCGGAACAGGTCGAACCGGCAGGCGTCGAGCAGGACGACGTTGTCCCAGTCGAGCGTGGTCAGCGGATCGCTGGGCGGCCGGTTCACGTCGGTGAAGTACGTGCTCACCACCCGGGACAGGAACCGCTTGCGCCACCACTGCCCGTCGGTGCCGTGTTTGCGTATCTCGGCGGCGGCGTACCGGAGGTCCATCTGTCCGTTCGTATTCCGCGAACCTGTAAATACGCACCGCTGTCGGCTACGGCCGTGACACTGTCGTTAAGTAGCGGTGGCGCACACGGCCCTAGTATCTATGGAACCCAACGTCCTCCTCGTCGTCCTGGACACCGTCCGCGCCCGGAACGTGGGCCGGCACGGGCACGCAAACGGGACGACGCCGTTCCTCGACCGGTTCGCCCGCGAGCGGGCGACCGCCTACGAGCAGGCCCACGCGCCCGCGAGTCGGAGCCTCGACAGCCACGTGAGCATCTTCACCGGCCTCCCCGTCGAGGAACACGGCGTCGTGAAGTCCACGCACAAACTGGCCCCCGGGAACACGATATTCAAGGAACTGTCCGACCGGGGGTACGACACCGGCGTCTTCACCGAAAACAGCTGGCTCACCGACGTCGACGCCGGACTGAAGGACGCGTTCGACACCGTCGAAGGGCCGCGAAACGTCCCGTTCCCCGACGAACTCGACCCGACGAGTTTCGTCGTCGAACACGGACAGGGTCAGTACACCGACTTCCTCCGCGAGTGCTTCGCCGGCGAGACGAACACGCCGAAGGCGCTGGCGAACGGTCTGGCCGTCAAACTCGGCTCCGACTACCCCTCGCTGTTGCCGACGGGGAGCGTCAGCACGCCCGCGGAGACGTACGTCGACCTCTTCCTCGACTGGGCCGGGTCGCGCGACGGCCCCTGGGCCGCCTGCGTCAACCTGATGGACGCCCACCACCCCTACGAACCGCGGTCCGAACACGACCACTGGGGCGGCGAGAAGCTGTTCGACCTGCAGGACGAGATAGCGGACGTGAAGTGGGAGTTCAACGGCGGACAGCGCCCCTGGTGGCAGCGCCGCGCGCTGGAGGGGCTCTACGACGGCTGCCTGCGGCAACTCGACGCCCAACTCGAACGCCTCGTCGGGGAACTCGAACGCCGGGGCGAACTCGACGACACGCTACTCGTCGTCACGAGCGACCACGGCGAGGGGTTCGGCGAACCAAGCCAGATCCGACCGGGGGCGCGAGTCGCCTCCCACAGCGTCGGCCTCCACGAGGTGCTGCTCCACGTCCCCCTCGTCGTCCGGTATCCCGGACAGGAGCGCGGCGAGACGGTGTCGGAACCCGCCTCCGTCGCGGAGTTCCCGAACGCCGTGCGGGCGGCCCTCGACGACGAGTGGGCCGGGACGGAGTTCGTCCCCGACGGCCCCGTCGTCGCCACCGTCCACGGCCTCGACGAACCGGTGCAGGAGCGGGCCTCGCGGTACTGCGACGACCTCGACCCGTTCGTCCACACCGGCCGCGTGGTGTACGAACGGGTCGACGACGAGGTGCGCAAGTACGTCGACTGGAACGGCGAGACGGCCACGATAACCGTCCGCGACGCGCAGGTGTCGTACGTCTCCGCGCCGGACGACGGCGGCCGCGTGGCCGAGGTTTTCGACGGCATCGAACCGGCCGACGTCCGCGAGGGCGGGTCCGGGTTCGACGAACTCGACGCGGAGACGACGGAACACCTCGAAGACCTGGGGTACGCCTGAGAGCGATTCGCGTCGCGCGCGGTCGACGGGTTCCAAGAGTCGTGTCCGGCGGACTCCACGGGTTATTTGGTCCGCGTCCGCGCAGACGCACGTAGCTACGCCCGATGTCCAGGAAAGTGCTCCTCGTGACCAATCGCCGGCCGGACGACCCAGGCGGCCGGGCCGAGAAGGTCGCCACGCGGGTCCGCCTCCTCCGGGAACGCGGCTGGGAGGTGGTCGTCGGACACGTCCCCGAACCGTACGTGACGGGCTTTCCAGTCCGGTTCTACTCGCTCCTCCGGACGGCCCGCTCCGCCGACGTCGACGCGGTGCTCTCCATCAACAACCCGTTCCACCTCCACTTCCACGGGTTCCTCGCGAGTTCGCTCCTCCGGGTGCCGTGGATAGCCGAGTTCCGTGACCCCATCCTCCCCCGCCCCGACCTCTCTCGCGGGTCGGTCAAGTGGTACCCCGCGGCCGCGGTGGAGTGGCTGGTCGCCCACCGCGCCGACCGCGTGCTGTGGTTCGACGGCATCCAGCTACCGGACGACTACTTCGAGACGACCTACCCCGACGTCGATCCGGACACGTTCGTCAAACTGCCGCCGATGGGGTACGAGCAGGAGAAGTTCGAAGGGGCGGACCCCGTCGACTACGACCGGTTTACGATAACGTACGCCGGATCGTTCTACGAGGGGTGGATCGAGCCCTACGACTTCCTCGAGGGACTGGGCGCTTACCTCGACGGTGGCGGCGACGACGACGCGAACAGCGACGACGGGAACGGCGACGATGCGATCGACGGCGACCGGGATGACGAGATCAGGGCCCAGTTCTACGGCGACTGGTCACGGGAGTACGAGCGGGCGGTCGAGGGGGTCGGCGTCTCGGACGTCGTCGAGACCCACGAGTTCGTCCCCCACGAGGAGATAGTTCCGGTCCTGAAGGGGTCCGATGCGGTGCTGTACATCGGCGGGAGCGACCCGAGCAACGCCCGGAACATCCCCTCGAAGATGTTCGACTACGTCGGCGCGCGGACGCCGATACTCGCCGTCGTCGACCCGGGGTTCCGCGTCGCGGAGTTCGTCCGGGACAACGAACTCGGCCTCGTGGTTCCGCCCGGCGACCCGGAGGCCCTCTCGGACGCGCTGGCCGCGATGGTCGACGGATCGTACGAGTACGACCCCGACCCCGCGATATTCGACCGGTACACGCGGAGCGAGACGGCCGGGCGCATCGCGGACGCACTCGACGCCGTCGCCGCGGACTCAACATCTTCATAAGCCGTTCGCCGCGAACACGGGTAGGATGAGCGACGACGCCGGCGGGACGAGCATCAAACTGTTCGGCGTCTTCATGCTCGCTCGCGCGGTCGGTTTCGTCGGTCTCGTCTACTTCACCAACGTCATCCCGCGCGCGCAACTCGGGAGCTACTTCCTGTTCTACACCGTCGTCCAGGTGTCCTCGCTCGTCTCCAACCTCGGACTCAAGGAGGCGCTGGTCGCGCGGATCGGGGAGGGGGAACGGCCGAACCAGGTGTTCACGGCGTCGCTGGTCGTCGTGGCCGTCGCTGCCGCGCTGGTCGCCCTCGTCGTCTACGCGCTCCGGGACCCCATCGCGGCGTTCGTCCGGGCCGACGTCCCGAACCTGATCGTCCTGGCGACGGCGACGTGGCTGTTCGCGGACATGCACCGGAGCGGCCTCCAGGCCGAGGACAGGGTGCTCGCGAGCGGCCTCCTCCAGCTGTTCCAGGACGTCGTCCGCGTCGGGGCGGGCGCGTTCTTCATCACGCAGGGCCACGGTCCCGTGGGGCTGATGTACGGGGTCATCCTCGGCTTCGCCGCGACCATCGTGGTCGGTCACGCGGCCATCCACCTCGAACTGACGCTCCCGAAACCAGCCGATTTCCGTCGACTCTACTCCGTCTCGAAGTACACGCTGGTGTTCGGGCCGACGAACTTCGCGTACTTCTGGCTCGACACGGCGATGATCGGCGCCCTCGTCGGCCCGGCCGCCGTCAGTTCCTACGAGGTGGCCTGGCAGACGACGCGGACGCTGATCATCGCCACGACGGCCATCAACACCACGCTGTTCCCGAAGGTCGCTCGCTGGGCCTCGGAAGACAGGTTCGACCGCATCGGCGGCGCGACGTCGGGCGCGATACTGTTCACGCTGTTCTTCCCCATCCCCGGCCTCGTCGGTCTGGCCGTGCTGGGAACCGACGTGCTGAGCGTCATCTACCGGCCCTCGTACGCCGACGCCGCGCTCCCGATGGTGTTCCTCGCGGGGTACATGGTCGTCGAGGCGGTCCAGCGCGTCGGGTCGTCGGTACTCACCGGGATGGATCGGGCGGACGTCCCCTTCCGGGGCCGCCTGGTCGGCGTCACGGCCGTCGCGGTGCTGAACGTCGTCCTGATCATGGAACTGGGCATCCTCGGGGCGGCCATCGCGACGTTCGTCGCGAAACTCGTCGACACCGCAATCCAGTGGGTGTCGCTCCGTCGGATCGTCTCGTTCGGCGTCCCCGCCTGGAGTCTCGCGTGGTTGACGGCCAGCGCGCTCGTCATGGGCGGCGTCGTCTACGGCCTCACCACCGTCCTCGCGCCGGACACGCTGCCGCGACTGTTCCTGGCGGTGGGCGTCGGCGCGGTGACCTACGGCGTCCTCGTCCTCCGCGACCCGGAGATACGGAACGTCGTCGAGGAGTACGTGCCCGTCCCTCTGCCCGTGTGAGATTACGAAATCCCCAAGTACTGCCGCCGACTTCGGTCATCCATGTCGAACGTCGTCCTGGTGACCGTCGACTCCCTCCGCGCCGACCACGTGGGAGCGTACGGCTACGACCGGGATACCACGCCGGTCATCGACGAACTCGCGTCGGGCGGACTCTCCTTCGACGCCTGGGCCAACTCCAACTGGACGCGCGCATCCTTTCCTGCGATCATCTCCTCGACCTACCCGCTGGAGTACGGCGGGTTCGAGTACCTCTCGGACAGCAGGACGACCCTCGGGTCGGCCGTCTCCGAGGCCGGGCACGCGACCGGCGCGTTCCACTCGAACCTGTGGCTCTCCCGGGACTACAACTACGACCGCGGCTTCGACCGCTTCTACGACTCGAAGTCCGACCCGACCCTGCTCGCCCGCCTGCGGACGTGGGTGAAACTGAACCTCGACCACGACTCCGTCCTCTACTCCCTGCTCCAGAACGCCTACGACGTCACCGAGGAGAAGGCCGGCGTCGACGTCGGGCAGACGTACAAGGACGCCGAGGCCATCACCGACGAGGCGATATCGTGGATCGAGGACCAGGAGGACGACTTCTTCGCCTGGATCCACTACATGGACGTCCACCATCCCTACGTTCCACACGACGACGAGGCCGAGGCGATGGGACTGGACCTGGACGTCTCGGAGCAGGACGCGATCAGACTCCGGCGGAAGATGCTGGAAGAACCCGAGGAACTGACCGACGACGAGGTGGAGACGCTGGTCGACCTGTACGACAACGAGATACGCTACACCGACCGACATATCGGCCGCCTCGTCGACGCGGTGGAGGAGTCTGTCGGCCTCGACGACACCGCCTTCGTCGTCACCTCGGACCACGGCGAGGAGTTCGGGGAACACGGCGGGTTCAGCCACAACCCGTCGCTGTACGACGAGGTGCTCTCGGTCCCGTTCGTCGTCGACGGCGCGGACCGGGTCGCGGGGCTGACCCGGACCGGCCACCGGGACGCGCCCGTCCAGTTGCTCGACGTCGGGCCGACCGTCTGTGACCTCGCGGGGGCACCCGTCCCCGACAGCTACAGGGGTCGCTCGGCGTTCGACCTCCTCGACGCCGGCGAGGACCGCGAGATAATCAGCGAGACGAACGTCGACGACGACTTCAAGTTCGCGTTGCGGGCGGAAGGGTGGAAGTACATCTGGGACCGCTCCACGGGTGAGACGGAACTGTACGACCTCGAAGCGGACCCGGGCGAGACCGAGAACCGGGTCGACGACCACCCCGACCGCGTCGAACGGTACCGCGAGCGGTTGACCGACCACCTGAAGATGGTCCGCGAGACGAACGAGAGCCTCCCGGACGTGTCGATGGACGACGAGACGGAAGAACGGCTGAAGAACCTCGGCTACCTGGAGTAGGCTACCCGGGCGGGGTGCTCTCGTACTCCCAGATCAGGTCGAAGTACCGCTTCAGGCCCGCGACGAACGACCCGTTCTCCGTTATCGCCGCCTGTCGCATGTGGTTCGGCACCTCGTCCTCCTGGACCAGCAGGATGGCCGTCCCCGAGTCGTACTCCATGCTCGGGTCCGCGACGGTGCCGCGCCAGGGGAGTCGCTCCGGGCTGAACCGGACGCCCACGTCGGGGTAGTGCTCGGAGATCTCCTCGACGATGCGGGCCTGAATCGCCCGGTTCTCCTCGGTCAGCCGGTCGGGGTCGAGCAGGAGGATGGACACGTCGATGCCCCGGTCGAGCGCGTCCTCGAAGGTGGAGCGCACGGAGTCGAAGTACTCGAAGCTCTTGGACATGACGAGCAGTTCCCGCTCGGCCCCCTCGTAGATGCGCCTGGTCTCCCGTTCGCTCGGTTCCCCGACGTCGACGACGTGGAACAGTTCCGCGGTGGGGGAGATGTCCTCGCTGGCCTGTTCGAAGCGAGGTTCGTACTCGTCGAGGAACGCCTCGCGGCGCGCGTCGAGTTCGGTCTGGAACTGCTCGTACTCCTGGCGCTGGTTCTCGACGGCCCGGTCGAGGATGGCGGCCGGCGGTTTGGCCTGGTACTGCTTCGGCCGGCCGGGGATGACCTTGATGAACCCCCGGTCGGAGAGGGCGTCGAGGACGCCGTAGATGCGCGCCTTCGGGATGCCCGTCGCCTCCGAGAGGTTCGGTGCCGTCGTCTGCCCGAGCGTGATCAGTTCCTCGAGCGCCGTCTCCTCGTACTTCGTCAGTCCGATCAGGTCGAAGACGTCGCGCGCCCCGCCAGTCATTGGCGGACGTTCCGACGGCGAGTACAAAAACTGGCCGGTACGGACTCCCCGCGGCCGGTGGAGCCGTACCTTTACGTCCGGTCCCGCTGGAACGGTCGGTATGTACGGCATCCTCGCCGACGACGCCGACGTCGCCCGCGGGAACCGGGACGGACTCGTCTACTACCGGGCGGAGCGGGCGAGCGGCCAGCGTCGCGACCCCGTCGACGGCGCGGTGAACTGCGTCGCCTGCTGGGGTGACACGGCCACCGTCGAGGCGAACCCCGAACGCGCTGCGGTCACCCGGGACGGCGTCCGCGCGACGCCCGACGCGGAGGGCCACCACTGGGGGACTGTCTGCCCGACGGACCCGGACTACCGGTCGGCGCTCCTGGACCGCGTCGAGGCGGTCGGTTCGGCCGGCGACGTCCGACTGACGACGCTCGGGTTCCCGGGCGATTCCTTCTGTCACTGCGAGCGGTGCGATCGCCTGTTCGCGGACAGCGACCGCGACGACCGCGACGCGTGGCGAACCGACGTGGTGACCGGGTTCGTCGCCGACGCGGCGGACCGGGTCGACGGCGACCTGATCGCGTCGCTGTATCCGGATCCGTATCCCGGGAACCTCCGCGAACGGGCCGGCGTCGATCCGCGCGCGCTCGCCCCGCACGTCGACGGGTTCTACGTCCCGCTGTGCAGCGTGAGCTACGAGACGACCTACTGGGTCGAGTCGCTGGCCCGCGGATTCGCCCGCGAACTCGACGGCCTCGACGTCCCGCTCACCCTCCACCTCTCGGCGGCCGAGGCGGACGCGGACCGGCTCGCGGACGTCGCCCGACAGGTGGAGCGTCACGCCACGAACGTCGTCTTCGCGACACACCGGTGCGACGTCGACGTCGCCAGGGATGCGATCCGACGACTCCGGGACGCCGACGCCCGACGCGAGGCGGTGTGATTTCCCGTCACGCCCGGAAGCTATTTGGTGGTCGCGCCGATTAGTTACTCGCAAGGCTAGTAACTATGGAGACACAGGAGACGGCGGACCCCCCGGCGGACGACGAACCCGCGGACACCGACGACCACCTGGCCGACGTCGAGGACGGCTGTGGCTGCACGGAGGTCTGGGAACACCTGAGCGAGCGGCGTGCGGACGACTAGCGAGCGGGCCAGCGTCGTGGACGCGGGCCGGCGCGCCGGCGAGGCGGACCCGCAGGTTTTTGCCGGCGCGGTGACGAACTCCTCCAATGGCGGATAGCGACGACGTCTGCGTCCTCGTTCCCACGTTCAACGAGGCCGAGACCATCGGGTCGGTCGTCACGGAGTTCGTCGAGCAGGGGTACGAGCACGTGCTCGTCGTCGACGGCGGATCGACCGACGACACCCGGGCCATCGCAAGCGAGGCGGGCGCCCGGGTCGTCGAGCAGTCGGGGACGGGCAAGGGACAGGCGGTCCGCGAGGCCATCGATCGGTTCGTCGACCGCCCGTACGTCCTGATGCTCGACGGCGACTCGACCTACCGGCCCTCGGAGGCCGACCGGTTGCTGGACCCGCTCCTCTCGGGAAAGGCCGAACACGTCATCGGGAACCGGTTCGCGAACATGCAACCGGGCGCGATGACGGGGCTGAACCGCATCGGAAACGGCGTCATCAACCGGTCGTTCGCCATGATACACGGCCGGAACCTCGTGGACATCCTCTCTGGCTACCGCGCGTTCACCCTCGAATCCGCGACCCAGTTACACCTCCAGGCCGACGGGTTCGGCATCGAGACGGAGATGGCCGTCGAGTGCGTCAAACACGACGTCCGCACTGAGGTGGTGCCCATCACGTACGAACCCCGGCCCGAGGACTCGGAGACGAACCTCCGACCGTTCCGCGACGGCGGGCGCATCATCGTCACGCTGTACCAGATGGCGAAGACGAACAACCCGCTGTTCTACTTCGGGAGCGTCGGGTCGCTCAGCACGCTCTTCGGTTTCGTCCTGGCCGCGTACGTCGGGTACGAGTGGTTCGTGCGGAACACCGCCCACGAGGTCATCGCGTTCCTGGCCGGGTCGGCGGTGCTGTTCGGCGTCCAGTTGCTGATGTTCGGTGTCCTCTCGGACATGATAGTCGCCGTCAACCGCGAACAGACCCGACAGCTACAGCGAATAGCACACCAGATCGGTGAGGAGGGAGCGGAGCGAGACGACGCGGAAGACGGCGAGCGAACCGGGGACGCCGCGGAGACGGCGGTCGACACGGCCGAGACCTAGAACGGGACGAGGGAACGCAACTGCGCGAAGAGGTTGTTGCCGGTCGCCTCGCGCTTCGCCTCGAACACCGGGTGCAACGCGTTGAGGAGTTCCTGCTCGTGTTCGAACCGACGCCGGTCGGTCTCCGCGAGCGCCTGTTCGAGCGTGATGCTGTGGCCCGTGGCGTCGTACGGCACCTCGACGTGGCCGAGTTCGGCCGTGAGCGTCCGGGCGTCGGTCGGATAGTCAACGTTCGCGTCGCTCAGGGTCTCGTCGAGCGCGGCTATCCCGAACTCGATGACGTCGGGCGTCTCGTCGTCGTCGTTGGCCGGCGGCCGGACTCCCATTGCCTGAACGAACGGCCGGGAGTCCCGAAAAACCTGTGTTCTCCCGCAGTGACGGGTCGAAGATCGGATCGTCCCCTGGGTGCGGTCGTCGCCAGCGAATCACCGCGACCGCCGCTCGCGCGGCAGGTGCGTCCCTGGCGTCCCGCGCGGGACGCCAACCATAAGCCAGCGGGGTTCCTGCCACGTGATATGTCGGTCCTGACGTCGGTGTCGTGGGAGGCTCTCCGTGGCGTGGTCGTCGTCGGTTCGGTCCTCGTGTCGACGCTCGCGCTGGTCGTCCTGGGCAGGGACGACTCCGCGTTCGCGGAGGTGCGGTCGCGTCTCGTCCACGGCGTCCCGTGGGGAACCCTCCTGACGGCCCTGTTCGTCCTCTCCGTCTACCTGTTCCTCCAGGGCGGCCTCGCCCACCCAAGACGACCGCTCGCGCTTCCCTTCCACTCGTGGTCGTACTTCTATCCGCTGGGGATGGTCACCGCGCCGTTCAGCCACGCGGGCCGGGGCCACCTGATCGGAAACCTCCTCGCCACCGTGGCGTACGCCTCCGTCGCGGAGTACGCGTGGGGGCACTATCCGCGCGGGCGCGGCGTCGGGGCGTTCACCTCCCGCTGGACGAACCCGTACGTCCGCATCCTCGCGGTCCCCGCGGCCTCCGTCGTCGTCGGCCTGTTCTCGTCGCTGTTCGCGCTCGGTCCCGTGATCGGGTTCTCGGGCGTCGTCTTCGGGTACGCCGGGTTCGCGCTCGTCCAGCGCCCCGTCCTCGGAGCCCTCGCTATCCTCGGCTACCGGATGCTGGACCTCGTCATCGGCGCGGTGATGAACCCCGTGTCGGTGACGTCGCCGCGGCCACGTGTCGTCACGCCCTGGTGGGCGGACGTCGCCATCCAGGGCCACGCCATCGGGATACTGGCCGGCGTCCTCGTCGGCGTCGGCCTGTCGTGGTCGCGCGACGAGTGGCCGGACCCCCGCCGCGTCTGGTTCGGACTCCTCGCGTTCGCGACGGTGCAGGGGCTCTGGGCGGTGTACGTTCCCGGGAACGCCGGTCGGTTCGTCCTGTTCCGCTGGGCAGGCGTCGCGCTCGTGTTCGTCCTCGCGACGGTTATCGTGGTGGCCGCCTCGCGTTCGACGGAGAACTCGCTCCCCGGACTCGGCGTCTCCGACCGGACCGTCGCCGTCGCGTTCGTCGTCCTCCTGCTCGGGTCGCTCTCCGGTGCGGCGGTGTTCTACAACGTCGCCCCCATCGGCCAGCAGGAGGGACCGGAGCCGTCGGTCGAGGTCCGCGGGTACTCGGTGGGGTACGCCGAGAACGTCGAGAACCGGTACGTCGGGGCCGTCGAGATACCGTTCGTCGACCTGCCGCCCCGGATCAACACGAGCGGCGTCGTCGTGACGAACGAGCGGCGACAGATATGGCTGACGGAGGTCGGGGCGGCGCGACTGGAGAACCGCGGCCGGGCGTCGGTGCTCGTGGGCGGTCTCGGCTGGCGCGAGCGCGTGTTCGTCAACAGGACGGGGTGGAGCCTCGCCGGCGGCGGATCCGTCTACCAGGTGTACCTGCGACCGGCCGGTGAGAACCGGACGCTCGGGTACGCCTCCGAACCCGCCCGCGCCGCACCCGTCGTGGCGGGCCGGAACGTCTCGATGCGGTCCGTCGACGGGGAGTTCCGGTTCGTCGTCTCGCAGGGCAACGAGACGGTCGGGACCGCACCGGTTCCCGCGAACGGGAGCGCCGTCGACGCCGGCGGCCTCACGTTCAGCCGCGACGGGAGCGAGGTGGTGGCGGTTCAAAACGAGACGCGCGTGCCGATAGCAAGTCGGAACGGGAACGGGTAGGCGCTACGCCCAGTCGATGCGGTATACTTCGGCGTCGACGACGCGCCGGTCGTCCTCGTGGAACTCGAACTGCCTGGGCAACTCGAACTCGGTCCGGTAGGAGTCGGTGACGTCGCCGCCCTCGTCCGCGGCGAACGACTCGACGAACTCCTGGCTCCCGGCGTTGTGGATGGAGTAGGAGACGCCGGCTATCTCGGACGCCGTCGCGAGAAAGGCCCGGTCGGCGTGTTCGTTGCCCGACTGGGCACCGAACGGCGGGTTCATCACTACCGTCGTCCCGGCCACGTCGGTGACCAGCGGGACGTCGGTGGCGTCGGCGCGCACCCACGAGACGGACGTCGTCGACGCGACTCGCCGCTCGTTGACGCGCGCCGTCCCGAGCGGCGCCGGGTCGATGTCGACGCCGACGACCCTGTCGGGGCCGCGGAGCGCGGCACCGAGCGCCAGCATCCCGGTCCCACAGCCCAGGTCGACGATAGTCCGGTCCTCGACGTCGCCCCGCAGGTCCGCAAGGTGGACGAGGTGGGCCGCGAGTTCCGGCGGCGTCCGGTACTGTTCGAGCGGCGCCCGCGGGTTCTCGAACCCCGCCACCACGCCGAGTTGCTGGGCCAGCGCGCGCTTGGTAGCCATCGTGGCCTCATTCTCACCGATCATGGAAAAGAGTTCGTGAATGCGCCCCGGTAATCAGGCGCGCAGCAACTCCACGACGAACGCCGCACCGCCGTCGTCGGCGTCCTCGACCCAGACGGACCCCTCGTAGGCCTCGACCATCGACGAGACGAAGTAGAGGCCGAACCCGGTGCCGGACGACCGGGTTCCCTTCTCCCCGCGGTCGAACACCGTCGACTTGCGGCCGTCGTCGATTCCCGGCCCGTCGTCGGCGATGCGCACGCGGACGAGTCCGTCCGACTCCGACGCCGATATCCGGACGGTAGTCGCACCGACCCCGTGTTCGACGGCGTTCGTCGCGACGTTGGCGAACACGTCGTCGAGCAGGCCGTCGGCCCGGACGGCCAGTCCGTCGGGCTTCGACACCTCGACCGTGGTATCGGCCGACATCGACCGGACGCGGTCGGCCACGTTCTCGACGACCGGGTCGAGCGGGACGGACTCCAGAGCCAGCCCCGAATCGTCGGTGAGCGTGCTCAGGACGGACCGGACCGTCGTCGTCAGGTCGACGATGTCGTCGCTCCACCGGGAGATGGTCTCGGCCCGCTCGCGCTGCTCCCCGTCGAGTTCCTCGACGAGCATCTCCGACCTGCTCTGGATGACGTTCATCCCGTTGAGGATGTCGTGCCGGAGGATGTTGTTGAAGAAGTCCAACTGGTCCTTGCGCTGTTCGACCGCGCGCTCCTGTCGGCGGCGAACGATGGAGTACCGCAGCGCGCGGACCAGCCTGTCGCCGTCCAGTTCCCCCTTCGGGAGGTAGTCCTGCGCACCGCGTTCGATGGCCTCCATCGCCGTCTCGCGGTCGTCTATCCCGGTCAGCACGATTATCGGCCGTCCGTCCGTGAACGACGCGGCCCGGTCGAGCGTCTCGAGTCCGCCCGTCTCCGAGAGGCCGAGGTCGAGGAGCACCACGTCGTGCGGGTCCGTCGACATCGCCCCGTCGGCGTCGTCGAGGGTCTCGACGTGCGTCAGGTCCACGTCGTCGACGAAGTGGGAGATGGCGGGGTCCGAGAGGTGGTGTTCGACGAGTTTCGCGTCGCCTGGGTTGTCCTCGACGAGGAGCACGTCGAGTCCGGTAGTCTGGTCCGCCACGGTCACTCGGGGGGTCGTTTGACGACGGTCAGCCAGAAGTCCTCGATGCGGCCGACGACGTCGAGGAAGCCGTCGAAGTCCACCGGCTTGGTCAGGAACGCGTTCGCGTGGAGGTCGTACGACTGGACGATGTCCTCCTCCGCCGCGGAACTCGTCAGGACGACCACCGGGATGCGCCGCAGGTCCTCGTCCGACTTGACCTCTTCGAGCACTTCCTGGCCGTCCATCTCCGGCATGTTGAGGTCGAGCAGTAACAGGTCCGGAACGGGTGCGTCGGCGTACTCGCCCTCCTGACGGAGGAACTCCATGGCCTCGACGCCGTCCGAGACGACGTGGAGGTTGTTGAGCACCTGGCCCCGTTCCAGGGCTTTCTGAGTGAGTTTGACGTCACCCGGATTGTCCTCGGCGAGCAGTATCTCCACCGGCTGGGGCTCCTCGGCGTCAGTCATCCGCGACCACCTCCGTCCCGGCGGCCGGGACGGTGAACCTGAACGTCGCTCCGGTTCCCTCGTCCGGTTCGACCCATATCTCGCCGCCGTGTCGACGCACGATCCGCTGGCACACTGCGAGACCGATCCCGGTTCCCTCGGCGTCGTGCGAGCCGTTCCGCTCGAATATCTCGAACACGTCCTCGCGGTCGTCGGCCGGGATTCCGGGACCGTTGTCCGATACCTCGAACGTGACCTGCCCGTCCTCGGTCGTCACTCCGATCTCCAGACGGGGGTCGACGCCGCTCTCCGCCGCGTACGTCATGGCGTTTTTCAGCAGGTTCTGGAACACCTGCCCGAGCTGGTCCGGGTCGGCCCTGACGGCTGGTAACGAGTCAGTCGAGACCGTCGCGTCGGTGTCGCTGATCCGTAGCTGCAACGCGTCGAGCGTCCGGTCGACGACGTCGTTCGGGTCCGTCTCCTCGAACTCCTGGGCCCTGGTCTGGACGCGCGCGTACTGCAGGAGCGCGTCGATCATGTCCTGCATCCTGTTGGCCCCGTCGACGGCGAACTCCATGTACTGTGCCGCCTCGCCGTCGAGTTCGTCGCCGTACTCGACGTCCAGCAGGTCGACGTAACTCGACACCATCCGGAGCGGTTCCTGCAGGTCGTGGGACGCCGTGTGGGCGAACTGCTGGAGGTTCTCGTTCGACTGCTCCAGTTCCGTCCGGTAGCTCTCCAGTGCCCGGTCACGCTCGACGCGATTCAGCGCGGCGGTCGCGGTCCGGCCCAGTATCTCGAGGAGGTTCCGTTCGAACTCGTCGAGGTCGCTCTCGACCAGCGAACCGACCGTCATGACCCCGTGCGTGCCGAGCGGGATCACGAGGAGGGAGCCGATGTCGTCGGTCGACGGCGTCATGCCGGCGAGTCGGTCCTCCGCCTCGAACAGGCGCGTCTCGCCGCGCTGGAAGGCGTCGTAGATCGTGTTTCCGGGGGACAGGACGCGCAGGTCGGAGACGTCCGCGGCGTTCGCGCTCTCGACGACCGCCTCCGTGGCGGCGTGCGGGACCAGTTCCGACCGGTCCTCGTCGTGCGTCCGGACGACTGTCAGCGGACAGCCGACGTCCGACTCGGCGATGTCGACGACTATCTCCGCGACCTCCCGCCGGTCCCGGGCCTCTAGCAGGGTGGTCGTGGCACCGTTCAGCGACTGCATCCCGAGCGCGCGCTTCTTCAGTTCCGTCACGTCGCGGGTGTAGCCGGCGACGTACTCGATCCCCCCGTCGTCGTCGAAGACGGGTTCGGCGTGGACGCTGAGCCACTGGACGTCGCCGTCGGAGCGGGTTCGAAACTCGACGTCGGCCTGCTCGCCGGTCGCGAGCGTCTCCATCCCGTCCGTGACCGACGCGCGGTCGTCCGGGTGGATGCCCTCCAGAAAGTCTCCCGGGTCGGCGATCAGGTCGTCCATCGAACGGCCCCAGACGTCCTCGTACGCCGAGTTCGCCACCACCGTCTCCGTCCAGTCGCCGGTGAACATCCAGAGCGCGTCGTGGGTGTACTCGGTCAGCCGAAGCAACAGCCGACACGTCTCGCCGAGTTTCTCCCGCGTCCGGCGTTCGTCGACGACCGTCTCGACCCGTTCCGCCAGCCGGTCGAAGTCGTCGGACGATCGGTCGCCGGCGGGGAAGTACCCGTCGACGCCGGCGTTGACCGCTTCGGCGGCGAGCGCCTCGGACCCCTCGGTGGGCCGGAGGACGAAGGGGTAACTCCCCTCGACCGCCTGGAGTTCGCCGAAAAGGTCCATCCCGGTCGTCTCCGGGAGGTCGTCCCCGCTGACGACGCAGTCGACGTCGTCGCTCCCGACCCTGTCCAGCGCCTCGGCGGCGGTGGCCGCCTCGACAGACCTGGCGACGGCCACACGTCGGTCGAGCGCCTCGGTCATCGCGGCGCGGTCGGACTCCGCAATTCCGACCGCTAGCACCGTGAGTTCTGTTCGTTCTCTGTCGATCGGTTCGACGTAGGTCGCCGACGTTGGTACCTGTGTGGTCATCGTTCGATGAGTCGACGATAGCCAGTTCTTCGACCCGGCTCAGGCACACGCAGACGTCCGTGGGATTCGCGGCCGTTCGGGAACGGTCTCGACTGACATCGCAACTACTGCATCGAAAACTCGGAGTCGGACGCAAATAGGCTGGCCTCCAGCTATCAATATCTGGAATCGGACTGCGAATTCCAAATCGGTCCCGTCTAGGCACGCGACTGCCGGCCTCGCGGGAGTTACCAGGTACCGTGGAAGGTGTCGAACTCCAGCGCTTCCAGGTCCTCCTCGCCGACGGCGATGCGGTACTCCTGAGGCGTCAGCATCGGCTTCTTGAACTGCGGGCCGTCGTCGGTCGTGATGCGGGGACACCCGGTGTTGACGTAGGCGTCCATCCCGAAGTTCGTCAGGCGGTCCGGCGTCACCTCGTCCATGGTGATGAGGTAGGCGTTCTCGTTGTTCTCGACTATCTCCTGGGCCTGGTCCCAGCGACCCTGTCCGATCTTGGTACAGAAGATGACGCCCCACTGCTCGGCGTCCATCGCCTTGTGGACGGAGGCGTAGCGCTGCTTCATGAACTTCTCCGTGTCGGCGACGGTGACGACGTTGTTGACGGGGTCGGCGATGACGACCTTCTTGTCGGGGTGTTCCATCGCGAGGCCGAGCGGGTGGAACTTGCCGCCGCCGACGTACAGCATCTGGTCGGCGTCGACGTCGGCACTGGCGTAGTTACAGCCCAGCACCTGTCCCTCGTGGGTGAGTCGCTCGTCGCCCCTGCGCGTGTGGACGGTGTATCCGCGTTCCTCCAGCCACGACCGCATCTCGTCGAACTTGTTCATGTGCTGGGCCGTCGTGACGAGGCCGACGTCGGGG
>CAZMGU010000026.1:0-24866 GCA_964565905.1 uncultured Halobacteriales archaeon
GGAACTTCGGGCTGTTGAGCAGTATCGCCAGCGTCTCCGGCGTCGTGTTGAGGATATGGGGCGTCGTCTCCAGCATCTTGCTCCGCTCGGCGTCGCTCGTGTCGCCGTGGCGGATGGCGTGGCGTATCTCGACGTCCTCGCCGCGCTCCTCCAGGCGCTCGGTGATGCCTTCCAGTGGCACCTCCAGGTTCCGGTGGATGTCGTTGGCTAGCGACTTCAGCGGCGAGACGTAGAGGCAGTAGACGCTATTCTCCAGTTCCTCCTCCCGGGCCTTGCAGAACAGTTCGTTGATGATGCCGGTGAAGGAGGCGAGGGTCTTGCCCGACCCCGTCGGCGCGGCGATGAGCGCGTTCTCGCGCTCGTGGATGAGCGGGATGGCTTCCTTCTGGGGCGGGGTGAAGAACCCGCCGTTGTCGGGGACGAACTCGCCGAACTGCTCGGTCCACCACTCCTGGACCACCGGCTCGAGCAGTTCGAGCACGTCCGCGTCGTCGATGGCGACGGCGCCGGGGTCGAACGGCGGTTCGACCGCTGCGAGTCGCTCGCGTCCTCCCATCTGGACTCTACCCACAGAGTGGGGCCGCGCAGTCAAGTGGGTTTGGTCCGCGGAGTGAAAGTGAAACCTAACCGGCCGGCGTCCGTCGCCTAGGTATGGAGGACTCCTTTGACCTGCGCTGCCCCATCGTAACGCCGATGCACGACGACGGTTCCCTCGACCTGGCCGGTCTCGAATCGGTCGTCGAGCACCTGATCACGGCGGGTATCGACGGCCTCGTCCCCTGCGGGACGACCGGCGAGTTCACGAGTCTCACCGACGAGGAGCGCCGGACCGTGATAGCAACGACCGTCGACGCCGCCGACGGGCGGGTACCGGTGATGGCCGGCGTCGGCGGGACGGCGGTCGACTCTGTACGCGGGCACGTCGACGACGCCGACGCGGCCGGTGCCGACTCCGTCCTCGTCGTTCCGCCGTACTTCGGCGGCCAGGCGTCCGCGGAGGGGAACGAGTCGTTCTTCCGGGCGGTCCTCGACGACGCCTCGCTCCCGGCGTACCTGTACAACGTCCCCCAGACCGTCGGCCAGGAGATACCCGTCGACGCGGTGGCGAACCTGGCCGACCACGACGGCGTCGCCGGCATCAAGGACTCGGGCGGCGACGTCACCTACTTCGGCGACGTCCTGCGGCGGACGCCCGACGACTTCGAGGTCTACCAGGGGTGGGACGCCGCCTTCCTCGCGGGGCTCTCGATGGGCGCTGACGGTGGTGTCAACGCGCTCACGCACCTCTTTCCCGAGATCATGCGCGACGCGGCCGAGGCCGTCGCCGAGGGCGATCTGGACCGGGCGCGCGGCCACCAGCTAGCGACCGTCGACCCCGCCTTCGCCTACTCCCGCGAGCACGGGTTCGCGCCGTCGGTGAAGGCGGGCCTCGCCGCTCGCGGCGTGATCGAATCCGCGACGGTCCGGCCGCCGCTGGAGACCCTCTCGACGCGGCCCGACGAACTGCTCGAAGCTTCGGGCGACTGATGGGAACTGCACGACGGGGTCGCTCAAAATCGGACTGAGCGTCCACGAAGTTCATTACGGAGGACGTGCCTGGTAGGCGTATGTCGCTGTTGCCCTCGCGAGGCCCCGACGTGAGCACGGCCCAGGAGGGGGACATGGAGGTGGTCGGCGTCGACGAGGACGTCGAACCGCTCCTCGACGCCCTCTCCTCCGAGACCGCTCGGGCCGTGCTCAACGCCATCTACGACGAACCGGGGACTCCCTCGGAGATAGCCGACCGTCTCGACATGTCGATCCAGAAGGTGTCCTACCACCTCGAGAAACTGGAGGCGGAGGACCTCATCGCGGTCGCCGGCACGCGCTACTCCGAGAAGGGCCAGGAGATGACGGTGTACGAACCGCCGGACGAACCCCTCGTCCTGTTCGTCGGCACCCCGGAGCGGAAGGATTCGCTGAAGACGCTGGTCAAGCGTCTGCTCCCGACCGTCGGCGTCCTGGCGCTGGCGAGCGTCGCGATGCAGAGCCTCTACGGCGGCGGCGTCCTCCCGCGCATGGGGTCGAGTGCCGGGGCTGGTTCGGGTCCCGTGGCGAGTGACTCGGATGGGGACCCAGAACTGGCGAACGAGGCGGCGGCGACCCCGACGGACGCCGCTCCGGAGACGGCGACCGAGGGCGGTGGCGGCGGATTCTCGGTCCAGGACGTCGAGTCGACGGCGTCCGAGACGCCGACCGCTGCGCCGACGAGTACCGAGGCGGTCGAAGCGACCACCGGTGCCGCGGACGTCGCCGCGGCCGGGAGCGCCGGTGCGGGGGTCTCCCCCGGCCTCGCGTTCTTCCTCGGTGGCCTGCTCGTCGTCGCCGTCCTGGTCGGCTGGTGGGGGTACCGGACGTACGCTCAAAACTAGTTTTGAGCCTTGGGTGGGGTTTTGAGGGGACGCTTCCTATGTGAAAACGCGCCGCCCCCGGGAACGTCGGTCCGGCCCACCGGACACGGGGGCCGTCCCGCCGTTCCCCGCAGTCGGCGGCCACCTGCCTGCCCCCCGGGCGGGTTCGACCCCGTTCCGGTTCCCGCTGACGCCAACGACTTTGGCCCTCCACCGAGTCGGTCCGCGTATGCGCGTGACGTTTCTCGGCACTGGTTCCGCGATGCCAACCGGCCGTCGATTCCAGACTGGCCTCTTGGTCGAGTCCGGCGACGACCGCCTGCTCGTCGACTGCGGGAGCGGCGTCCTCCACGCGCTCCAGCGCACCGACGTGGGCTACGAGGGGGTCGACGCCGTCCTCCTCACCCACCACCACCTCGACCACGTCTCCGACCTCGACGTCCTGCTGAAGGCCCGGTGGCTCGCCGGCGCGACGGAACTGACCGTCGCCGGCCCGCCGGGGACGGCGGACCTGGTCGACGGCCTCCTGGAACTCCACGAGTACATGCAGGACCGCCTCGACCTGACCGTCCGCGACGTCGAGGGGGCGTTCTCCCTGGCCGGTTTCGACGTGGCGTCGACGGAGACGCGCCACTCGATGCAGTGTCTGGCCTACCGGTTCACGCACCCGGAGAGCGAGGCGTCGTTCGTCTTCTCCGGTGACTCCGAGGCGTTCCCCGAACTGATCGAGTTCGCTGACGGGGCGGCGGCGCTGGCCCACGACTGCTCGTTTCCCGACGACGTCGACGTCTCCAATCACCCGACGCCGTCGCAACTGGGCGACGCGCTCGCCGCCGCCGACGCCGACGTCGGCCGGGTCTACCTGACGCACCTCTACCCGCACACCGAGGATCGACACGAGGAGATGCTCGAATCGGTCGCCGACGCCTACGACGGCGACGTCCGGTTCGCCGAGGACGGCCTGAGCGTTTCGCTCGACGCCGTCGACGGCGACTAAACCCGCTGGAGACGGATCCGGAACGCCGCGCCCGCCTCGTCGCTCTCCTCGACGGCGACGCCGCCGCCGTAGGACTCGGTGAGCGCCCGGACGAACCCGAGTCCGAACCCGGTGCCCGAACTGTCCGGTCCCTTCGCACCCATCTCGAACAGGTCGTCGCGAACTTCGGGGGCGACGCCGCACCCGTCGTCGGCGACGGTGACGACGACTTCGTCGGTGCCGGTCGCCTCGGCGTCGATCCGGACGGTGACGGGTTCCTCGTTGTGGGCGACGGCGTTCGTCAGGAGGTTGTCGAACACGGAGTGCAGCAGCTCCCCGCCGTAGACGCGGTAGTCGACGTCCTCGGGGTCGAACGCGACCGTGAGTCCGTCGAACTGGGACCGGTTGTCGTCGACGACGGCAGTCAGTATCGAGCGCAGACTCCGTGGCTCCGGTTCGTCCTGCCGTTCGAGCGTGGACACGAGGTCGCCGACCCGGCCGATGAGGTCCGCGGAACTCCGAGCGGCGCGCTGTATCTTGCCCGCGTACTCCCGCTTCTCGCCGTCGAGTTCCGCCGCCAGCGTGTCCGCGAACCCCGAGATGACCTGGAGGTCGTTTCCCAGGTCGTGCCGGAGCAATCGGTCGTACATCTGGATCATCTCGTTGCGCGTCTCCAGGTCCTCGTGGGCCCGCTGGAGGCGTTCACGGGACCTGATGTTGCCGATGGCCGTTGCGGCGTGGGAGGCGAGTATCTCCATCGGCCGCACGTGCGCGTCGTCGAACGCGTCCGCGTCGGTCGAACGCATCACCAGGACGGCGGTCACCTCGTCGACGACCTGTGCGGGCACCGCCAGCGCCGACGCGACGCCGGAGTCGGGGTCGACGCGGACCGACTCACCCGCCCGAACGACCGTCTCGCCGGCCTCGAAGGCGTCTACCGCCGTCTCCCCCGGTTCGTCGTCCGCCGACAGCCCCGGGTTCGTGCTGTGGACGACGCGGAGGTCCCCCTCGCGAACCGCCACGAACGTCGTGTACGCCGTGTCGAACAGGAGCGACATGGCCTCCAGCGTGAGCGAGACCACCTCGTCGACCGACTCACACTGGTTGAGCGCCTGTCCGTACCGGTTCAGGTCCGCGACCTGTCGAGCGAAGTCCGTCGATTCGTCGAATGTCATGTGATGGCATCCCCCCGGACCGATTACCTGAAACTGCTCGTCGTACTAAAAAAGGGTATCCCCGCGAGTATCAAAACCGAAACTACTCGATCCGGTACCGGAGTAGCGCCGCGATACCGCCGAGATTCGCGAGTTGCTGCCCCGGGGCGAACTCGCCCGAGAACACGGTGACGTCGCCGCCTTTCTGCTCGGTCGTCCGGATTATCTCGTCGACGTCGACGTCCCACTCGGCGGCCGACCGCTCGCGCCGGAGGTGTTCGTCGAGCACGAGCAACTCCTCGATGGCGCCGAAATCCGCAGCCTCGGCGACGGACTCAGGACCGTAGGCGACCTTCGCTCCTTCGCCGATCCGGCGCGTGAGTTCGTCGACGAGGTCGGCCTCCTCGGCGATGCGCGTCTCGGCCTGCACCTCCTCGACCGCGCCGCGTTTGAGCACCTCGTGGACGCCCCGGTCACCGACGGCGCTCGTGTCGACCACCGTCGTGTTCTCGGCCACCTCGGGCGCCTCGTCCTCGACGTACTCCAGCGCGTCCTGCTTGGTGAAGCCGGGCCCCGCGAGGATGTAGGCGTCCACGTCCTGCCGCCGGAGGACGTCGGTCAGTTCCGCGAACAGTTCCTCGCGCGGGCGGGCGTAGTCGCCCTTCCCCGTCGTCCCGGTGATGGTCGCGCGCGACTCCGTGCCGTACTGGGCGACGGTGTGGACGTGGGCCTCGCCCTCCTCGACGGTGGCGATGGCGACGTCCGGGTTCTCGGTGGCCTCGACGGCGTCCGCCAGGCGCTCCTCCTGGTCGGGCTTCCACCGCTTCTCCACCTCTATCTCCGTGTTCGGTTCGACGTTGAGCGTGTGGTGGAAATCCAGCTGGTCCTCGCGCGAGCAGCCGACTATCTCGCCGCCGACGCGGAGTCGGTTGGCGAACTTCGCGAACTCCACGTCCTCGACGCGGATGGCGACCCACATCGGTTCGCGCTCCCCGCCGGTGTCGCGCATCTGGTCGTCGTTGCGCTGGATGCGCCGGGTGGTGTCCCCGGAGACCGTGTCGCCCGGTTCGAGGACGTACGTCAGGTGCCACAGGTCGTCGAGCGTCTCCGGCACGAGGGCGACCCGCTCGCGACCCGCTTCCGTCTGCTCCCGGCTCTGGATCCGCATACGGTAGCTTCCGGTTCACAAAACAAGTGCGCTGTCATTCGGCCCGCGTCGTCACGCGGCCGACTCGTCGATGGCGACCTCCTCGCGCTCTTCGACGACGGGGACGTCGCCGACACCTTCGCCGATGGCGTAGGCGGCAGCGACGGTGCCGTAGTAGACGACGAACGCACCCAGGATGGCGCCGGCGCCGGTCACGGAGAGCGCGCTACTGATAGCGCCCGCGATGAGAGTCACGCCGAGGGCGACGACCCAGGCGACGGCGTAGCCGCGGTGGCCACCGATCGAACGGAGTTCGGTCGGCGAGAACGCCGCGCCGACGCGGCCGGTGCGGGCGAACGCCGCGACGGCGGCGGGGGTCACGTACGCGAACGCGAGCGAGACGACCAGGGCCACCAGGAACACGCCGAGTCCGAGGACGAACCCGAGCGCGACCAGGCCGCCGGACGGCTCGCTTCCCGACGAGACGACCACCGGGACGAACCAGCTGAACACCGCGAACGCGAAGATCAGCGCGGGGATCAGCGAGTACACCAGCGTGACGACAAACGCCTTGAACCCGTCCACGAGGAGGGTTCCCCAGTCCTCGTAGGCCGGCGGTTCCTCGACGTCACCGGTGCCCACCCGTCGGATCACTTCCACTACGTACCCGAACACGACGAACATCGGCACGAGCAGGAAGCTCAGTAGCGTCAGGACGCCCCCGATAGCGACGTTCTTCAGGTGGTCCTCCCCCTTCCACGGATAGCGAATTGCTTCTTCGAACATTGATGTCACCGTCGATTCCGGAGGCTCGTCACCGAGTGTGGTGGCGCCGCTGCCGACCAGTAATCAACGTCTACTGATAGGACGGGAGAGGAGATAAATCTAGCTGGTCGGTGCGAGCCGTGACGACGCCGTTGCCGCCGTCACTACGCCCTCACTCCACCGACCGACTGCCGCCCGGCGGGAGGAACTCCTGGATGCGGTCGGGGCTGGCGACCTTCCGCACGAACGAATCGTCGGTGAAACGGGACTTGAACTCGCGGTAGAGGCGCTTGGCGATGTCGTTCTGGGCGAACTGGCCGGGTTCGACGCGGATGGTGGTCTCGGCCTTCGGTTCGATGGCGGGCGTCGGCCCGCCGATGACCTGCGTCTCGTCCTCGCAGGTGATGCCGACGGAGACGTCCACCTCCTGGTCGCGGAAGTAGGTCCGGTCGCCCCTGATGGCGAACCCGCCCTTCTCCAGGTACTCGCCGCTCTCGGGGGTCTTGGACACCTGGTCCGGGTCCACCATGTACACGTCGCCCGCGTGTTTCCCGTCCTTCCAGACGGAGGAGTAGGAGACGGCGAAGGTGGCCGCCTCGTCGACGCTGGAGTCGGGTAGGTCGACGTCCCGCGACGACTCGCTGGGCCCCGTCGCCTTCAGTACCGTGACCGGCCCCCCGTGGGCCTGCGCGTGGAGGAACTTGTCGCCGCGCTCCATGTACTTCTTGACGAGTTCCTCGTTCTGGTCGGCGTTGCGGCCGCCGATGACGAGGTAGCCGTCGCTGGTGTGGAACCAGCGGAACCGCTCGTACCACTGCTCGGTCTGGCGGACTGGGATGGAGTTCTCCGAGAGCCAGTCGACGTCCTCCTCCGCCTCATCCTCGTCTGCGTCGGCCGCGCCGCTCCCGTCATGGTCCTCGGCTTCCCACTCGTCGCGGCGCTCCTTCGCGGCCTCCAGGTCCTCGCGCGTGTCCTCGATGGCCGCCTGCGCCCCCTCCTTCTTCCCCTCGACCCGCTTCGCCTCCTGGTAGAGCAGGTCGGCGTTCTTCTCGACGCCTATCGAGGCCTCGACGGTGACGCGCGTGTCGTCGATCTCGAGCGTGACGGTGCCCTCGCTGGCGTCGACGCCGACGACGGCCTCGGCCGCGGGGATGCCCCGTTCCTTCCCAGCCTCGAACTTCGCCTCGATGTCCTCCCACGGGACGTCCTCGTCGCGGGCGTCCTGGACCGTTGACAGTATCTCGGCGACCAGGTCGTAGCGCGCGTAGAGCAGTTCGGCCTTCTCCCGTTCGGCCTCGGCCTGCGCCTCGAAGTCGTCGATGGCCTCCTGCTGCTGGCGGATGATGTGCTCGTACTTGTTTATCTCCGCCTCGAAGTCGGGCCGGTCGGACCCGCCGCCCGCGCTCTCCGCGGCGTCCTCCTCGAAGTGGTAGAAGTAGTCGTCGAGGGCGTCGGTGAACGTCTCGAACGGTTCGCTCCGGAGGTGGTCGTACTCCTCCAGGGCGATGGGCGTCGCGTCGACGCGCCGGCCGGCGTCCTCCTCGTCCCCGTCCTCGACCGCACCTCCTTCGCCGCCGTCGCCGCTCTCGTCCCCCTCGTAGTACACGCGCGGGTCGAGGTCCGACTCGCGCAACTGGGTCGCCAGCCTCTCCACGGCGTCGTACAGCGCCTCGAACTCCTCGTCGGTGGTGTCCTCGACGGCCTGGTTGTACTCGACGCCGGCACGCGAGCACAGTTCCTCGCCGTAGAGGCCGCCGAAGTTCAACTGGGTCGCTAGCGTCCGGACGACGTCGGCGTCGGACTGGCGCAGGCGCGCGACGAACGTCTCGTAGTCGACGGTGAGCGGGTTGAACCGCGCCGACGGGAACTCGTAGGTCGCTCCCGGCGCGACGGTCCGGGACTTCAGCCGGACGGTGTCGAGGCAGTCGACGACCTCGCCGTGTTCGTCCAGCACGGCGACGTTGCCGTCCCCGAACAGTTCCGCGACGACCGTCGTCGAGTTGTCCTCGCGCTCGAAGTGGAACTGGATGATCCGGTCGAACTCGAACTGCTCGACGCCGACGAGGTCCGCCCCGGAGAGGCGGTTGCGCAACATCATCGCGAAGTTGGGCGGTCGGCCGGGGGCGTCGGGGACGCGTTCCGGCGCGACGGGGTGGGCCCGCTTCGTCTCGCCGACTTCGATGATCAGCTCCACCCGCCCCTCGTCGAAGTCCCGCAGTTTCAGGCGGACGAGGTCGTCGTCCTCGTAGAGGTAGGCCTTGTCGAGTTTGGCCCCCTCGTACCGGCGCAACTCCCCGACCAGCGCCGCGAGGTCGACGCTCGTCAGCTCCCGCTTCTGGTCCATGTTTCGAGTGGACGTGCGCGGTGGAAAGGCGTGTCGCTTGGCGACCGGTCAGCCGGACGGCGTCCCCGCCCGTCGCAACGCCTTTGTCACCGCGTGGTGTGCCTCGTCGCATGCGATGGATCCCGCTGGTCGCCGTCCTCCTGCTCGTCCTCGCCGGCTGTTCGACGCCGAGGGCCGCACCGACGGAACCGGTCGTCGCCCCGGACGTCACCCTCGAACCCGGCGAGACGAAGTCGGTGACCGTCGAAGCGCGGAACGTGACCAGCGTGCGCGTCGCCACGGTTACGGGTCCGGTGTCGTTCGACTACGCGAACGTGACGACCGACCCGCCGAACGACCTGACCCTGCAGTCGTATCCACCCATCTGGATGTGGGAGGAGCGCCGTGATGCGGTGACGGTGACCCTCCCGGTCACCGCCCGGGCGAACGCGACCGCCGGCGAGTACGAATACTCGGTGGACACGTCGGGCGGTGAACTCGGCGAAAACGTCACCTCGGAGACCGGCATCGTCACGGTCGTCGCCCGGGACTGATGGCCGGTCAGGCCAGGTGGTCGGCCACCGCGTCGCCGGTGTCCAGACCGCTCCGGAGCGCCGCGTGGAGGCGCGCCTCCCCGACCACCCAGTCGCCCGCGAAGAAGAGGTCGTGGTCGGTCGCCTCGTCGAGCGTCCCCTGGTCGGGGCCGTCGTCTGGCAGCGCGTAGCGCCAGTGCTGGTGGTCGGTCCAGTCGTGTTCGATCAGGCGGTCGTCGTCGAGCAAGGCGGCGGTCTTCTCGGCCGCGGCGTCGACGAGGGAGGGGACGGGTTCGCGGAAGTACTCGGCGGACCACTCCGGCGCCATCTGGACGACCAGGAGGCTCTCGCCGTCGGGGACGTGGCCCGGCTTGCACTCCTCGCGTCCCACCCAGCCGACGTCGTGGCCCCCGTCCTCGTTGACGAGCGCGTAGTAGGGGACGTCGAGTTCGACCGGGTAGTGGAGGACGACGGAGACGACCGTCCGGTAGGGGACCGGCGCGATGGCCTCCCTGAGGTCGCGGCAGTCGACGTGTTCCCACGCCGCCTGCCCGAGCAGGTCGGCGGTCTGGGGGGCGGGCGGCGTCAGGACGACGGCGTCGAACGCCCCCCAGTCCTCGCCGTCGGCGTCGTGGACTCGCCAGACGTCGTCCGCCCGCTCGACGGTGTCGACCCGCGTCCGGCGGTTCACTGCGGCGTCGGTGGCTCCGAATAGCCGTCGCCCGAGTTGCGAGAGACCGTCCTCGTACGTCCAGCGCCGTTCGTCGCGCCCGTCCCCCTCGCTCACCGCCCCGTGCTCGTCGAAGGTCCACATCGGGTCCGTCACGTCGACGAGGCCATCGGTGGGCAGTTCCCCGGTGACGACGTCGTTCACCCGGTCGTCGTCACCCGTCAGGTAGTTCGCGCCGTAGTCGAACGTACATCCCCTGGCCTGTCGCGTCGCGGCGCGCCCGCAGACGTCGCCGGTCTTCTCGAACACGGTCACGTCGACCGGTTCGTCCCGGAGCGCGTAGGCCGTCGCGGCGCCTGCGGCGCCGGCACCGACGACCGCCACCGTGGGACTCATGCGCAAGACGACGGCCCGCTACCACAAAAACACCCCCTCTCACGGCCCCGCCCCACCTCACAGCCGGTTCGCGAGCGCGAGCAGCGCGTCGTCGCCGCCGGTCAGGATGGGCGCTCCGTGGGCCATCGCGGCCACCTCGAACTCCCCGGCGCGGTCGGACAGGTCGCGGACGCTCTCCCGGAGCGCCCGCATGTCGTAAGAGTCCAGCCAGAAGGGCGTCGTCAGCGCGCCGTCGTCCTCCCACACCAGGTCGCCGAGCAGGGCGACGCCGGCGTCGTGGACGTAGACGACGTGGCCCGGGTTGTGCCCGGGCGTGAGGTAGGCGGTGAACCGACCGATCCGGTCGCCGTCGTCCACTGGGCGCACGTCGAGGGAGTCGGGGAGCGGAAACAGTCGCCTCGTCACACGGTGGAACAGCCCCTTGTGGTGGGCCCACGGCGGGTGCTCGTCGCGATTCAGAACGTCGTAGTCGGGCCGCCCGACGTACACCGGCCCGTCGAACTCGGGCAGCAGGCGTTTCAGCCCGCCGACGTGGTCCAGGTCGTAGTGGGTGACGAGCACGCGGTCCAGGTCTCCGGGGCCGTAGCCCGCGTCCGCCAGTTCGTCGCGGACGGACGGATCGTTCCACCAGAGACCCGCGTCGCAGAGCGTCACGTCGCCGTCGCTTTCGGCGTCGTCGTCCCCGTTCGCCGCTCCCTCATCGACCTTCGAGTCGTCCACGAGGAACGAGTTCGACGCGAACGGCGGGACGAGGCCCAGGTCGAGGTACCAGACGCCGTCGGCTATCTCGCGGGCCACTATTCGCGCTCCGTCTCGCGTTCGCGCGGTTCGACGGGTCGCCGGGCGTCCCGATTTCGGTCGTTCACGGTTCCCCCGTCGGCGTCTCGCTCGTCCGGGTCCCGTTCCTCCCCCGTTCGCCCCTCCGACCGCCGCGGTGCGTAGCGTTCCCTCGCGTCCTCCACCGTCTCGACCGCCAGTATCCGTTCGAGTTTTCGCTCGAACTGCTCCTCGCTCAACTCGCCGCGGGCGTACCGCTCGCGGAGCGTCCCGAGCGCAGCGTCGGCCGAACCGGTCGCCGCCCGCTCTCGCTCGGGTTCTGACCCGTCGTCGGTCGCCGGGTCCGTCTCGTCGGCCTCGCCCGCGAGGAACGTGGCGATGGGGACCACGACGACGTAGCCGAGGAGGAGCGCGAGGAGCCACCACGACTGCCCCGTGAACAGCGCCACCATCCAGACGCCCGTCACGAGCGCCGCCGTTATCTCGACGACGTTCTCCCACAGGCGGTCGACGGGGCGACTCATGCCCCAGGGTTGGGTTCCCGGGCCCAAAAACGTGGGCAAAACGGGCCTTCGGTCCTCCGCTGGAACCTCACAACTGCTTCGAGACGTACGGCCCATCCTGGCGGTAGTCGAGTTTCTCGCGGTAGTACTGCCGGACGCCAATGCCCGAGATGACCGCGAGTTTGGAGTAGCCGGCGTCGGCGGCGAGTTCCTCGGCCTTCGCGAGGAGGCGGCGGCCGTACCCCCGGTGCTGGTGCTGGCCCACGTCCGAGTCGCTCGCCCGTTCCCCGGCGTCGCGCGCCGCGCTCCCGACGCCGACCTGGCTCCCGTAGACGTGGAGTTCGCGGACGATGGCGGCGTCGTCCAGTTCCCGGCGGACGGGGTCGTTCGGGAATCGCAGGCGGCAGAAGCCGACGAGAAGGTCCTTCTCGAAGTCCTCGAAACTGATGAAGTGCTCCGTCCCGCCGCCGGACTCGTAGGTCATGACGTCGAGTTCGACGGTTTCGGGGTCCTCGTCGTTCATCCCCACCTCGCGACAGCGGACGCAGTCGCAGGTCCAGCCGTGTTCGTCCATCCGCTGGCGGGCCAGCTGTCGGAGGTTGGACTTCCAGACGCCGCCCTCGATGAAGTCCGCCGGGATGTCGCGCTGGACCCGCTGGAGGCGCGTGTAGCGCGGTATCATCTCCTTTATCTCGGCGACGAGTTCCGCGGCCTCCTCGTTCTCGAGGGGCTGGAACTCGTCCTTGCGGTACCAGTCGTAGGTGACCGTCCCCTCCACGACGAGCGTCGGGTATATCTTGAGGTAGTCCGGCCGCCACTCCGAGTTCTCGAAGATGCGCCGGAAGTCCTCCAGGCACATCTCCTTCGACATGCCGGGCTGGCCGGGCATCATGTGGAAGCCGACCTTGAACCCCGAGTCCCGCAGTCGCCGGTTGGCGTCGATGGAGGCCTGGGTGCCGTGGCCGCGGTGCATCTCGCGGTTGATCCGCTCGAAGGTGGTCTGGACGCCCACCTCGACCTTCGTCCCGCCGAGGTCGAGCATCCGGTCGATCTGCTCGGGGTCGCACCAGTCGGGCTTGGTCTCGAACGTCGTCGCGACGTTGCGGACGTCCGCCGTCTCGTTCTCCGCGACGACGTCCTCGAGGTAGCGAAACTCGTACTCGTCTGCGTCCTCCGCGAAGCTGACCTCTTCGGCGGGTTCGGGGGGCGCGTCGACGTCGAAGTCGTTCATCGCCTCCAGCGCGCGCTTGACGAACCACTCCTGGTAGTCGTGGCTCCGGGCGGTCATCGTCCCGCCCATCAGGATCAACTCGGCCTTGTCGACGGGGTGGCCGATCTCTCTGAGCTGGTTGAGCCGCAGGGTCACCTGGCCGTAGGGGTCGTAGTCGTTCTGCTCCCCGCGTGCGGCCGCGGGCTCGTGCCCGGTGTAACTCTGGGAGGAGGAGAACTCCGAGTCGGGGCCCCCGGGGCAGTAGAGGCACTTCCCGTGCGGGCAGCGCTCGGGCGAGGTCATGATGGCGATGGGGGAGACGCCCGAGGCGGTCCGGACGGGCTTTCGCTGGAGCACTGCCTCCAGTTCCTCGCGCCGCTCGTTCGGCGCGTGGTCCATTATCTCCGAGTTCTTGGGCACCTTGGGCGCGGAGTGCTCCGAACAGACCTCCATCTTCGCGCTCTCGACGTCGTCGCGTTCGACGTCGCCGGCGAGGATGCGCTCCACGAGTTCCTCGCAGACCGCCTCGAAGGCGTCCGTCTCGGTGGGGTCCGGCGTCTCGGTGCTCATCGGTTGCGTTGCCAGTGACTGGTCGTCTCGGGCGAATAAGCGTGTCGCTCGTGGGCCGGGGCCGGCCCGGTGTCTCCGGGCCGACCCGTGGATCGTCACGAGAACGACGGGGTTACCCACGATTAATCACCCGTGAGAGGTGACGACGTACCCACCCGTCCTGTAATGCAAACGTTTACTACAGTCCGAGTACCTAATTCTAGCTGAAGTTGCTCCGGTCGCCCGCTGTGGTTCTCGCGGCCTCTCCCCGGAGTAAACGGACACCTACCCAACAATGTGGCAAGACATCGTCATCCTCGCCGGTAGCATCGTCGCGATAGCCAGCCTCGTTCCGACCCTCCTCGACGAGAACGCCTCCGTCCCGCACAAGACGAGCGTCCCGACGCTCGTCGTCCTCTCGGGACAGGGCTTCGCCTTCTACTCGATGGACCTCCTCGGGTCCGCCCTCGGCGCGGCCGCCGGCCTGGTCATCTGGAGCCTCATCGCCTACTACAAGGCCCCGGAGGACTCCCCGTCGGTCACCGAGAAGTTCAGCCGTTCCTCGAACGCTGCCCCGCACGCGGATTAAGCGGCCATTTTCGCCGTCGCTCGTCCGATCGACGACCGACCGCTGTCTCTCGAACTCACTCGTCGTCCCAGTAGGGCACCTCCGCGTCGACGTCGAGGTACTTCGAGAGCGTCCGCGTCGACCGGTCCCCGCCCGGGGGACTCCCGGCGTACAGGCCCACCTTACCGTCGTCCGGATACATCGTCACGTCCGGTTCGCGCATCGTCGACGCCACCAGGTAGCGCAGGCCACCCTCGCCGCCCTCGACGGCGTGCGTCCCGCGCTCGCCGGCCGGGAGCGCGACGTAGTCCCCCGCGGTGAGCGCGCGTTCCTCGGCGTCCGGTCCGAGGAACAGCGTCCCCTCGCCGTCGAGGACGAACATCGCCTCCCCGTTGCCCGTGTGGTAGTGGCGGAGCCAGGTCCGCTTGCCGTCGGGCACCTCGTACAGGCTACAGCCCAGTTCCTCGCCCCCGGCGGCCGCGCCGAGTCGCTTCCTGCGGAACGCGTGGTTCCCGTGGTCGTACTCCGTCCAGTCGACGTCGGCTTCGTCGACGTGCTGATCGTCCGTCATCACCGTCGTGTTCACCGGGTCGGTACTTCAGTCTCGGCTCGCCGCTCGCACCGTCGGTGCATCGGGATACCGGAACGGCGTTACCACTGGGGTCGAGCGGAAACCGGGAGAATGGGCGGCGGTTACAGCGTGTCGGCGACGGCGTCGAGCGTCGCGTCCAGGACGGCGTCGCGCTCGCCGCCCAGGAACCGGATGCTCTGTTCGCGGGCGCTCCGCGCGGTGACGCCGGCGTCCGGGACGCGCTCGGCGACGTCCCAGGCGACCTGGTGGACGTCGACGGACTCGCCGGTCCGGACGTACAGCGTGTCCTCGTCGACGCCGACGAGGGCGTCCACGTCGTCGCCCTGCCGCCGGTACAGTTCGTCGAGCAGGAGCGTCGACGGCGGGAAGTCGTAGTGGTGGGTGAACGCCGCGGTGTCGAGGACGGCGACGGTGTCGTCGCCCACGTCCCGGACGTCGAGGTTCGCGCTGGCCGTCTCCACCTCGGCGTCGAGTTTGGTGCGGAACTGCTCGGCGACGTTGGCGGCCAGGCCGCCGACGTCCGTCTCCTCGTCGCCGAACAGCAGGTCGGTGACGAGTTCGCGCTTGTCCTCGTAGGACTGGTAGAACGCCTCCAGCGCGACGGCCTCGCGGAGTTCGCGGACCGACTCCTCGTCGTAGCCGGCGTCGGCCGCGACGTCGAGGTACGCCTCGGGCGCGTCGTCCCAGAAACTCACCGCGGGCAGGTGGCCCAGGTCGGCGCGCACGTCGCCGTTGACGTGGGCAGCCACGTTGGCGGCCAGCGCCGTCGCGGTGGTCTCCGGCGCGTCCGAGAGCGCCGGGCTGACGATGGTGTCGACGGAGTCGACGACCTCGTCGTCGGCGTCGGCGTCGTCGAGGACGACGCGGGGCGCGCCGTAGACGTCCAGGAGTTCGAACCCGTCGAGGCTCTCGCGGGTGCCGCCGGCGGCGACGAAGACGAACAGCGGCACCTTCTCGTCGTGGCGCTCGCGGTTCTCCAGCATCTGCGTCGCGTCCTTGGTGGCGTCGTCCATGTCGTAGACGCCGCCCTCCAGGGGTCGGCGGTCGAAGTAGTGGTACTCGGCGTCGGCGTTGCGGTGCTCCTCGCGGACGAGCGGGAGCGTCGCTCGCTCGATGGCGACGCCGGCGACGTAGCCGTCGGCGGTCGCGGAGTGGCGCACGATGACGGGTCGGTCGGTGATGACGGCCTTCCGGATGGCCGTGGCCGCCTCGACAAGTTCGTCGCTCAGGCCCTCAACGGCCGGGTCGTCCGCGAGCGGGTCGACGGCGTCGGGGCGGGCGCGTTCGTCCAGTGCGTCGGCCATCCGCCGTTCGACGTCTGCCTCCTCGTCGTCCTGGAGGGCGACGAGCGACTCCGTCTCGACCTGGAGTTCGCCGCGCCGGTTGCGGACCTCGCCCTCCAGACGGACGACGTCGGCCTCGACGACGTCCGGGTACGCGCGGACGCCGGCCTCGACGAAGGCGGCGCAGTCGACGGTACCGCTCTCGTCGCGGAGTTCGAACACCGTCGGACCGCTCGTCTGGCGGACGTTCGTCACCTCACCTTCGAGGCGAACGTCCTCGCCGACGCGGTCGTCCAGTTCGCCGACGGGGACGCGAGTCAGTTCGCGCTCCTCGACGACGGCCGCGGTGCCGCCGCTGCTGACCGTCTCCGCGGCGTTATCGGTGGCGGTCTCCGACGACTCGCCACCGTCGGAACTGCTCTCGCCGCCGGTCTCCGTTCGCTCGCCGCCGTCCGAAGCGCTCTCGCCGACGGCGGCCGAACTCCCCTCGGCCCGGTCCTCGGTCGCCGGATTCACCTGGCCGTTCTCGGTTCCGCTCGTCCCCCGGGAGCTACTCCGTTCGGCGGCGTCGGCGTCGCTCCCGTCGCCGGGAGACGACTGGCCGGCCGACGCGTCCGTGCCAGTCGCCTCACTCCCGTTTCCCTCGCCGTCCACCTCGTCGGGCAGTCGGGCGTGGTCGAACTCGGGGTCGTCGATCAACGTCCCGCGGAACTCGCGCTCCGCCTGCCGGATCGACCAGCCCAGGTCGATGTTGCCGTTGTCGCGGACGTTCTTCACCTTCACGAACACGGTGTCGCCCGGGTCCCAGTCGAGGGAGTCCAGCCGCCGGTCCAGTTCGCTCCGGTGGAGCAGTCCGGTGACGCGCTCGCCGATGTCGACGAAGACGCCGAACTCGGCGAAGCCGTCCACGGAGCCGCGGTAGTATCGATTCTTCGTCAGTTGATTCGCGTGGTCGCCTCGGAACTCGAACAGCACGTCTTCCTCGTGAAGGTCGCAAACGTGACCGTCGACAGACGTGCCGCAGATGATACACGATCCCATTGCAGGATGAAAGAATGCCGGCACTAAAACGGTTGTCGAATCTCCGCCGACGGGTCGACCGCCCGGTTCGGGTACGAAGCGGACCTTCGAGTCGGCCGCCGTCACTCGAATACCGGGCTGTCCTCCTCCAGCATCTCGACGCCGCGGGCTAACTCGCGGGCCTGCTCCGGAAACAGGGCGACCTCTATCTCCGTCCCGTCCTCGTCGGTGAAGCTAACTTTGACCCGTTTGTCCCCGTACTCGCGCATGTCGACGCCCTCGACGTCGTACAGTTTCGCCGTCGCCGTCCGATTCGACGGGCCGACGTGTTTGATCGCGCCGTCTTTCAGTTCGAACGAGAAGTCCTCCAGGTCGAGCGTGAGCATCGTGTCCGAAGAGGCGACGCGCGTCCGTAAAGTTGCCCGTCGTCGAGGTTCGCCGCTCAGAGCAACGTCTGGAGGGCGAGCACGCCCCGGAAGCCGTAGCCGAACACGAGCAGGGCTGGAACCCCGCCCAGGACGAGGGCCCGGGGGAGCGAGAGGTCGTGTATCTCGCTGGTTCCGACGACGTAGAGGGCGCTCCCCCAGAGCGCACAGCCCACCCGTATCTCGGGACTCGGGAGGCCCGCGAACGCGCACGGGGCCGTCGCGTAAGCGACGACCTGGACGGTCTGGCTCACGCCGCCGCGGTCGGGCGCGAACGGCGCGAGCAGGAGCGTCTGGAGCGCCGCGGTCAGGTGGAGCACCGCGGGTGCGACGAACACGACGACGGCCAGCAGCGCGAGCAGCGACCGGAGCGGGCCGAGGTCACCGACGAGCGGGTAGACGAACGGCCACGTCGAGAGGAGCCCTCGCGTCGCGAGTTCCGCGACGGCGAACCGACTCGCCTCCTCGACGAGGACGACCGTCGACGCGAACACCAGCCCCGGGGCCTGGTCGCCCGGCGCGACGCCGTGGCGGAAGAACCGGCGGGGGTGGACGAGCACCTCGACCCAGGCCCGACCCAGGGCTCTCGTCCCCCGGTCGCGCCCGCCGGTCGGGTCCGCTATCCACTGTGTCATTCGTGCTTGTCTCGTACGGTCGGTCGTCTCAGTCGTCGGCCCCGACGTTCTCGCAGCTCTCCAGGCTCGCCGGGTCGGGTTCGATGTTGGCGTACTGGACCACCTCGCGACCGAGCGTGGCGACCCGGTCGCGGGCAGAGTCGTCGGTCAGTTCCTCGCCGCGGAAGGCGCTGCTTGCCCGGGGGACGGCGGCCTGGTGTGGGACGACCCAGCAGTCGAGCGAGCGACAGACCGAGCGCAGGTGGTCGAGGGCGGTAATTGGGAAGCTACCGCCCGCGACGCAGAGCAGACCGACCGTCTTCTTCCCGAACTCGTCGAAGCCGCAGTAGTCGAGCGCGTTCTTCAGCGGCGCGGCGTAGGAGCCGTGGTACACGGGCGTCCCGAGGAGGATGGAGTCCGCCGCGTGGACGCGCTCGCGGAACGCCGTCGCGTCGCCGGCGTCCTCGTCGTCGGCGTCGAACACCGGCAGGTCCCACCGCCGCAAGTCGAGCAGTTCCGTCGTCGCGCCCTCCCGCTCCGCCGCGTCGAGCGCGACGTCGAGCGCCGCCCGCGTGTGACTCTCGTCGCGGAGGCTCCCGCAGACGGCCACGACGTGAACGTCCGTCATCGGCCGAACCGACGGCTCCGCGGCGTAAAAGACCCACCGCTTTCACCACCGGTTCGCGAACCGAGGGGGTCGGACCGCGCTCGTCTCCGAAGAAACGACACTGAGACATCACTTATTCAACCCTGGGGCGCGCAGTTCACACACGGTCGGGAACCGCTCGCCGGTTTCCGACGCCCTGCCCCGTCACGCGAGTCCGCCGTAGCGCGAGGCGACCACCCGCGGCCGCGGGCGGTCGATACGCGACGTCGACACTGTACCCAGATGAGTCCGGAACTGTCGGTGGTGACGACCGCGATAGCGCTCCCCTTCGCCGCCGCGATAGCGACGCCGCTGGTCTACCGCGTGTTCGACGAGCGCACGGGGTACGCCGCGGCGCTCGTCGCGCTGGCGAGTTTCGGCCTGCTCGCGACGCAACTCGGGGATTCCGGGACGGTGGCGCTGTCGTGGGTCCCGTCGCTCGGCGTCGCGTTGCGGTTCACCGTCGACGGGTGGGCGCTCCTGTTCGCGCTGCTGGCAAGCGGCGTCGGCGTCCTGGTGTTCACGTACTCCGCCGCGTACATGCACGGGGAGGAGAGCCTGCCCCGGTACTACGCCGCGCTGCTCGCGTTCATGGGGTCGATACTCGGCGTCGCGCTCGCGGCCGACCTGGTCGCCATCTTCCTGTTCTGGGAACTGACCAGCCTCGCCTCGTTCGTCCTCATCGGCCACCACACGGCGGACGTGGAGTCGCGCTACTCCGCGCGGATGGCGATGCTGGTGACCGTCGGCGGCGGCCTCTGTCTGCTCGCCGGCCTCCTGGTCCTCTCCCTGGCCGCCGGGCAGGCACTCGGGACGCCGACGTTCGACCTGGCGACGATGCTCGCCGAGCGCGAGGCGGTCCGGGCCGCGCTGCGCGAGACGGGACTGTTCGTCCCGGTGCTGGTCCTATTCGCGGTGGCTGCCGCGGCGAAGTCCGCGCAGGTCCCGCTGCACTTCTGGCTGCCGAACGCGATGGTCGCGCCGACGCCCGTCTCCGCGTTCCTCCACTCCGCGACGATGGTGAAGGTGGGCGTCTACTTCGTCGGCCGGATCCGGCCGCTGTTCGAGGGCCCGGAGTGGACGCTGCTGTTCGCCACGCTCGGCCTGACGACGATGGTCGTCGGTGCGCTGCTCGCGGTGGCGTCGACGGACACGAAGGAGTTGCTGGCGTACTCGACGGCGAGTCACCTCGGACTGATGGTCGCCGGCTTCGGTTTCGGCGTTGCGGCGGGCGGCGAAGCCGGCGCGTTCCACCTGCTCAACCACGCGCTGTTCAAGGCGCCGCTGTTCCTGGTCGCCGGCATCGTCGCCCACGAGGCGGGGACGCGCAGCCTCGACAGCCTGGGCGGCCTCCGGCGGGAACTCCCGGTCACCGCCGCGATAACGGTCGTCGCCGCGCTGAGCATGGCCGGTATCCCGCCGTTCGGCGGCTTCTACTCCAAGGAACTCCTGTTCGAGGCGAGCTACGAGGTGGCCCACGAGGCCGGCGGCCTGTTCTGGCTCTACCCGGCGGCGGCCACGTTCGCGAGCGTGTTCACCGTCGTCTACTCGCTGCAGTTCCTCGGCGTCTTCTTCGGGGAGCGGCGGGCGCCACAGAAGGAGGTGCCGCGACCGTCCGCCGTCCTCGTGGCGCCGCCGGCGGTACTCGCCGTCGGCGTGGCCGTCGTCAGCGTCTATCCCCAGTTCGCGGTCGACCTGATCGTCCAGGGGGCCGTCGAGGCCACTGCGCGGGGAGCGCCGGAACTCGGTGTCCACCTCCCGGACCACGTCACGCCGCCCGTGGTGATGTCCGGAATCGCCGTGGTCGGCGGCGTCGCGACGTATCCGGCCGCCGACCGTGTTCGTGGGGCAATCGACGCCGTCCTCCGGAGTCCGGCCCCGGTCGAACCGAGCGACTGGTACCGCCGGGCGCTCGCGGCGACGGAAGGAGCGGGCGGGTGGCTCGGGTCTTTCGTCCACAACGGTCTCGTCAGGACGTACGTCACGTGGGTGCTGGCGACGACGAGCGCGCTCGTCCTGGTGGGATACGCGGCGACCGGTGCCTCCCTGCCACCGGTCGATGGACTCGGCGTCCCGCTGGTCGTCGCCATCGTCCTGCTCATCGGCGCGCTCGCCGGGCTGGCGATCCCGACCGCTCCCTCACACGTCGCCGGCGTGCTGACGCTGTCCATCCTGGGGTTCATGGTGGCGATATTCTACATCGTCGCCAGCGCGCCCGACCTGGCGCTCACCC
Organism: uncultured Halobacteriales archaeon; assembly: GCA_964565905.1. Taxonomy (GTDB): domain Archaea; phylum Halobacteriota; class Halobacteria; order Halobacteriales; family Haloarculaceae; genus Halomicrobium. The sequence goes on from CAZMGU010000026.1 coordinate 20,775, forward strand.
AGCTCGTCGTCGAGACGCTCGTCCTGCTCATCTTCCTCCTCGTCCTCCAGCGCCTCCCGACGTTCTACACCGACCTCCGGCGGTCCGTTGTCGCCCGGGACGTCGCACTCTCGCTCGTCGTCGGCGCGACGGCGTTCGCGTCGGTGCTGCTGGTCGCTCCGGAACCGACCGACCCGCTCACCGCGGTGGCCCGGTACTACGTGGAGCAGGCCGTCCCGGGCGGCGGCGGGACGAACGTCGTCAACGTCGTCCTCGTCGACTTCCGGGGGTTCGACACGCTCGGGGAACTGTTCGTCGTCTCCGTCGCGGCCATCGCCGTCGTCGTGCTGGTGACGATGCGGACGCGGGGTGAGACGCCGTGACGACCACGACCATCATGAAGACGACTGCGCGCATCGCCGTCCCGATAATCCTCGTGCTGGCCATCTCGCTGTTCCTGCAGGGGCACAACCTCCCCGGCGGCGGGTTCATCGGCGGGGTCCTCGCGGCGGCCGCGCTCGCGCTCGTCTACGTCGCCTACGGCCTGGACTTCCTGGAGATAGTCGTCCTCCAGCAGGACGTCGACCCCGGGACCGGCATCTTCGAACACCGGAGCGTTGCGGCCTACCGGCGCACGTTCGTCCTCGGACTCGTCGTCGTCGTCGGCAGCGGTATCGGCGGCCTCGTCCTCGGGGAACCGTTCCTGGCACAGACGTACACGATAGTCGAGGGGGTCCCGATCTATCACGAGATAGAACTCGCGACGGCGCTGGTGTTCGACTTCGGCGTCTTCCTCGTCGTCGTGGGCGGCGTCCTGACCGTCCTCTCGGTGGTGGGTGCGGAATGACCGGCGACCGGCCGCCGGACGATGGCGGAGGAAGGAACCGATGAGCGTCGCCCTCGCGGCCGTCGTCGGGACCCTGTTCGCCGTCGCCACGTTCCTCCTGCTCAGGCGGAACCTCGTCAGGGTCATCTGGGGCGTCGCCGTCCTCACGCAGGCGGCCAACGTCTATCTCGTCGCGATGGGCGGCGTCGCGGCCGGCACCTACGACCTCGTCCCGGTCCTGGCGGGCCACGGTGAGGAGGTGCCGCAAACGGCCGACCCCGTCGTCCAGGCGCTCGTCCTGACGGCCATCGTCATCAGTTTCGGGACGACGGCACTCGCGCTCGCGCTCTCGTATCGCTCCTACGAGGAGAACGAGACCATCGACGTCACGGAGTGGTCGCGATGAGCGCGCTGGTCGTCGCGCCGCTGGTCGTCGCTCTCGTCGGCGTCGTCCTGACGCTGTCGCTCGGCCGCTGGCCGCGCCTCCAGCGGACGACGAGCGCCCTGGTCGGCGGCTGTTACGCGCTCACCGTCGGCGCGGCCGTCTGGACGCTGGTCCTCCGACCGGATGCCCCCGGCGCGGCGGCGTACCAGGTCGGCGGCTGGCCGGCCCCGTTCGGCATCACGCTGGTGCTCGACGGGCTCTCGGCGTTCATGCTGGTCATCGCTGCCGTCGTCGGCCTGGCCGCGCTGGTCTTCTCCGTCGTCTTCGTCGACGTCGGCAACCAGCAGGTGTACTACCACCCGCTGTTCCACTGTCTCCTCCTCGGGGTGACCGGCGCCTTCCTCACGGGGGACCTGTTCAACCTCTTCGTCTGGTTCGAGGTAATGTTGATGGCGAGCTACGTGTTCGTCGCGTTCTACGGCGGGAGCCACCACACCGCGGCGGCGTTTCGCTACCTCGTCCTGAACGTCGTCGGGAGCGCGTTCATGCTGCTGGGCGTCGGCGGCCTGTACGCGGTGACGGGGACGCTCAACATGGCCGACGCGTCCCGGCGACTGGCCGACCCGGCCGCGTACGGCATCGACCCCGCGCCGGTCGTCGGCCTGTCGGCGCTCCTGCTCGCCGTCTTCGCGATCAAGGCCGGCCTGGTCCCGTTCCAGTTCTGGGTCCCCGGGGCGTACACCGCCGCGCCGCCGCCCGTCACGGCGATGCTCGCCGGCGTGACGAAGAAGGTGGGGATGTACGCCGTCGTCCGCCTCTACTTCACCGTCTTTGCGGGGGCGCAACTGTCGCTCGCGCTCCCCGGCGTCGCCGGCGAGTCGCCGCTGACCTTCCTCGCGCCGGTGCTCGCCGCGATGGGGGTGGCGAGCATCGTCGTCGGCGGACTCGGCGCAGTCTCGCGCGAGTCGCTGGAGGGGACGTTCGCCTACTCCAGCATCGGACAGGTCGGCTTTATCGCCGTCCCGGTGGCCATCGCCGCCGCCACCACCGGGTCGCTGCGCCGGGTCGCGCTCGTCGCCGCGCTGGTGTACGCGCTCCACCACTCGCTCGCCAAGAGCACGCTGTTCCTCACCGCGGGGGCCATCTCGGACGCGACGGGGACGGACGAACTGTCCGACCTGGGCGGACTCGCGCGCCAGTCGCCCGTCCTCGCGGGCGTCTTCTTCGTCGGCGTCCTCTCGCTCGTCGGCATCCCGCCGCTCGCGGGCTTCTTCGGCAAACTGTTCGTCTTCGACGCCGCGGTCCGCCTGTACGCAACCTCCCCGGCGCTCCCGGCGCTCGTCGTCCTCCTCGCCCTGTTCGCCGGGGCTGTCCTCACCATCGTCTACGCGACCCGAACCTGGACGGACTGCTTTTGGGGCGCGACCACGTCGGCCGTCGAGGGGTCGGTCGTCGACGGCCGCCAGCTGGCCGTGCTCGTCGCGCTCGCGACGCTCGTCGTCGGCGTCGGCGTCGGCTTCGACCCGGTGTACCGGTTCGCGGAGACGGCCGCCGGGGCGGCCCTCGACCGCGGGGCGTACGTGGACCTCGTCGACCCGGTCGGAGGTGCGTCGTCGTGACCCGCCGCTGGGTCGTCGCCGGCGTGCTGTTCGCCGTCCTGTGGGTGTTCGTCCGCGGCGTCGAACTCGCCCCGGAACCCGTCCTCGGCCGGTTCCTCGTCGGCCTCGCCGTCGGACTGCCCGTGGCCTTCGTCTTCCGGCGACTGTACGACGAGGGGATCGACCTCCCGCGCTCGTTCCGGGCGCTCCCGTACGTCTTCCGCTACGTGCTGACGTTTAGCAAGGAGGTCGTCGTCGCCAACGTGGACGTCACGTATCGCGTCCTCGCGCCGTCGAGCGCCATCGAACCCGAGGTGATACTCATCCCGCTCCGGGTCCGGACGGACATGGGGGTCACGACCATCGCGAACAGCATCACCATCACGCCGGGGACGCTCACTCTCGACTACGACGAGACGGAGAACGCGCTGTACGTCCACGTCATCGACGGCCGCGACCCCGAGGCGATAGTTCGTCCCATCCGCGACTGGGAGGACTACGCGCTGGCCATCTTCGACGAGGAACTGTCGCCGGGCGACCCGGCACCGGACTTCGCCGTCTACCCGCCCGACCGGACGCACCCGGTCCTCGAACAGGCGGGCGGGGGCCCGGACGAACCGCCGGAGTCCGTCGCGGAGGACGCAACCGACTCCGGAGGTGACGGCGATGGTCGCTGAGAGCGGTGGGCTCGTGACGGCCGTCGCGGACGCCGCCATCGTCCTCGTCAGCGTCCTCTGCCTGTTCTGTGGCTACCGGGTCGTCCACGGGCCGACAGTCCCAGACCGGGTGGTGGGCCTCGACGCCATCGCGACGAACGTCGTCGCCATCGCGGTGCTGTTCGCGCTGAAGACCGGTCGCGGCCTGTTCGTGACGGTCAGCCTCGTGCTGGCCATCATCGGGTTCCTCTCGACTGTCGCGGTGGCCAAGTACGTCACCGAAGGCGACGTCATCGTCAGACAGGAGTGATCATGTACGACATCCATCAGTTCGAAACCGGACCGACGCTCGCCCCGGAACCACCAGCGACCGACCACGGGAGGTGTCCGTGATGGTCGGCCCGGTGCGGACCGGACTGGTCGTCGTCCTGGTCGCCGTCGGCTGTTTCTTCCTCACGGTCGGGACTATCGGTCTGCTCCGCTTCCCGAACGTGTACAACCGGATGCACGCCACGAGCAAACCGACGACGCTGGGGACGGTGTCCGTCTTCCTCGCCGGGTTCGTCTACTTCGGTCCGGGCGGGGCCGGCCTCCCGTCGCTCATCGGCATCGTCTTCCTCTTCCTGACGGTGCCGACGGGCGCGCACA
>CAZMGU010000027.1:0-24728 GCA_964565905.1 uncultured Halobacteriales archaeon
GGTGGTTGCCGACGTAGGTGTCGAGCAGGAACGGGAACGTGTCCTCCTCGTACTCCAGCAGGTCGCGAACGTGGTGCTGGTTGTGCTCCGAGAGCGCGTCGACGGGGATGTCGTCGCCCGGTTCGAGGCCGTTCTCGTCGACGTAGTCGCCGACGTCCTCGTTGCGCGCCCAGATGACGTCCAGGTCCCACTCGTCGGCCCAGTGCTTGCAGAAGTCGATGAGTTCGTCGAAGTGCTGGTAGTGGTCGATGAAGACGACCGGGGGAACCTCCAGGTCGAAGCGGTCGGCGACCTCCTTGACGAAGTACAGCGTCAGCGTCGAGTCCTTGCCGCCGGTCCACATGATGACCGGGTTCTCGTACTGTTCGAGGCCCTCCTTCGTCACTTCGATGGCCTTCTCTATCTTGTGGTTGATGGAGGGGTAGTCCTCGGGCGACTCGCCCTCGCCGCCGGAGTAGTCGACGTCGAGGTAGTCGGGGAAGTTCGCTGTCTCGGACATCGGTAATGAGATATAATTAGGAGGGGCAGTAAGTAGTTTTTGGATGGCAGGTGCGATTAGGGGGCGCATAGACTCGATTCTCGCGGTAGGACCCCTTAGCCAGTGGGTAAGGCGGTCAGTTACCGTGGCACCGCGTCGCGAGCACGACCGTGCCAGCAGCCGTACCGACCCCGCCCACGTTTCGTCGGCGCCTTTCTCATCCGTCGCCGTCCAGCCACTCACGGAGGTCGCTCGACCGGTCGACGCGCCAGTAGACCTTGGTCCGTCCGACCGTGCGCGATGCGACCAGGCCGCGCTTCTCCAGCAGGTCGAGTTTCCGCCTGGCCGTGTCCCGCGTGCAACCCAGGTGGTTCGCGACGTCCGCAGAGCCGAGGACCGGCCCGTCGACGACGTCGAACAGTTCGACGACGTCCGTCGTTGTGACCGTCGAGCGGAACGTCCCTTCCGGGCCGCGCTCTGGCATACGTAGCGGTTGTCGGAGGACGGCCTTAACGATACCCGGTGGTCGGTCGCCGGGCGTGAGACCTCGTGGTAACTCCGCGGAGAACGGTCTGCGAAGGAACGAGTTCCGTGTACGCGTCTACGAGATGAACTTGTTGTCGCGCCAGTTGACGCCCTCGGCGGCGTCCTCGTCGCGGGGTTCCTCCACGACGTTGATGGTGGCCGGCCGGTCCTCGCCGTCGACGATGCGGACGGCTTCGAGGTCCTCGTCGACGCAGGCGATGGCGGTAAGGGTCCCTTTCTCGGCGTTCCGGGCCACTTCACAGAGGACCTGGAACATCGGATACTGGAGCGCGGTGTTCTGGAGGACGGTCTCGCGGTCGCCCTTGAAGCAGGCGTACTCGACGAGTTCCGAGGGGATCTCCTCCTCTTCCTCCTCGAGCGCGCCCCACTGGGGGCCACCGGGGCTGCCGCCGGGGCCGCCCGGGCCGGGGCCCTCCTCGTCCTCGGGCACTTCCTCGTAGACGCGGTTCTCCGTGACGCTGGCTTTCAGCTGCGCGGTGGGCGTGTACTTGCTGATGCTCTCGTCGTCGGAGACTGCGCTGATGATGAGCGTGTTGTTTCGGCGGGTGATGTCGACGTCGTCTATCTCCGGGGGGAACTCCGCCTCCTCGAAGAAGTCGTACGTGTCTTCCAGTGGCAGTTCGAGCGTCGAGTGGAGTCTGTATACGCGGCTGGTCATGTTTGTGAAAGGTTGGCAAGCTTCGACAGCCGTCCCCTGGCGAGGTGCAGGTGTCTACTAACCCGTACGTGCCACTACCATATATGACCTGCCCTTCCCGAGACGCGGTTCGACGGCCCCTAAGACCGGAGTAGTTGGAGGTTTATCGACACAACGTCCACCTACGCCTTTATTTCCCCATCCAACCCGTGAATTCGGTTTCGGTCAGTCGTCCGCCGCGGCGCTACCGGCGTCGGACGCCGGTTGCCGGTCTTCGAGCGACGGCGGGTACTTCCCCCGGTCGAGGACGAGGTCCGACGCGGGGCGAGCCATGCACGTCAGCGCGTAGGCTTCCCGTTCCTCCTCCGAGAGACCCCGTGCGGCCGGCTGGACGACGTCGCCCTCGACGATCTCCGCCGAACACGCCAGGCACATCCCGACGCGGCAGGAGTACTCCTGGGCGATCCCCGCCTCGATACACCGGGAGAGGATCGTCTCCGTGTCGGAGACCGTGATCGTCTCGCCGGTCCCCGCGAATTCGACGGTGTAGTCGGTCATGAAACGGGGTTCGGAACCGCCCGACAAAACGTTTGCCACTGCCGTTCGGCCCCGTCACGCCGGTGAGGCGAGGGGAATCGGCGGAGAATAAAGAGTTTTCTCCCTCGGGAAAGCAGAGGGTTCCATGACCACACAGGAGTCCGACGCCGGCGGTGCGCGCTCCGGCGATCCATCGGCCACAGACGCGCCCGAGGAGGCCGTCGACGCGAGTTCGGCGGGGGCGCGGACGCACGCCGTGGACGTCGCCGTCGTCGGCGCGGGCACCTCGGGGTGTTACGCCGCCGCGACGCTGGCCCACGAAGGGTACGACGTCGTCGTCGTCGAGCGGAAGGACGAGACCGAGGCCGGACACATCGCCTGCGGGGACGCCCTCAAGGGGGCGAGCAACTTCCCCGCCGCCATCCCGAAGTCACAGATCGAACCGGCGTTCACCAACACCGGCGTCGACCACGGCCGCTTCGAGATACCGCAGCAGGACACCGTCCTCGAGATCCCCGTCCCGGGGGAACTGGCGGTGATCGACCGCTGGGAGTACGGCCGCCTCCTCATCGAGGGCGCGAACGACGCCGGTGCGGAGTTCCACTACGACACCGTCGTCAAGGACGTCGTCCAGGACGACGACGGGGCCGTCACCGGCCTCTCGGCCATCCGGAAGGGCGACCCGGTCACCTACGAGGCGGAGGTCGTCGTCGACGCCGCCGGGTCCCTCTCCCTGCTCCAGGACAAGGTCGACTTCGACGACTCGACGTTCGACACGAACGTCCGCTACTCCCAGTTCTGTTCGGCCTACCGCGAGATAGTCGAGACGGAGGAACCGGTGCCGTGGGACGACGCGCTCGTGTTCAAACCGACCGACCGCGCCGCGGGCTACCTCTGGTACTTCCCGCGCACGGAGACGGAGATAAACGTCGGCCTCGGCTTCCAGATGAACGAGGAGCCGATGGAACTCGTCGACGACCTCAAGGCGGACCTGGAGAAGCGGTCCGAGTTCGACAACGCGGAGGTGCGCGACAAACTCGGTGCCGCGCTGCCGACGCGCCGCCCGTACGACTCCGCCGTCGCGCCCGGGTACATGGCCGTCGGCGACGCGGCGGGCCACGTCAACCCGACCACCGGTGGCGGTATCGCCGGTGCCGCCTACGCCGGCCAGTACGCCGGCGAGCAGGCGATTGCGGCCATCGAGGACGGTACCACCGACGACGAGGCCGCGCTCTGGGAGTACAACGAGCGCATCATGGAGCACTTCGGCGCGCGCTACGCCGCGCTCGACGTGTACAACATCTTCACCACCGCCGTCGAGGTGGACGACCTGATGGGACTGCTCGCCTCCCTGCCCGCCGACAAGATAGCCGACGCGCTGTACTCGGGGTCGGCGGATATCGGTCTGGGACTCAAACTCAGGACGGCCGTCAAGAGCTTCGGCCACTGGGGGACCATCTACGACCTCTACCGGACGAAACAGCTGGCCGACGAACTCAAGGAACACTACGAGCGGTACCCGTCGAGCCCCGACGGGTTCGACGAGTGGCAGGCCGAGCGCGACGACCTGATGGACGAGATATACGCCGTCACCGGTGCCGACGCGAAGTACTGACCGGCGTGTCGCGGACTCCGCGGGCCCCGATACTGTAACGAACTGCTTCTCCGGGCTGCTGTTTTCGGCAGCGAAGCGGACGGTGGCGACTCCACTGACGTCCGTAACGGGAGTTCTGTGACGAGTGCGGGACGCGTGCGAGCACGTCTCGTTCTGGTCCCGAAGCGAAAGAGACTATATCGGGAGTGATACTGGTATCGACCATGCAAGTCGGTGAGCGATACATATCCGAGATCGACGGCGAGAAGTGCCGTCTTCCTGGCTGTAACGGTCGAGTTCGGACGAGTGGGCACGCGGCAATATGCGAGGTCTGTGGAACTCCAGTTATCTGAATCGATAATTCGATTCGTGGAGTCGGACGCCGTTTCTCCGTATCGACGCTACGCCGGTTCGGATGCTCCGAGCGCCTCGATAGTCGCCGCCAGCCAGTCGACGCCGACGGCGATGGACTCCTCGTCCACGTCGAACGTCGCGGTGTGGTGGCCGCCGGGGTGGTCCGTCCCGACGGCGACGTACGCCGCCTGCCCGCCGTGGTCCTGTACGCGACGCATGAGGTAGGTGACGTCCTCGCTGCCCCCGAGGGAGTCCGTCCGGAGTCGTGAGGTCACCCCCGAAACGTCGCCGGCGAGTTCGAACGCCAGGTCGACGAGTTCGGCGTCGTTCTCGGCGCTCGGTGCCTCGCCGGTGCGCTCGACGTCGACGTCGCAGTCGTGCATCGCGGCGGCGCCTTCGAGGACGCCGTCCGCCTTCTCGCGCATGTACTCCATCAACTCGGTCGTCTCGCCCCGGACTTCCCCCTCGATGGACGCGTGTTCGGGAATCACGTTGGTCGCCGTCCCGCCCTCGACGACGCCGGCGTTGACGCGGGTCGCACCCGCGCCGTGGCGCGGGATGGCGTAGAGGTTCTGGACTGCCGTGGCCATCGCCTGCACGGCGTTGCGTCCCTGTGCGGGGTGACCGCCCGCGTGGGCCGGTTCGCCCGCGAACTCGGCGCGGAACTGGCTCACCGCGAGGAACTCCTCGATGCCGGCGACCACCTCGCCGGTCGGGTGGTCGAGGCCGACGTGGACGGCCAGCAGGTAGTCGACGTCGTCGAGATGGCCGCGCTCGGCGACGGCCCTCGCTCCGCCGACGACCTCCTCGGCGGGCTGGAAGAGGACCTTCAGCGTCCCCGCGAACGTGTCGCTCGCCGCGATTGCCTCCAGCACCCCGACGCCGATGGTGGCGTGGGCGTCGTGGCCGCAGGCGTGCATCGCGCCGGTCCCGGACCGGAACCCTTCGTCCGCGGGAACGTGCCCGGGGTCGGTCGACTCCTCGCGCGGGAGCGCGTCGATATCGACCCGCAACGCCATCGTCGGCCCGGCCCCCTTCTCCAGGACGGCCAGTGCGCCGGTGTTACCGCCTTCGAGGCGTTCGAGCGTCCGTTCCGACGCGCCGGCCTCGCGGGCGCGGTCGCCCCACTCCTCGAGTACCCCGTCGTCGGGGACGGAGAGGCGGTCCGCGGGAGAGAGGCAGTCCGGGCCGACGAGCAGTTCGTCGACGCCGACGCGACGGCACTCGTCGACGATTCTATCCGTGGTGTAGAACTCGCACCACCCCGGTTCCGGGTGCCGGTGGAGGTCCCGGCGGAGGGAGACGAGGCGTGCGAAGCGGTCGTCGTCCATGGTCGGCACAGGGACGCGGGGGACTTATAGCGACTGTCGGTCGGCGACGCGATCGAACTCAGTTGCCGGCGTGGGTCCGCTGTTCGACCTCCGCCTCGACGTGGATCCCGTCGGGGTACTCGTCGCCCGCTATCTCGCGGGCGAACTCCTCGTAGCCGACGACCTCTATCGTGCGGCTGTACACCGTGTAGTCCCACGACTCGAAGCGGCCGCTCCCGGGGCCGAGGGTCTTCGACTGGGGCACGCGGAGGTGCTCGGGCGGGCGCGGATGCGGCCCCTTCAGTTCGACGCCCTTGCGGGAGGCGCGGCGCTTGATGTCGTCGACGACGTCGTCGAGACGGCGCCGATCCCCGCTCTCCATGGTGAGTTTCGTGACGAACGGCATCGACGGATCGTGAGCGTGGAACCGTGAAAAGCCCACCTCTTCGAGCGACGGCGGATCTGTCTGATAGCCGACTGCCACGTACGCGCTCCCTGTACTGGGTTTTCTCGTCGCGCGTCCGATATCCTCTTAAGCCACGGTCGTATACCAACCTGTAATGATGGAGGCCACGAGCGCGGGAGCCATCCTCTTTCGCGATACGCGTGGCCGGCGGGAGTACCTGCTCCTCAAGAGCCGCCCCGGCGACTGGGAGTTCCCCAAGGGCGGGGTCGAGGGCGACGAGGAGCTACAACAGACCGCCATCCGCGAAGTGAAAGAGGAAGCCGGAATCGGCGATTTCCGGCTGTTAGACGGCTTTCGCGAGGACTACGACTACGTCTTCGAGGCGAACGGGAAGACCATCCACAAGACGGTCCACCTGTTCGTCGCGAAGTCATACGAGGCGTCGGCAGAACTGTCCAACGAACACCGCGACCTGCAGTGGCGCGACTACGACCAGGCGATCAACACGGTCACGCAGGACGGCCCCCGCGAGATACTCGAGGAGGCCCATGAGTTCCTCGACGAGAAACTCGAGGAGACGGAGGAGTAGGGCGACGTCGAACAGGTCGGCCCGTTCCCTGATCCGGAACGGCGGCTGAAACTCCCTCCCGGCGACGTGAACCGATGGTGGGGTCAGTGGCGACTGTAGCGAGTGCGCTCCGGTCGACGACTTCGCCGTCGTTCATCGTCGCTGCTATCGGCCGCTTCCGCCCTTCAGTTACCGCCGGGGACGATAGCGCATCAGACAGCAGTCATCTCACAGATTACTCCCCACTTCGCTTCGGGTTTGTAACGTTACATTTCCAGACAGGTTTAAGTAATGGGATGACAGTGGCAGTGCCATGGCGAGTGAACAGGCAGTTGGCACGGAAGCGAGTTCGACGAGCGAAAAGAGTCCGATAGTCGCAGCGGTACTCTCGCTGGTCATTCCCGGCGTCGGCCAGTACTACAACGGGGATACGAACCGGGGCCTCATCGTGTTCGGTGCAGTGCTCGTGTACTACATCCTCTCGACGGTGCTCATCTTCGTCGGCATCGGGATACTGATGCTCTTCGCGGTGCCCGTCGTCCACATCATCGCGGCGATCGACGCGTTCGTCCAGGCGAACAGCGACTGACCGGCTTTTTCGAGTGGTACAGCGGCCGGGCGACGGGTGAACGGACCGCAGTCGAGTCCACCGGTTTCCGGCCGCCCGCGAACGTCGTTCACCGGTCAGCGAATTTATAACGGGATAGATCGAACCACGGCCAGTGCCCCAAGAATCCGAGTTCGCCTTCGAACTGCGCGTCTGCCAGTGGGCGGAGCGCAACTGGCCGCCACTGGGTGACGGGAGCGACGGCGTCACGTCCGTCGTGGCCCGGCAACTCGGGACGAAGCGGCGGCGCTGGGACACCATCGTCGTCGAGTGCGACCCCGAGGGGCTTCGCCGGCGCGCCCGGTTCGGGGAGCGACGGCTCGACTCGGACCTGCTGGACGTGGTTCCGCACGCGCCCGCGGAGTGGGAGTGGTACCGGGACGCGCTCCCCGACCCCGGCTATCCGTGGCAGTACGTACGCGAGGCGATCCACCGGGCCGACGACCGGGGGATCCTGGAGACGCGGAAACGGGGCGGTCGGATAGAGATCCGGCGGAAGTGGGCGTATCCGGACTGGGTCAAGCGCGTCGTCGCCGTCGAGAACAAGCCCGACCTCGACGCCAGCGCGGCGCGGGACCTCGCGCCGCAACTCGACCGGGACGTGGCGCTCGGACTGGCCGACGAGGTGTGGGTCGCGACTGCGGCGACCGGCGAGACGGTCGAACCAATCCTGCTCGAGGACCTCCCGGTCGAGGCCGGGGTGCTGACGGTCGACGTCGAGGCGGGGACGGCCGAGGTGTCCTGGCAACCCCGGACGCTCGCCGTCGACGAACCCGGGACGCGGATACTGGAGAACCCCGGCCCCGCGGACCACGAGACGACGGCGGGCCGGTTCGACTACGCCGACCCGGCGTGGAAGGCGACGAAGCGCCTGGAGATAGCCGAGCGGGCCTACGAGCGCGGGTGGCGCTCGTACGCCGACACGATGCGGCCGGACTGCCGGCACTTCCGGTTGCGGGCGGACGAGTCGGGCGTCGTCCCCCACTGCGCGGCGAAGGAGCGAACGCCCACCGCGGGCGAGTGCCGCGGGTCCTGTCCCTCGTTCGAACCCGAACCGCCCGTCTGGCGGTCCAGTGGCTGGCCGATAGAGGGGGGACCGGGCAAGGGGATCAAGCGGTTGCTCGCGAAGCGGCGGCGACGGGAACGGCCCGGACTCGACTAGTCGGTGAGCGTCTCGACCTGCAGCGCGTCGCGCTCCACCGCGAGGCGGAACGTCGGCACCGTCTTCTGGACTATCTCGACGATACCCTTGTCCGCGAGGCTCCGCAGCGCCGAGCGGACGTCGTCGACGGTCGAGTCCTCGCCCGCGTCGCGGAGGTCGTGGAGGACGGAGACGACGCTCTGGCTGTCCTCGTCCGGGCCAGCGAGCACCTCGAGTATCGAGGACTGGAGCGGCGTGACGGCGATGGTCTGCTCGTCGGCGTCCGGTCCGCCGACGAGTTCGACCGCGTCCGGCGTCGCGCAGATGAGGCTGTCCTCGTTCCGGTAGTAGTACTCCTTCAGTTCGGATTCGAGGTACTGGTGGACGTCGCTCCCGCTGTCCATGTCCCAGCGCTCCTGGAGGTCGCCGTTCTTCGTGGGCTGGAGTTCGACGACGTCCACGAGCCGTTCGCGAGCCTCGTCCGAGAGTTCCATCGACTGTCCGTACGCCCACGGGGATATAAGGTGGTTCTGGAGTCGGGTCGTCACTCGTGGCGCAGCGCGTCGATGGGGTCGACGCGGGCGGCCCGCCAGGCCGGGTAGAGCCCGGAGACGACGCCGGAGAGCACGCCGACGGCGACGGCGATACCCATCCATTCCGGCGCGAGCGCGAACGCCACGTCGGCGTACCGCGTGCCGAGCCAGCCGACGGCGATGCCGAGCGGAATGCCGACGAGCGCCCCGGCGGTACCGAGCGCCGTCGCCTCCAGGAGGAACAGTTGCATGACGTCGCGGTTCCGGGCGCCCATCGACTTCATGATCCCTATCTCCCGGGTCCGCTCGGTGACGCTGACCAGCATCACGTTCGCGATGCCGATGGCGGCGACGACGAGCGCGAGGACGGCGATGGCGGTGACGAACCGGGTTATCTGGTCGATCACCTCGCCTATCTGGTCGACGAAGTCGCCGCTGGTCCGGGCGACCAGCGACAGGTCATCGGACTTCAGCAGGCGCGCGTCGGAGTCGTTCGCGAGGTACGCCTCCACGTCGGTCTCGACCGCCCGCGTCCGCCCCGGGTCGGTCACCACCGTCAGTTGCGGGTAGGCCCGCTGGGACTCACCGACCGCGGGACTCTCGACGACCGTGTCGTAGAACGGGTCGGTCGGGACGTAGATCCGTCCGCCCTGGCCGAAGCCGCCGGTCGGCAGTTCGCTCTCCGTCCCGTTGACGACGCCGACGACGGTGACGTTCCGCGTCGCACCCGTCGCCAGGTCGACCCGGAGTTCGTCGCCCACCGTCAGGTTCTCCCGGAACGCCGTCGCAGCCTCCTCGTCCACCACCGCCTCGGCGGCTCCCTGCTCGAACGGGCGACCCGACTGGACCGACCGGTTCGGGAAGTTCCCCGGGACCGTCGCCGTCACCTGCTGGCGAGCGATCGAGTCGTTCCCGTGGCCGACGCTCCGGACCGCCACGAACCCCTGTGGGACGACCGACCGGACGCCGTCGATTTCGCCTATCTCGGCCACGTCGCGCGCCGTGAACAGGGGCTGTATCGCCGGCTGGAACCCCTCCCCGTCGCCCGACGACGCGAAGACGTAGAGGTCGTTCACGCCGGTTCCCGCCAGGCCCCCGACGACGTCGGCCTCGACGCTCGCGCCGAAGGTTGCGAAGGTGACGACGGAGGCGATGCCGATGACCACGCCGACGACGGTGAGCGCCGAGCGCAGCCGGTGGGACCGTATCGCCCGGAGCGCCATCCGACCCGCTTCGGAGAGGCGCATCAGGCGACCAGCTCCTCGATCCGCTCTATCGTCCCGTCGCGGACGTGGACGACTCGTTCGGCCCGCTCCGCGATGCGGCGCTCGTGCGTGACGAGCAGTATCGTGTGCCCGTCGGCGTGCAACTCGTCGAGGATGGCCATGATCCGGTCGCCCGTCTCCGTGTCGACGTTGCCCGTCGGTTCGTCCGCGAGGATCAGCGCCGGGTCCGGCGCGAGCGCGCGGGCGATGGCCACCCGCTGTCGCTGCCCGCCGCTGAGTTCCGCGGGGAGGTGCGAGAGGCGGTCGCCGAGGCCCACGTCCTCGAGCAGTCCGCGCGCCCGCTCCTCCCGCTCCTCGCGGTGCCAGCCGTCGAACACCAGCGGGAGGGCGACGTTCTCGACGGCGGTGAGCCGCGGCATCAGGTTGAACGTCTGGAAGACGAAGCCGACGTCGGTGCCGCGGACGGCGGCCAGGTCGTCCTCGCTCGCCGTCGAGAGGTCGCGGCCGTCGACGGTCACCCGGCCGGTCGTCGGCGTGTCGAGGCCGCCGACGAGGTTGAGCAGCGTGCTCTTGCCCGACCCGCTCGGCCCCATCACGGCGGTGTAGGAACCCGCTGGTAAGGAGAGGGAGACGCCCGCGAGCGCCTCGACGACGCCGCCGACGTCGTAGGTCTTGCGGACGTCCGCCAGTTCGACGACCGGGTCGGCGTGCGCTGCCGTCATCTACGGGTCCGTAGGGACTGGAAATGTATTACGATTGTCTAGTTTTCCAGAGTGGTTTTGTGAGTCGGCAGCGTCGTACCCCTCGTGCTCCGGAACGCCGATCCGAGGAGGGAGGCGACCCACCGACTCGTCGTCGACGCCGACGTCGCGGACCCGAAGACGGGCGTCGTCGCGGAGAACCGGGTCGTCGACGTCGCGACCGACGCGGACGGCGCCGTCCACCTGCTCGTCGACGAGGACGACCTGGAGCGGTTCGTACCCGAAAAGCTACGGACGCTCCACGCCTCACTCCGGACGGCACCGGACCGACGGTTCGAAGACCGGAGCTACCCGGAGTACGTCGCGGACAGTGCCGACGCGTACGACGCCCTCCGGACCGTCCTCGCCGTCGACGGCCCCGGGTCCGGTCGCGGCGGCTGGCGGCAGTGGGGCGTCCACGCCATCGCGGTCTTCGACGCCGACGGGGACTGGCGCTACTGTTCAGTCCCGCACCACGCGCAAGTCCGCCACCTCCGGATCGGTCCGGGAACGCTCTCGGTAGACCAGTACCGGGACGCCCTCGCGGATCTGCCCGGAGCCTGCCTATTCCCGCGAGGACCGCTCGTCTCCTGGACGGACGGGGACCTGACCTACGAACTCGAACCCGACGGACTCGCGGTCGAGTTGGCCGACGGGAACCGGTCGGTCCTTGGACTGGCCCGTCTGCGGCGGATAGCCGTCCGTCGCCGCCGGTGCGAGGTCGTCTTCGACTGGGAGACGCGGGCCGAACGAGCGGAAAGTGGGCTCACCCGCGTCGCGTGGCGACTCGTGGACGCGGTGACGGGGGACGAACCGTCCCGGGTGCGACTCCCGGACGAACGGGCGCTCGACGAGTTCCTCGCATCCCTCGAAGACGTCCGGACAGGGATCGGCTATAGCTTCGAAATCGTCGAGTGACGGGTTCAGAGCGCCGCCAGCATCTCGGCCACGTCGTCCCAGTGGCTCCCCTTCCAGAAGCGCTGGCCACAGTCGACGCAGCGCCAGACGTCCATTGCGTCCGGGTCCGGCGCGTACTCCGGCGTCGACTCCGACGGGTCGACCGGTTCGACTGGTCCGTTGCAGGCACTACAGCGGACCGGTTCGTCGGGCAGCGACAGGTCGAGGCCGGTCGCGTCGAGTTCGCGCAACTGGTCGGTGACGTCCCGCGATTCGAGGAGGACGGCGTCGGGGGCGCGGGTCGCGAGTTCGCGGTCGCGGGTGACGATTCGGCGGCCTTCGGCCTCGGCGCGGCCAGGAGCGCGTCGTCGCTCGGGGCGTCGTCGGCGGCGTTTCGAGCGCCGTCGTCGGGCGCGTCAAGCGCGTACGCCGCGTCGTAACCACAGATCCGCAGGTAGGTGGCGAGTTTGCCGCACATCGTGTCGAGGAGAAGTCGGTCGGCCATGGGAGGGCGGAGTCCGGTGAAGGCCCGTGTGCTCAGTCGTGGAGGAACTCGCGGACGTCGGCGGCGTCCCAGGCGTTGAGCACGTCCGTTGACTCGGCCCACCCGCGACGGGCGGTGTGGACCCCGTAGCGGACGTACTCGAACTCCGGCGGGGAGTGGGCGTCGGTGTTGATGGAGATGGTGGCGCCGGCCTCGATGGCCGTCTTGACCGCGCCGCCGGACAGGTCCAGCCGCGAGGGGTTGGCGTTGATCTCCAGTGCGGTGTCGTGTTCCGCCGCGACCGTGGCGAGGCGTTCGACGTCTATATCGAGGCCGGCCCGCTGGTTCAGCATCCGGCCGGACGGGTGGCCGACGATATCGACAGCGGGGTGTTTCGCCGCCGAGACGAGGCGGTCGGTACCGTCGCCGTCCAGCCCCGAGTGGGGCGAGGCGACCACGCAGTCCAGGTCCGCGAGCAGGTCGTCGCCGACGGAGACGTTCCCGTCGACGTCGATGTTCGCTTCCACGCCGGCGAACACCTCGATGGGCGCGTCGTCGGCCACCTCGCGTATCTCGGTCAACTGCTCTCGGAGTTCGTCGTCGGAGAGGCCGACACCGCCGACCATCCCGGGTCCCGTCGCGTGGTCCGCGATGCCGAGGTAGTCGTGGCCGAAGTCGGCCGCCGCCTGCACGTGGTCCGCGATACTGTCGGCCCCGTCGGACCACTCCGTGTGGGTGTGCAGGTCGCCCCGGACGTCGCCCTCCTCGATCAGGTCGGGCAGGTCATCCTCCTGGGCGGCTGCTATCTCCCCGCGGTTCTCCCGTAGCTCCGGGGGTATCCAGGGCATGTCCAGGGCCTCGTACATCGACGCCTCGGTGTCGCCGGCGACGCGCTCGCCGGCGCGCTGGTCCGCGTCGGCTTCCCCGTCTTCGAGTCCGCTCACGTCGTACATCCCGTACTCGTTCATCTTCAGGTCCCGGCGGATGGCGACGTTGCGGACGCTGACGTTGTGCTCCTTGCTCCCGGTGAAGTACTGGAGGGCGCTGCCGAACTCCTCGGGGACGACGACGCGGAGGTCGACGCGGACGCCACCGGCGCGGACGCTGGCCTTGGTCTCGCCGGCCTCGATCAGCGCGTCGGCCTCCGGCCAGTCGGTGAACGCCTCGACTACCCGCTCGCCGTCGTCGCTCCCGACGAGGACGTCGACGTCGCCGATGGTCGCCTTCCAGCGGCGGAGCGACCCGCCGAGGGCGACGTCGTCGACTGCGGGCGCGTCCTCCAGGAAGCGAACGACGCTCTCGCCGTAGGGCCGGGCCGCCCCGAGCAACTGGCGCTCGTTCGCCTCGCGGGCGAACTCGATGCTGTCGAGGATGTTCTGTTCGGTCTTCGCGCCGAACCCGGACACCTCCTGGATCTCGCCGGCCTCCGCGGCGGCCTCCAGGTCGTCCAGCGTCCTGACGTCGAGGGCCTCGTACAGCGACCCCGCCGTCTTCGGCCCGACGCCCTCGACGCTCGTGACGGCGGCCATGTCGATGGGGTACTCGTCGCGGAGGTCGTTCAGCTCCTCGATATCGCCGGTCTCGACGTATTCGACCACCTTCGAGGCGATGGCGTCGCCGACCCCCTCGATGTCGTCGAGCGCGTCCTCGCCCTCGGCGGCCAGGTTCTCGACGGCACCGGGGAACTCGCGAATGTTCTCCGCAGCACGGCGGTAGGCGCGCGGCTTGTACTCAACGTCCTTCGCGTCCAGCAGGTCCGCGAACTCCTCCAGTCGGCTGGCGATTTCGGCGTTCCGGCTCATCGGCGGTCCCTCCGGGTCGTCCGCTGGGGCGCGCTCGGGGTCATCGGCCGCGACTCGCCCTCCCGGTGCCGGAGTCGGCCGCCTCGTGACCCAGCGCCTTCTTCAGGAACTTCATCCAGCGCTTGCGGTCGGCCATCTCCTGTGCCTGTGCCTCGTCCTCGACGTTCGCGGACCCGAGCTGTTCGAGCGCGTTGAGCGCCCGCTCGATGCCGACGACGTCCTCGACGAGTTGCTCGCCCTCCTCGTAGCTGATATCGCCCTCCTCGATGCGCTGGCGGCGCTGGAGTCGCTCCCGGCGGAGGTTCTTCTTCGCCGTCTCGACCCGCTCGCGCTCCCCCTTCGGGACGGTGTCCCGCCGTCTGATCTCGAAGACGAACGACTGCAGGTCCAGTTCCTCGCCCTGCACCTCGATGCGGTCCGGGATGTCCGCACCCACGGTCGCCCCCTCGCGGTCGAGGCGTTCGAGCAACTGCCTGCGCTCGATATCGTTCATTACCACCGTTTTCTTCCTCCGGGACCTTACTCGCTTCGCTCACGACCCCCGTCGCCGGCGGACGCCCGTCGTTCACGGTGAGCACGTCCGATCTTTCCAGCCGGACCCGTCGAAACACAATCCCTTTGGACCGGCCTGCCCAACAGTCGCGCAATGTCGAGTTGCGACGCGTGCGGCAAGAGCGAAAACATGCCGTACCAGTGTCACCACTGTGGGGGGACCTTCTGTGCCGAACACCGGTTGCCGGAGTCCCACGACTGCCCCGGCCTGCAGAACTGGGAGGACCCCGGCGGGGTGTTCGACAGCGGCTTCGACGACGGCGTCGAGGACCGCGGCGGGTCGGGTGGCCTCGCCGACCGGTTACCGCTGGACACCGGCCCGGGCGGGATCATGGGCTACTTCCGCGGCAACGTGACCTACGTCTTCCTCGGGATCATGTGGGTCACCTTCCTCCTGCAGTACGCCTCGCTCGCCATCGGCGGCGGAGCCCTCCACCAGACGCTCTTCGTGCTCAGACCGGCGTTCCCGTCCATCCTGTGGACCTGGCTGACCTCCATCTTCTCCCACTCCCCCGTGAGCCCGATGCACATCGTCGGCAACAGCATCATCGTCTTCTTCTTCGGCCGGATCGTCGAGCAGTACCTCGGGTCGAAGCGGTTCGCCGCCCTGTTCGTCGTCTCGGGCGCGCTCGCCGGTCTCGCGCAGATCGGTCTCGGCGTGCTGCAGGGGAACCCCGCCGGCGTACTGGGTGCCAGCGGCGCGGGACTCGCCATCATGGCGTTCCTGAGCGTCATCAACCCCGACCTCCGGGTGTACATCTGGTTCCTCATCCCGGTCCCCATCTGGGTGATCACCATCGGCTACTTCGTCATCAGCGTCGGCGGCATCCTCGGGACCGGTCCGAGCATCCTGGCCGGGAACGTCGCCAACATGGGTCACCTCGGGGGCCTCATCATCGGCCTGATCTACGGGATGAAGATGAAGGGGAAGCGACGCGCGCCACAGCAACTCCAGTTCGGCGGTGGCGGCGGCGGTCGCGGTCCGGGCGGTCCCGGAGGACCGGGCGGGCCCGGCCGCGGTCGGTTCTGAACGATGGAGGTCGTCCGCCCCGAGTTCCTGCCCGACCCCGCCCTCTCCCGCGAGGAGATGGAGACGCTCCAGCGCGACATCGCCGACGCGGCGAACTTCGTCGACGACTACTCCTTCGACCCGTCTCGCGTCTGCAATGACGACGCCGACCAGCAGCGCCTCGGCGAGGCGACGGAGTCCGGTGAGTCGGCGGACACGGGGGAGTCGGCCGAGGACCCGCCGCTGGTGGCCGGCGTCGACCAGGCGTTCGTCGACGACCGGGCCGTCTCGGCCGTCGTCGTCTCGCGGGGCGGCGACGTCGTCGAGCGCGCCTCGGCCGTCGTCGACACGGAGATTCCGTACATCCCGGGGTTGCTGAGTTTCCGCGAGGGCGGGGCCATCGTCGCCGCCCTGGAGGCGCTGGAGTCGGACCCCGACCTGGCGCTCGTCGACGGCAGCGGCCGGATCCACTTCCGCGAGGCCGGCCTGGCGACCCACGTCGGACTCCTCTTCGACCTGCCGGCGGCCGGCGTGGCGAAGAGCCTCCTCTGCGGCGCGCCCGCGGAGTCGCTGGACCGGAAACTCCCGCTCGGGACGCGCGTCCCCATCGAGGCGGACGGGCGGGTCGAGACGGCCGAGGAGGGGACCCTTATCGGCTACGCGGTCCAGACCCGCCAGTACGGGAGCGCCGACCGGTACGTCAACCCGCTGTACGTCAGTCCAGGCCATCGCTTCGGCGCGGAGACGGCCGCCGACGTCGTCGAGGGCTGCTGTGCGGGGTACAAACTCCCCGAACCGACCCGTCTGGCCGACGCCTACGCCGACGAGGTCAAGGCCGAGTACCGGGACTGAGACCGGAGACCGGGAAAGACGACCGGGAACCGTCCCGGGGACCGACGCGAGAGGGTGGCGAGGGACCTGTCAGCGTTCGTGACTACTAGGGGCTTAACTGACAGGGCTTCGTCGGGACCCGTATGGCGAAGACCGTGCTGATCACGGGTTGCTCGTCGGGAATCGGCCGCGCGACGGCGCGGGCGTTCCTGGAAGAGGAGTGGCGCGTCTGGGCGACCGCACGCGACGAGGACGACGTCGGCGAACTGGCCGAGGAAGGCTGCGAGACGGCCGAACTCGACGTGACGAACCCGCGCGAGTGCGAGCGCGTCGTCGAACGGGTGATGGAGTCCGACGGACGCATCGACTGCCTCGTCAACAACGCCGGCTACGGCCAGTTCGGCCCGCTGGAGGCGGTGTCGACCGAGGAACTGCACGACCAGTTCGACGTGAACGTCTACGGTCCCCACCGCCTCTTCGGTGAGGTACTCCCGCACATGCGCGACCGCGGCGACGGGACCATCGTCAACGTCTCCAGCGTCTCCGGGCGCATCGCGACGCCCGGCAACGGGGCTTACTGCGCCTCGAAGTTCGCGCTGGAGGCGATGAGCGACTCGCTCCGGGCCGAGGTGGACGGCTTCGGCGTCGACGTCGTCGTCGTCGAACCCGGCCCCGTCGACACGCCGTTCGACGAGCAGGTCGAGGAGGAACTGGAGGACGTCGACCACCCGCCCGGGTACGACTGGCTCTACGACGTGTACGACGACGCGTCGCTCGTCGGCGGCGGCGGCGCGCTCTCCATCCCGCCCCGCGCCGTCGCCCTGACTGTCCGCGACGCCGCCTCGGCGTCGGACCCGGACCCGCGCTACCCCGTCGGCGAGTTCGCCAGACTCGCACTGCTGGCCCGGTACCTCCCCGAACGCTGGCGCGACCTGGCCTTCCGCCTGCTCCAGAAACTCGTATGATCGAGGACCGGCCGTCGCTCGCGCGGACGCCGGCCCACGACCTCGCGCTGGACTGCGTCACCGCCGGAATCGAGGCCGCCGCGCCCGGACGGGTCGTCCGCGAACGAGTCGCCGTCGATGGGAGTCGATTCCGTATCGACGGCGACGGCAACGACGACGGGGAGGACGAGGATGGCAACGGCGACCACGGCGACTACGACCTGAACGCCTACGACGAAGTCGTCGTGCTCGGTGGCGGCAAAGCGGCCGGCGGCGTCGCGGCCGCGCTCGAAGACGTCCTCGGTGGCCACCTCGACGGCGGCGTGGTCGTGGCCGACGGACCCACCGAAACCGACCGGGTCGACGTCGTCGTCGGCGACCATCCCGTCCCCAGCGAGCGCGGACTGGACGGGGCGCGCCGGGTCCTCGACGGCGCCGCGGCGGCCGACGAGCGGACCCTGGTGCTGGCCGTGGTCACCGGCGGCGGGAGCGCGCTCCTGCCGGCACCGGTCTCGGGCGTCGGACTGTCGAACCTCCGGACCGTGACGGAACTCCTGCTGGAGTGCGGGGCGTCCATCGAAGAGATAAACGCCGTCCGCAAGCACTGCTCGCGGCTGAAGGGCGGCCAGCTCGCGGCGACGGCCCGGCCCGCGACGGTCGTCGGCCTGCTGTTCAGCGACGTCGTCGGCGACGACCCGTCCGTCGTCGCCAGCGGACCGACGGCGCCCGACGAGTCCACCTACGCCGACGCGCTCGCCGTGCTCGACCGCTACGACGTGGCCGCCCCGGACGTCCGCCGCCACCTCGAACACGGCGTCGCGGGCGAATACCCGGAGACGCCCGGCCCCGACGACCCAGTCTTCGAGCGCGTCGACACCTTCGTGCTGGCGAACGCGTGGACCGCCCTGGACGCGGCGCGCGACGTGGCCCGAGAGGCCGGCTGCGAACCGCTCGTCCTCGCCGCCGGCGTCCGCGGTGAGGCGCGCGAGGCCGCACCGACCCACGTCGCGGTCGCCGAGGAGTCACAGGCGACCGGCAACCCCGTCGAACCGCCGGCCGTCGTCTGCTCGGGCGGCGAGACGACGGTGACCGTCGAGGGGAGCGGGGCGGGCGGGCCGAACCTGGAGTTCGCGCTCGCGGCCGCGCTGGAACTCCCCGACGACGCGGTACTCGCCTGCGTCGACACCGACGGTATCGACGGCGGTAGCGACGCTGCCGGGGCCGTCGTCGACTCGTCAACGGTCGAGGACCCGGCGGCGGCCCGCGATGCACTGGCCGCGAACGACGCCGGCGGCTACCTCGACGACCGTGACGCGCTCCTCGTCACCGGACCGACCGGGACGAACGTGAACGACCTGCGCGTCCTCGTGGTGGGATCGGCGTCTCAGGACGATCCGACGGTAATGAAGAGTTCGAACGGGTAACCCGCGTATTCCCCCTCGGTCTGGTCCGGCAGACTCCACGAGATATTGAACTCGCCCCGGCTCACGTACGTGCCCCTGGGGAGTTCGTCCGGAACGGCGTAGGTGGCGGAAAACTCGTTCCCCGGGTCAGCGGTTTCCAGCACCTGGTTATTGGCGCGCCAGTCGCGGTCGGGATCGTCAGGCGCGTCCCGCCAGCGGCTCCTGTCGTAATCGGGGCTGTCCAGCAGGTGTCGCTCGCCCTCGTGCGTGACCGATAGGACACTCGGTAACGCACCACGGCTGGTGAGCGTGAACGAGTCCTCGACGGTGGCGTCCGCGTTCTCGGGCGCCGGTGAGACCGTGACCGTGAACTCACGACCCGGGGCCCCGTCGTCGACCGAAACCGAGACGGGGACGCTGTCGTACTCCGGACTCCCGGCGGCGATGGAGTACACGGTACCGTCAAGCCGGAAGTACGGGAGGCCCCGCTCCCCCACGACGTCGAAGTAGGACTCCGGTACGTCGTCTGTGAAGTAGTGACGACGATGGGGTGACGACGTCACCTGTTCGCGGTGGTCCGACTCCAGTGCGTGCTCGAAGAACGCCAGCACGTCGTCGTCGAGTTCGGACTCGTCGATAACCGGCCGTCCCCACCTGTCTTCGTCTGTCAACTCGCGTATTTCGATCGTGTGAGGGGGATCTGCATGACGGACCTCGGTCCGGATCCGGGAGACTCCGTTGTAATCCTCGAGATAGTCGTGTTCGTCCAGGAACCCCTCGACCGCGTCCGGGACCACCGAGCGGCGGTACTCCGTCCGTGGGAGGTGGGTTCCCTGCGCGGTCAGGGCCCGCACGAAATCACGTACGGCATCGGATTCGACGTCGGACTGGGCGTCCTCCGGGAGGAGTCGGTCCGCGTCGTAGTCGTCGAGCGTCTCCTCACCGAGTTCGGCCACGAACGTGGGGAACGACGGGTCGAACTCGTACCTCGTCCCGTCGAGTCGAACGTACGGATAGAGCGTTCCGTTGGCATGGGAACGAAATTCGTCGAGTCCCGATAGCATCCCGCCGGAGACTGAATCGGTCTCGAAGCCGCCGTCACGCGCGTCGTACAGCGCCTCCCGAAGTGCCGCCGGGACGTCGTCCTCGTGAACGACGTCGTCCGGGTCGATCCCCCGGTCGGGCGACGGCTGGTACGACTTGACCACGTACTCGACAGTCTGAAGTTCGACGCTGACGGAGGCCGCCGGCGCGTCGTCCGTCTCCGGTCCGTCGGTTTTCGCGGCCGTGCTACTGTCGTCAGCGTCGGTCGACGAGGCGTTCGGAACAGATCTCGCCTCAGTGTCACCGCTATCAGTGATACAGCCAGTGACGCCAGCGAGGACACTAGAGGCGACTGCGAGGAGGGTACGGCGGTGCATGAACGCGTCTCGTACATCCGCGATAAATGCTTTTTGTCCGAACGGAACGGCCTGTTTCGCGCCTTCCAGCAGTGCTCTGCGGTCCTCTCAGTCGAAGCAAGCGCGAATGCAGCGTCGAACCGGACGACGTGCTCGCGGTTGGGGGGGCGCCCGACTTCCTCGTCGTCCCCCGCAGCGGGTGGAACAGTCCCATCTACCGAAACAAGTGAGCGCTCAATCGAGACAGGCCGCGACGACCCGCAGGAGTTCCTCGCCGCGGACCTCGTTCGCCAGCAGCGGGACGCGCTTGACGTCGTGGCCCCGGAACAGTTCCTGCGAGCGGGCGAGCGCGCCCTGCTGGACCTCCCACCGGCGCGCGCAGAACTCGCAGTCGTCGAGGTTCGGCCCGACGTACGCGTCGGCGACGTCGGCGTCGATGACGTCGGAGAGGTCCTGCATCACGCGGTTGACGACGATGGTGCCGACGGGGACGCCGAACCCCTCCAGGCGGTCGAGGAGGCGTTCGGACTCCATCACCGACAGTTCCTCGGGGACGAGGACGATGCGGAAGTCCGTCTTGCTCGGGTCGCGCAGGACGTCGCGGAGGCGTTCGATCTGTTCCCTGACCTCCTCCAGGTCCTGCATCTGTTCCTCCGTGTCGGGTCCGTCGTCGCCGCCGAACATCCCCCCGAGGCCGTCGAGCATCCCCGACAGGCGCTCGCGGAGCGTCAGCACCTTCCCGAGCATCGAGTCCATCGCCTCGGGGAGTTCGAGCAGGCGGAGCGTGTGGCCCGTCGGCGCGGTGTCGACGACGACCCGGTCGAAGCGCGGGTCGTCCATGTACTCCAGCAGGAGGCGGATGGCCGCCGCCTCGTCCGACCCCGGCATCGAACTGAGCGGGTTGGCGTCGTCGAGGTCGCCCCCGTCGCCGCCGCCGAGCGGTCCGTCGCCACCCATCGGCCCCGCGCCGCCGCCCAGTAGCTGTTCCAGTCCGCCGAGGTTCCCGTCCATCCCGAACGGTCCCTCGCCCATCGCCGCGTCGGGGTCTATCTCGGCGGCGTAGAGGGGGATGTCGTCGCGGATCTGTGCGGGTTCGGCGGGGATGTCTGCCTCCAGCGTGTCCGAAAGGGAGTGGGCCGGATCGGTCGAGACGACCAGCGTCGCCGTCCCGTCGCGGGCGCTGGCCAGCGCCGTCGCCGCGGCCATCGTCGTCTTGCCCACGCCGCCCTTCCCCCCGTAGAGCACGTAGTCCGGCGCTTCGACTCCCTCGGGCGCGTCGATGTCGTCGACCGCCTCCACGTCGATGTCGCTCATGACGATGGGTTCCGCGTCCGGCCTTGTGTACCTTTAGAAACGACCACGGTGATGGACCGTCGGACAGGCCAAGCGAGGGCACGGCAGTCCGCTACCTGTCCCCGAGTCTCGCCTGGTCGCCCGGGGGCGCGTCGGCGGCGGTGCGCCACCGGGCCCCGCCGACGAGGTAGCCGTCGGCGTCACCGTCGTCCCACGGCACGGCGTCCTGAATCCAGACGAACGCCCCGGGACCGGCGCACTCGCGGGCCCACTCCCGCGCGAACGACCGGGACTCGAACCGCCGCGTCGGCCCGTGCCGGTTGACCCACCGGCCGACGTCGGCGTTGGACTTCCGCGCCGAGGGCTTGACCTCGACGAGGTAGCCGTCCGACTCCGGGCCCCCGCCGCTGCCGTCGTTCGCGTCGCGCTCCTCGCTCACTGTCCGCCCGTTTCGTGCGAGGCACCGTAAACGGGTCGGCCAGCACTCGATCATCCAGGGAGATCTGCA
Organism: uncultured Halobacteriales archaeon; assembly: GCA_964565905.1. Lineage (GTDB taxonomy): Archaea > Halobacteriota > Halobacteria > Halobacteriales > Haloarculaceae > Halomicrobium. The sequence continues at coordinate 21,801 of CAZMGU010000027.1, forward strand.
GACTGATCAACTGACTTCGGGCGGGACTGAAAGGGGCGAGCGTCCGAACGAAGGCGAACGACGCAAGCACCGCAGGCGAAGCCGAGGAGCGCAGCGAGTTCCCCGAGTTCGGACGCTCGGGCTTTCGGGCTGTTGGTGTCCACATTTGCTTCCCCGTCAGAGACAGGCAATCCCCTTCCACGCCGAGGCTTTTCATACGGGGCAACCCTACGCTCGAAGCATGGAACACGAGGCCACCGTCGAAGGGGTCGGTATCGGGGTCGGTGACGAGGGGTCCGGCGCTCCGGTCGTCCTCCTGAGTGCGCGGGACGAGGTCGTCCCGATATTCGTCAGTTCGGACCAGGCCCAGTCGATGCAACTGGCCATCGACGGCGAACCGTTCGAGCGGCCGCTGACCCACGACCTGATGGTGGAGATGGTCGCGGAGTTCGGCGCGGCCATCGACCGCGTCCGCATCGACGACCTGGCCGACGGCACCTTCTACGCGAAGATAGACACCGAGCAGTACCTGGGCGACCGGCGCAAGGAGATGGTGTTCGACGCCCGACCCTCCGACGGCATCGCCATCGCGCTGCGCGTCGACTGCCCGCTGATCGTCTCCGACGAGGTGGTCGACGAGGCCGGTCGGTCGCCAGACGAGTTCCGGACGGAGGAGGCCGAGGAAGAGCGGGACGACGAGAGCGACTTCAAGCTCTGAGGCGGATGGTCGACGCTCGCGACTACCACGAGCGGACGAAGCACTCGCCCCGGAGCGTCCGCGAGGACTCGTTCCGCCTCAACCGGTCCAACCGGCCGCGACCCTACAAGGTGTACGAGGACCTGCCGCGGGTCTCCCCGACCGCCGAGCCACGGCTCCCCGAGGCCCCGGCGCTGACGGCCGTCGCCACGCCAGACGCCGACGAAACCGACTCCGACGGAACCGACACCGACGGAACCGACTCCGGCGCCGGCGACCCGCCGATTCACTCTCTCTGTCGCTACGCCACGGGCGTGACGAAGGAACTGTCAGTCCAGGGCCGCCGGATGCGGTTCCGGGCCGCGGCGTGTACGGGCAAGCTCTACCACGTCGACCTGTACGCCGTCTGCGGGGACTGCGGCGAGTTCGACCCGGGCGTCTACCACTACGACCCCCACGGGGACGCGTTCGACCTGTTGCGGGAGGGTGATCACCGGGGCGTGCTGGCCGCCGCGTCGGGGGACCACCCCGGCGTCGCCGACGCGCCGGTCACGTTCGTCGCGACGTCGACCTGGTGGCGTAACGCCTGGAAGTACCGCGAGCGCACGTATCGCCACGCGTTCTGGGACTCGGGAACTGTCCTGGCGAACCTCCTGGGGGTCGCCCACGCCGGCGGCCACCGCGCGGAGGCCGTCGTGGGGTTCGACGACGACCCGGTGGTCGAACTACTCGGTGTCGACCCCGGGGAAGAGGCCACGCTGGAACTGGTGCCCGTCGGTTCGGGCGCTCCCGCGCCGGACGCGCCGGCCGTCGACTCCGTCGACCCCGCCGAGAAGCCGCTCTCCGACGACCCGACGGAGTACCCCGTCCTCCACGACGCCTGGCGCCAGAGCACGCTGGCCGACGGAGAGGCGGCCGCGAACTGGCGCGAGACAGTCCGGAACGCCGACGACCTGGGCACGAACGAACCCGGCGACGGCGAAATCGTCGAACTGGACCCGGTCGACGAGGCGACGCAGTCCGCCCGCCCGATCGGCGAGACCATCGAGCGCCGCGGATCGCTGCGGGAGTACGGCCACGAGGCCATCAGCGACCGGAAGTTCGCGACGGTGCTGGACCGGGCGCTCCGTGGAGCCCCGACGGACTGTTCCGGGGGGAGCGGCGACGGACCCGCTCGCGGTCCGGGCCGACTGATCGACTGCTACTGTCTGGTCCACGCCGTCGACGGTATCGACCGGGGCGCCTACCAGTACCACCCCGGACGGAACGTGCTGGAACGCCTCGGTGACACCGACCGGGAGACCGCCGGTCGGCTGGCGCTCGGGCAGGGCGTCGTCGGCGACGCCGCGGTGAACGTCTACCTGCTGGCCGACGTCGACGCCATCGTCGAGACGCTGGAGAATCGCGGCTATCGGCTGGCGCAACTGGAGGGCGGAATCTCGCTCGGTCGGCTCTACCTGGCGACGTACGCGCACCTGGCGCTGGGCGGGCGCGGCTTCACGTTCTTCGACGACCTGGTGACGGAGCACCTCTCCCCGCGGGCGGCGGACCAGACGCCGATGACGCTGTTCGCCTTCGGGAAGCCCGAGGAGTAGTTTCTGGAGACGTTTTCAGCGTTCAGAGTAACGAGAACTCGAAAGCCCTCGCCGCGCTCGGCTCGGGTGGCTCGCTGCGCACCTCGTCACTCACTACGTTCGTTCCTGCGGTGCTTACGTCGCCAGCCGTCGCCGACTGCGGCGACCCCTTTCATTCCCTCCACAGATAGCACAGCGCCACGAGCCTCCCCAACCGATTGCGGTGCTCGCTTCGCTGCGCTCCTCATCCCTCGCACAGTTCCGTCACGACGCCTCACTGCTCGCGGCTTCGCCGCTCGGTCGTTCGGCGTCGTGACAGCGCGCGCCAGCGTCTCCACTCGGGGTCGGTGAGAACGGAAGAAGGTGTCAGAGGCGACTTCCGTCGGTTTCGAAGGCTAGTCGTCGGCAGGAGTTGCCGTGTCGCGGGAGGTGAGTTCGACCTCCGGGGCGTCGACTTCCAGTTCGTCGAGGGCGACCTGGGCCGCCCGCTTGCCGGAGACGAGCATGGCGCCGAACGTCGGGCCCATGCGCGGGAGGCCGTACGTCGTCGCGGTGGCCATCCCGGTGACGACGAGGCCGTCGTGGGCGAGGCCGGTGTGTTCGACGACGGCGTCCTCGCTCTCCCCGACCCACATCGAGTCGTGGCCGGGGGAGTCGTGGCCGGGGGCGCCGTAGGTG
>CAZMGU010000028.1:0-24491 GCA_964565905.1 uncultured Halobacteriales archaeon
GCATCAAGGTCACCACCGACGGCGGGATGAAGACCGGCCGCGACGTCGCCGTCGCGACCCTGCTCGGAGCCGAGGGGTACACCTTCGGCACGGCGTCGATGGTCACTTCGGGGTGCGTGATGGCCCGCCAGTGCCACGAGAACACCTGCCCCGTCGGCATCGCGACCCAGCGCGAGAAGCTGCGGGAGCGGTTCCCCGGCGAACCGCAGCACGTGATCAACTACATGACGTTCGTCGCGCAGGAACTGCGCGAGATAATGGCCGACCTGGGCTTCGCCACCGTCGACGAGATGGTCGGCCGGGTCGACGCGCTCCGCCAGCGGACGGACGTCGACCACCCGAAGGCGAAGAAACTGGACCTCTCCGGCCTGCTGGCCGAACCCGCCGGCGACGACGACCGGTTCAAGACGCGCGAGCAGAACCACGACGTCGACGAGCAACTCGACTGGGACCTCATCGACGAGGCCGAACCCGCGCTCGAACGCGGCGAACCGGTCACGCTCGCGAGGGACGTCGACAACGTGGACCGGGCCGTCGGCGCGACGCTATCCAACCGCGTCTCGCGCGCCCACGGCGTCGACGGACTCCCGGACGACACCATCCGTGTCGACTGCGACGGGTCGGCCGGCCAGTCGTTCGGTGCCTTCCTCCAGAGCGGCGTGACGATGGATCTCGTCGGCACGGCCAACGACTACGTCGGCAAGGGGCTCTCCGGCGGCAAACTGACTCTCCGGACGCCCGCGGCCGCCGGCTACGACGCGGCGGAGAACGTCCTCGTCGGCAACGTCGCGCTCTACGGCGCGACCGACGGCGAGGCGTACGTCAACGGGATGGCCGGCGAGCGCTTCGCCGTCCGCAACTCCGGCGTGAAGGGCGTCGTCGAGGGCGTCGGCGACCACGGCTGCGAGTACATGACCGGCGGCGCCATCGTCGTGCTGGGCGACACCGGCAAGAACTTCGCGGCCGGCATGTCCGGCGGCGTCGCCTACGTCTACGACCCGGACGGCGACCTCGACGCGAAGGCCAACACCGGGATGGCCTCCCTCTCCCGCGACCTGGCGGAGAAGGACGAGGCGATGATCACCCGCCTGGTCGAGAACCACGCGGCCTACACCGACTCCGACCGGGCGAACGCCCTGCTCGACGACTGGGACGCGGCCCTCGACGAGTTCGTGCGGGTACTCCCCGACGCCTACGCCGCGGTCATCCAGGAGCGCGACCGGGACGACGTCCGCGACGAACTGCCGGACGCCGCGGGCGTCACGGCCGAGGGCGTCGAGTCCGAGTTCGCGGCCCAGAGCGACGACTGAGCCGGTCACCCGGCCACTCGGTTACCCGCTCGACTGTCGACTGGCCTACTCCGTCGCGGTGTTCTCCGCCGCTTCGACGACGACCGTCCCGGTCATGCCGTCGTGTGGAACGCAGAAGTAGTGGAACGTCCCCGCCGTCTCGAACGTTTTCTCGAAGGTGTCGCCGACCGCCAAATCCCCGTCCGGCCAGGACTCGCGGGCCTGCCGCTCCGAGTCGTACCCGCCCGAGGTGAAGAAGTCGGCGTCGGCCGGAATCCGGTCCTCGAAGGCGGTCACCGTGTGGCCCCACTCCGAGTCGTTGAGCCAGACGACGCTGTCCCCGACGCCGACGGTCACCGTCTCCGGGACGAAGGCGTTCTCGGGCGTTCGCATGCCGACGACCGCGTCGTGGCGGCCGGCGAGTTCCGTCCGTCGCTCCGTCAGTCGCCGGGCGCTCGGGCCGAAGGTGCCCGAGTTACAGCCCGCGAGACTGGTGGTACCAGTGGCGACCGCCGTCACCAGGAACCGTCTCCGTCGCATACCGACACGCTTCACGCGGGGGTGCGTAAGTTCTGTCGCCGGCCCCCGCCGGTGGAACGAACCGCCGGCACGCCGTCACCGCCGGACGACGACCCCGTTCACACCCACTCTTCGAGGCAGTCGGAGGAACAGAACGACAGGTCCACGTTCGCGTCGGCCTCTTCGACGTGTGCTCGGAGCGTGTACGCGGTGTCGTCCGTGCTACAGTTGATGCAGCTCATACCTGTGGGGAGGCGCGGCGAGAGGTTTGTTATGGAGCCTTTACCCGGAGAACACGCCGGCTAGGATCGGACTGCGTTCGACGCCCCGACGACGCCTCGGGACCGGTCGCGGTCAGTAACCGACCTGGAGCAGGAAGACGGCGGCCTCGCTCGACGCCGCGAGCGAGACGTACGCCAGCGCCGGCACGAGTAACGCGTCCGTTCGCTCGTAGGCGACGGCCGCGACGGCGACGACGGCCACTTCGGCGAGCGCGAACGCCCCGTTCGCGCCGCCCCCGAGTCGCGTCACCCAGTCGATGAGGACGAACCCCGCGACGACGGCGAACGGGACGGCGGTGAACGCGGTCAGCCAGCGCCGGTTGAACGTCCCCTCCGCGTAGACGGGGAGGGCGAGGGCGAGGGCGGTCAGCAGGGCGGCCGCGGCCAGCATGAACGGGCGCGTGCTCGTCACCTCGAACGGCCCGTTGAGTCCGAGCACGAGCGTCGTCACGGCGACGGTGACGGTTCCGTCCGCGGCGCGCCGGACCGACCGCTGGACGACGACGTGGGTCGCGAGGAGCGCCGACGGGACAGTGAGGGTGAGTTCGATGCCGGTGACGAGCGCGGCGACGGGCGCGGCGGAACCGGCCGCGTAGTTCGTGCCGGTCACCGTCGCGAGGGAACCGCCGGCGACCGCGGCCGCCGCGTGGACGAGCGCGACGAGGACGACGGGGGCCAGGAACGCCGCCCCGGTCGCCGGCAGGTCGCTACGGTCGGGGAGGAGGGGTGGCAACGAGAACCCGCGGACGCGGACGTAGCCGACGGCGAAGACCGCCATCCCGCCGACGATGAACGCGCCGTTGGCGAGGGCGTTGACGGTCAGCGAGGCCACGCCGCCGTCGACGAACGCCAGCAGGGCGCTCCCGGGGCGGACGGTGCCGACGACCGTTGCGACCAAGTCGACCCAGACGACGAAGCCGGCGATGGCGACGAGCGCGAGCGCCGTCTCGCGGGCCAGGGGGCGCTCGTCCAGCGTCGCGCGCACGGAGGGCAGGGACATGGACGGGAGTGTCCGCACGAGGGCAAAAGCGTTACTCCACGGCGCACCGGACGTCGTCGCCGACGGCCGCGACCACCGGAGTCAGTCCGCCGACGCCCGGTACGGCAATAGTTTTCACCCGTCCCCCGCGAGGGAGGTGTATGTTCGAGAAAGCGACGTGGATCCGGCTGCCGCGGAACGTCGTGGTCGGCCACGACGTCCTCGACCGGACCGTCGACGCCGTCGAGGACGTCCACCTGTCGGGGCGACCGCTGGTGGTCTCCAGTCCGACGCCCCACGAGGTGGCGGGCGAACGGGTCGTCGCGCAGTTCGAGGACCGCGGCGACGACCCCGTGGTCGAGATAGTGGAGGAGGCGAGTTTCGGCGCGGTCGAGCGGGTCATCGCCACCGCCGAGGAGGTCGACGCCGGCTTCCTGCTCGGCGTCGGCGGCGGCAAGGCAATCGACATCGCGAAGATGGCCGCCGACGACCTGGGACTGGGGTTCGTCTCCGTCCCGACGGCGGCGAGCCACGACGGCATCGTCTCCGGTCGCGGGTCGGTCCCGGAGGGCGACAGCCGACACAGCGTCGCCAGCGAACCGCCGCTCGCGGTGATAGCCGACACGACCGTCCTCAGCGAGGCCCCGTGGCGGCTGACGACCGCCGGCTGTGCGGACATCATCTCCAACTACACGGCGGTCCGGGACTGGCAACTCGCCAACCGCCTCAAGAACGTCGAGTACCACGAGTACGCCAGCGCCCTCTCGGAGATGACTGCCGAGATGCTCGTCGAGAACGCCGGCTCGATCAAGCAGGGACTGGAGGAGTCCTCGTGGATAGTGGTCAAGGCGCTCGTCTCCTCCGGCGTCGCGATGTCCATCGCCGGGTCGTCGCGGCCGGCCTCCGGGTCGGAACACCTCTTCTCCCACCAGCTGGACCGCATCGCGCCCGACGCCGCGCTCCACGGCCACCAGGTCGGCGTCGGATCCATCATGATGGAGTACCTCCACACCGGCCAGAAGGGCCAGTGGCGCGACGTCCGCGACGCGCTGGCCGCCATCGGCGCGCCGACCACCGCCGAGGGCCTCGGCATCGACGACGAGACGGTCGTCGAGGCGCTGACGACGGCCCACGAGATACGCGACCGCTACACCGTCCTCGGCGACGGGATGAGCGAGGCGGCCGCCATCGAGGCGGCGACGGTCACCGGCGTCATCTAGCGACGATAGCCGGGAAAATCAGACGTACTCGGGGAGCGCGGCGTCGTCCGGTCGCCACTCCGCACCTCTGGCCCGTCCTCGCTCGTGGCTGGCGTCGACGAGGGCGACGAGTCGATAGATCGTTTCCGCGTCCGGGTCGTCCTCGTCGCGGACGCCCGTGATCGTCACGCGAGCGACGTCGTCCACGGCGCACTCGACGCCCGTCTCGGTGCGGACGGTCCGCGTGACGGCGGCGGACAGCGGTTCGTTCGGTCCGCTCACGCACTGCGGAATCGACCCGCCTTCGCCGCCCCCGACGTGCAACACCTCGCCGTCGTCGTTGCGGACCCGGACGTAGACGTCCAGTTCCTCCGCACCGGCGCGTTCGCGGGCGGACTCGTAGCAGGTTCCGGAGACGTCGAGCGTCGTCTGGTTGACCGGGAACGAGCCGAACCGTCGCTCCAGCCGATCGATCTCAGCACCCACCGGATCCACCGCCGTCCCGTCGCATCCCATGGCGTACCCGTCAGCCCCGACACTCATAAACCCCGTCTCGTCGTTTCAGGCGCTGAAAAGACCGCGAACTCGTCACCGTGTCCGGCGTGTCCGCCGATTCCAGCCGGAGGGGCTCCCGACTACGTGAGGTCGATGCTCCGGAACCGCGCGTACCCCAGCACGGACGGGACGGCCGCCCAGAGCGCGAGGACGAGAGCGGACGCGCGGGCCGTCAGGTAGAACGGTAGCGAACCCGCCGCGCCGTCCGCTGTCCCGGTCCCCGCCGCGCTCGCCGCGGAGTCACCGACGGATATCCGTAGCAGCGGCGCGACGGTCGCGTCCGACACCGCGGCGTCGGCGAGGTGGACGTACGCCGCCATCGGGTTCAGGCGACGGAGGAGGCGGTACCACGGTTCGGCCGTCGCGCCCGGGTGCGTACCCGTCACGTGTGTGTACGCGAGCGCGGCGACGACGTCCCAGAAGATGAGACAGCCCAGGAAGAACCCCATCGCCACCGCCATCGCCCGGGTCCTGGTGCTCGTGCCCGCGGAGATACCCACGGCGACGCCGGTGAACGCAACGCCGTACAGCGACGCGACCCCGACGAACGCCACCAGCGTGCCGGCCGGCGGGAGGCCCGCGGCGACGCCCGTCGCCAGGACCGTCGCCCCAAGTCCGACGGCGAAACCGACGGCGATGACGCCCGACCGGCCGACGACCTTCCCGGCGACCACGTCCGCCCGGGTGTGCGGGTACGCCAGCAGCATCCGGAGGCTCCCCGACCGGCGCTCCCCGACGACGGCCGTGTATCCGGCGATCAGGGCGACGAGCGGGACGAAAAGTTGAGCGTCCGTGGCGACCGCGGCCAGTGCCGCTGCCCCGTCGAGGTCCGCCGGGACGGCGACCGTCCGGAGCAGTCCGACGGCGACGAATGCCGCCACGATGGCCCAGACCGTGCGCGACCGGACCGCGTCCTCGAAGTCCTTGCGCGCTATCTCGGTCCACGTCATCCTCGCACCTCGCGGGCCACGTCACGGCCGTCGGTCGACTCCACGTCGCCGCCCGTCGTGTGGGCCGCGAAGACGTCCTCCAGCGAGTCGCCGTCGCCGATGTCGTCGACGGCGTCGACCGCGACGAGGGAGCCGTCGTCGACGATGCCGACCCGGTCGCACACCGCCTCGACCTGCGTCAGGTCGTGACTGGAGAAGAACACCGTCGTACCGCGCTCGGACGCCTCCCGGACGACCTCGCGGACCAGCCTGATCCCGTTCGGATCGAGGCCCGACGTCGGTTCGTCGAGGATCAGCAGGTCGGGGCCGCCGACGAGCGCCATCGCCAGCGCGAGTCGCTGTCGCATCCCCTTCGAGTAGCCGCCGACCCGGCGGCCGGTGGCGTCCGCGGCCAGGCCGACGCGGGCGGCCAGCGCGTCGGGGTCGTCGTCGCTCCCCGTCCACTCGACGGCGAACTCCAGGTGGCGGCGACCCGTGAGGCGGTCGTACAGGGAGACGCCGTCGGGGAGGACGCCGACGCGTCGCCGGATCCGCTCCCGTTCCTCCCGGACGTCGTGGCCCAGCACCGACGCCGACCCTGCGGTCGGTCGGACGTAGTCCAGCAACAGGTCGATGGTCGTCGACTTCCCCGCCCCGTTCGGGCCGAGAAATCCGTACACTTCCCCGTCGGCGACGGTGAGGTCGAGGTCGTCGACGGCCACGGTCGGGCCGTCGCGGTCCAGGATACCGCCGCCGTATCGCTTCGTCAGTCCGCTGGTCTCTATCGCCGTCATCGATCCCCCCTTCGAACGGGGTGTCGATAGGGGGCCACGAGGCGTCTCGCTCGCTGTAACTCGGGGGGAACGGTTTTAGTTCGAACTCCTCCTCGACTTCACGGACCGGGAGGCGTCTCACGACGTGAGACGACGGACCGACTTTTAACCCACGCGCACGGAAACTCGGGGCGTGAGCGAGGAGACAGATCCGTCGACGGTGATAGCGCTCCTCGACGACGCGTGCGCCCGCACTATCCTCACCCTGACCAACGACCGACCCATGTCCGCAACCGAACTCATCGAACGGTGTGACCCCTCGCGGCCCACCGTCTACCGCCGACTCGACGAACTGACCGAGGCCGGACTCCTCGCGGAGCGGACTCGTCTCGACCCGGACGGGGACCACCACCGCGAGTACGTCGCCCGCCTCGACCGGTTCTGTATCGAACTGGGTGACGACGGCCTGGAGGCCGACCTCCGGGTCCGGGAGCATCCCGCCGACAAGTTCACCCGGCTGTTCGAGGACCTCTGACGATGGATCCGGCACTGCTCCAGGTCGAGGTCGAACTGTACCGGGCGTCGGGGTGGGTCCTGTTCGCGACGGCCGCCCTGAACCTCGTGCTGGGCGGGGTCATCGTCTACTACGCCGTCCAGGGCTACCGGCGAAACGCGAGCCGTTCGATGCTGTACCTCGCGGTCGGCATCGCCTTCCTCACGTTCGTCCCGTCGCTCTCCTCGACGCTCGCGACGTCGTTCGACGCCGTTCCCCAGGTACTCAACGCGTTCGCCACGTTCGGCGCACAGACCGTCGGCCTCCTCGCCATCCTCTACGCCATCCGGTGGGCGTGAACCCGCTCCGGAGCGTCCGGCCGTCTCGCGCTCCCCCGTTCGACAGGCTCGCCCGTCTTACACGCCCGATCACACGTGCTCGTCCAGGAACTCGACGACGGCGGTGTAGGCCTCTATGCGGTTCTCCCGCTTGCTGATGCCGTGGCCCTCGTCCTCGAAGATCAGTTTCTCGACCGGAACCCCGTGGCCTGCCACCTCCTCGGCTATCTGCTCAGCCTCCCCGACCGGGACCCTCGGGTCGTTCTCGCCGTGGATCACGAACAGCGGCGCGTCGATTCGGTCGGCCCGGTGGATGGGCGAGATGGACTCGAGGAACTCGCGGTCCTCCGCCAGCGATCCGTACTCGGCCTCTCGTAGCTCCCGCCGCCAGGACCCGGTGTTCTCCAGGAACGTGACGAAGTTGGCGATGCCGACGACGTCGACGCCGGCGGCCCAGAGGCCGGGGTACTCGGTGAGCGCCGCGAGGACCATGAACCCGCCGTAGGACCCGCCCATGGCGACGACCCGGTCCGGGTCGACCGCCGGGTGGTCGTGGAGCCACTCGACGCCGGCCTTCAGGTCCTTCACGCTGTCCAGCCGCTTCTCGACGTCGTCGAGGCGGGTGTAGGCCGTCCCGTAACCCGTCGACCCGCGGACGTTCGGCTCGAAGACGGCGTACCCCCGCGAGAGGAAGTACTGGGTGAGCCCCGAGAAGGCGGGCCGGCGCTGGCTCTCCGGGCCGCCGTGGATGTCCACGATAACGGGAACCTCGCCGGCCCGTTCGTCGGCGTCCGCGGGGAGGGACAGGAGCGCCGGAATCTCCCGCCCGTCGAAGCTCTCGAACCGGACCACCTCCGGCGCGACGAAGGACGAGGCCGGGATACCCGCCGTCGCTGCGCGGGTCCACCGCTCGGCCTCGCCGGACGCGACGTCGACGACGAAGACGTCGGTGTTGACCGTCCGACCCGTGACGGTGGCGGCGAACCGCTCGCCGTCCGGCCCCCACGACACGCCGCCGGCGATACCGTCCGGCAGGTCGGGTTCGGGCAACTCGTCGAGGGTCGTCGGTCCGGCGACGTCCGCGACCGTGAGTTCGTTGTACCCCTCGACGTTGCGCGAGTAGACGAGGCGACCCGAATCGTCGTCGCCGGACCCGTCCGACGACTCGCCGTCCGGCACCCAGACGGAGACGCCGTCGACGTTCCAGCCCTCGCCCTCCGCGACCGTCCGGAGTTCGCCGTCGAGGCCGAGGTGCGCGAGGTAGAGCGTGTCGCTGCCGTCGTCGGTAACGAGGTAGAGGCCGTCCCCGTCCGGGGCCCACTGGACGCTCTGGTAGCGGACGTCCCCCTCGTGGGGGGTCAGGTGGTCCACGTCGCCGGAGTCGACGTCGAGGGCGTACACGTCCTGGTCGACGTTCGAGTGGACCTCGGTCACCAGGAGTCGCCGGTCGTCGGGCGACCACCCGGCGGCGGATATCCAGCCGGCCCCCTCCAGCAGCAGTTCGGCGTCGTCCGCGCTGGCGTCCCGGTTCTGGACGTAGACGTCGAACACCGACTCGTCGCGGCGGTTGGAGGCGAAGGCGAACCGGTTGCCGTCGTGGCTCCACCCGCCCCAGCGGTGTTTCGCGCGCTCGCGGTCCGTGGCGTCGGCTCCCTCGGTGAGCGCCGTAATCGTCCCGTCCTCGTCGAGGCGGTAGAACTGCAGTCGCTCGTCGCCGCCCTCGTCCATCCCGAACACCAGTTCCGGGCGCGTCGGCGAATAGGCGGCGAACGACACCGTCTCGTCGTAGAAGGTCCGCTGTGCCGGCCAGCCGCCGGGTTCGTCCAGCATCCACACCTGCCCGACGCCCGTCGTGTCCATCAGGAAGGCCAGTCGGCCGTCCGGACCGATGGAGGCCCCGTAGGCGGCGCGAACGTTGAGATACCGTTCGAGGTCGTACACGGGAACGGATCCGCGGCCGCCGGGCAAAACGGTTTGGCGTCGAACGCGGGTGACGCCGATCTGCTCGACAGAAACGGGGCGAACGACGGCGTTCTCGCGGAACGGGCCGCTAGCCCGCAATCGAGGGGATTTTTCATCCCCCATAGCAATCGAAACTGTATGCGCGTCGCGTTCGTCGCGATGGAGACGGTTCACCGTCGCGACACCGAGGGCAACCAGCGACTGGAGCGGGTGGCACGCCTCCTGGCCGAGGCGGGCCACGACGTGACCGTCTACTGTGCGGGCTGGTGGGAGAGCGACGGCCGGGAGTTCGAACCGGAGGACGTCACCTACCGGGCAGTAACTGGGGAGCCCTCGACGGCCTCGTTCTGTGCGCGACTCCCCTACCTGCTCGCGGACGACGGGCCGGACGTCATCCACGCGAAACCGACGCCGGCGGCCGCCGTCCTCGCCGCGCGCCTCGGCGGGACGCTCGCCAGGGCCCCGCTGGTCGTCGAGTGGTTCGGCGACGAGACGCCGGCGGACTCCTTCACCGCCCGCCGGGCCGTCGGGGCACCGACGCGTATCGTCACCCCCTCCGAGATGGTGCGGACCGAGGTTCGTGAACTCGGGGCGACGGAGGACGGGACGACGGTCGTCCCCGAGAGCATCGACGTGGACCTCGTCCGGGAGGTAGACCCTGCCGATGAGGTCGACGTCGCGTTCGCGCACTCGCTCGACGACAGCGCCAATCTGGAGAGCCTCTTCCTCGGCCTCGCGGAACTCCGGGAGAAGGATTGGTCGGCGACGGTCGTCGGCGACGGGCCGCGCCGGAGCGACTACGAGCGCCAGGCCGCGGACCTGCGCATCGACGACCGGGTGGAGTTCGTCGGGTCCTGCGACCGCGAGCGCCGGGTTGCCATCTACAAGGGCGCGCACGTCTTCGTCCAGACGGCCTACCGCGAGCAGTTCGCGACGGAGTTGCTGTGGGCGCTGGCCTGTGGCTGCGTCCCCGTCGTCGAGTACCAGGCCCGCTCCAGCGCGCACGAACTGATCGAACACCGCGACCGGGGGTTCCGGGTGACGAGTACGCAGGCGATGGCCGACGCCATCGTCGAGAGCGGCGAGTTCGAGCGCCGGACCGTCGACGAGTCGCTGTCGTCGTTCGACCACAGCGCCGTCCGGAAGGAGTACGAGTCGGTGTACGACGACGTCGTCGAGGAGTTCGGTCTGCTCGGGTGAGCCACCTCCGGTCGGTGCGGGCGACGGGGACGAGTCAACCCGACCGGCACCGCTGACGCAAGGCGTTTAGTTCTCCGACGGGTAGCGGGTGGCAGTGACCGACGACGACGCAGCCGATGGGACGGCGGCCGGTGCCGCCGATGCCCCCGACGACGGCGACGCCACGGACGACGGTGACCCCACGGACGCCGACGCCACCGACGACGACCCCCTCTCGCTGGCCGACCTCTACGACGCCGTCGACGCCGTCGGCCGGCCGCACCTCACCGCGGCGGAACTGTCGCGCAAGACGGACCTGACAACGGAGCGCGCTCGCGAGGAACTGGAACGCCTCGCGGAACTGGACGAGGTCGCCCGGCAGGACGTCACCAGCGCCGACGCGGTGTGGTACCCCACCGACCTCGACGCCGTCACCGACCGGGAGCGGGTGGTACTCTTCCCCGACCGGCGCGAGGTGGTCATCGAGCACGCCGACCAGTTCACCCGCGCGCAACTGTCGCAGTTCGCCCACCTCGTCGACACCAACCGGTCGGGCGGCGCGATATACGAACTCCGCGAGGAGGACATCTGGCAGGCCCCCTACGACTCGCTGGACGACCTGATAGGGACGATGCGGGACGTGTTTGGCGAGCGCTCGCCCCACCTGGAGGAGTGGGTGACGAGCCAGTGGGAACGGGCCCGGAAGTTCCGCCTCTACACGCACGAGGACGGCTACACCGTTCTGGCCGCCGAGAGCGACGACCTGATGGGCAACGTCGCCCGGCAGAAACTCGCCGACGACGCGCTGCGGGCGCCCATCTCCGACTCGGAGAGCTGGGTCAACGAGGAGAAGACGGCACAGGTCAAGCGGACGCTCTACGACGCGGGCTACCCCGTCAGGGACGAGCGCGACTTGGACGAGGGCGAGGAACTGGACCTGGAACTCCGCCTCCAGTTGCGCGACTACCAGGCGGACTGGGTCCAGCGCTTCGTTGAACAGGGCTCCGGCGTGTTCGTCGGCCCGCCGGGGAGCGGCAAGACCGTCGCCGCGATGGGCGCGATGGAGGCCGTCGGCGGCGAGACGCTCATCCTCGTCCCCTCGCGCGAACTCGCCAGCCAGTGGCACGACGAGTTGATCCTCCACACCGACCTGGAGGAGTCCCACATCGGAGAGTACCACGGCGGGACGAAGGAGATCCGCCCGGTCACCATCGCGACGTACCGCACGGCCGGGATGGACCGGCACCGAAAGCTGTTCGACGAGCGCCGCTGGGGGCTCATCGTCTACGACGAGGTCCACCACGTCCCGGCCGACGTCTACCGGCGGAGCGCCGACCTGCAGGGCAAACACAGGCTGGGACTGACCGCCACGCCCACCCGCGAGTCCGACGACGAGGAGGAGATATTCACCCTCGTCGGCCCGCCCATCGGCACGGACTGGTCGGCGCTGTTCGAGGCCGGGTTCGTCCAGGAACCCGAGGTGAACATCCGGCTGGTCCCCTGGGGCGACGACGCGGAGGCCGACGAGTACGTCTCCGCCGTCGGCCACGGCCGCCGCCAGGCCGCCGCCGACAACTCCGCCAAGATAGACGAGACGCGCTTCATCCTGGAGGAGCACCCCGCCGCGAAGGCCCTGATATTCGTCGAGTACCTCGACCAGGGCGAGGCCATCGCCGAGGCGCTGGACCTCCCCTTCATCAGCGGCGAGATGCCCCACGCCCGCCGGGAGAAACTGTTCGACGAGTTCCGCCGGGGCGAACGCGACGCGCTGGTGGTCTCCCGGGTGGGCGACGAGGGTATCGACCTCCCCGACGCCGAACTGGCGATCATCGCGTCGGGACTGGGCGGTTCCCGTCGGCAGGGCGCCCAGCGCGCGGGCCGGACGATGCGCCCCGTCGGCGACGCCCTCCTCTACGTCCTCGCGACCAGGGGGACGGAGGAGGAGGACTTCGTCCGCCGGCAGATGCGCCACCTCGCCTCGAAGGGGATCAGGGTGACCGAGACGGAGAGCGAAGTCGGGGACGTCGAGGAACCCCCGGTGGAGGAGGCCGACGGCGAGGAGTCCGGCGAGTCCGCCTCGGACGACTGAGCAGTCGTAACCGACCCATCAGTCACTCCGATTCAGTAACACTTTTCGGCCAGGGACGAAGCGAAATCAGGTATGGTCCCGCTTCCACGACCCTCCAAGACCCTCCTGCTCGTCCTCGTCGTCGGCCTCGTCCTCGCCGCGATCCCGTTCGCCGTCGGCACCGGCGGTGCCGACGCCGACCTGACCTACCAGGCGACCGCGTTCGACCCCGCGTCCGAGGCCGACGTCCTCGCTCACCGGTCCGGCCAGGTGGCGAACCTGACGGCCCCGGCGGCCCACTCCGACCGCGCTCGCCGACTGATCGACCGCGCGGTCGACGGCGAGGCGGTGACCGTTGACCCCAGCGAGGACAACATGAGCGTCGCCGCCTCCGGCGACGGCTACGCGGTGTACCGCGGCGACTACTACTACCGCAACGTGACCGAGTCCGAGGTGGGGGAGGAAGCGACGCTCCGCCTGGACCCGCGCACGCCCGACGAGGCCATGTCGGACCTCGCGGTGCCGTACGAGGACGCCCCCGTCCCCGTCCAGCGCGCCGTCGACCGCGCCGCCGGCACCGCGTCGAACGAGAGCGGCAACGAGTCGGCGGCCGACGGAACCGGCCTCGTGGACGCGCCCGCGGTCGTCGAGCGCGGCGGCACCTACTACGCCGTCGAGATAGCGAACGTTCTGGGGATGCTCGCGACCGCCGTCACGGGGTTCTTCGTCTCCGTGATCCAGCGCATCGGCAACGTCTCCCTCGGCGTCGCCCTCGGCGTCCTCGGCGCGACGGCGCTGGCCGACGCCCGCCGGTCGCTCACCCTCCGCTCGGCCACGGGCGTCGCCGCGTTCGCCGCCCTCGTCCACGCCGCCCTCGTCGTCCTCCGGTCGTCGGGGAGTCCCGCCGGCGCGGACGTCTCGGGGATACTCGGGTCCCTCCTGACCGCCCTCGTCGCGGCGGCCGCCGGGTTCGCCCTCGCCGCTACGCTGGTCGTCGGCGTCTCGCTCCGGCCGCCGCGGTCCAACCGGCGACTCTTCGCCGGCGTCGGGGTGGTGTTCGTCGCGCTCGTCGCCTCGGCGGCGGCCGCGGCCGCGGCGGCGGGGTCCGTCCTCCCCTTCTTCACGACCGGCGTCTGGAACACGCTGTTCGCCGTCACCGCCGGCCTGCCGCTGATCGGCCTCGGCTACGTCCACGCAACCGACGAGCGCGAGGCGGTGTCCGTCGGCGTGTCGACGACCGAAACCGAGTCGCTGGAGGAAGCGTACCGGTAGCCCCATCTGGAGTAGCCGTGGGCTTTCATTCATTGAACGTCGTGACAAGTGGCTACTCGAAAACCTCGAACGAGAGCTGAAAGCCCTCGGCCCGCTCTCTGACGACGAAACGAGGAACAGCAACAACCGGAAAGCCCTCGGCCCGCTGAACTCGCGCGGACCACGCTGCGGTTCTCGCTCGCTGCGTTCGCTCGGGTCCTTGCGGGTCCGTGCTTCGTTCACCGAGCCTCGCCCTTTCGATCCACCAGGGGCAGCGACGGCCACACGCCTCCCCAGCCGATTCCCTCGGTCGCTCCGCTCTCTCGGTCATCCCTCGCGCGGATTCGTCGGCGCGGCCTCCGCTGTCGCTCCGGCCGCACGACGGCACGCGCCGAGGTGGTTGATAAAGACTGAAATATCGTGACATGGCATTAAATACCGTCTAATGGGCCATAATGGCGCTTAGATCCATTCCATTCTTCGATGGAGATGCGAGGATACGTGCTGGCGTGCTCACTCCCCGAGCGCGTCGGGGTCGTCGGCGGCCTGCACTACCTTCACCGCCGTCACGTTCTCGTGGGCGTCGTGGACGCGGACGATGTCGGCGCCGCGTTCGGCGGCCAGCGCCGTCGCGGCGACGGTGGCGTTGGGCGCGTCGCCGCCGCCCTCGCCGACGTACTCGAACATGGACTTGTGGGAGTGGCCGATCAGCACCGGACAGCCCAGCGCCGCCAGTTCGTCCGCCCGGCCGAGGAGTTCGAAGTTCTGGCGGCGGGTCTTGCCGAAGCCGAGGCCCGGGTCGACGATGATCTTCTCCCTGCTGAGTCCGGCCTTCTCGGCCAGGAGCACGCGCTCCGCTAGCTGGTCGATCACGTCCTCGACGACGTCGTCGTACTCGACGTTCTGGTCGGGGTCGACCGGGGCGTCGGTGCTGTGCATCACGACGACGGGGACGTCGCGGTCGGCGGCGAGGTGGCGCATCTCCGGGTCCGACAGGCCGGAGACGTCGTTGAGGATGTCGGCCCCGGCGTCGAGCGCCGCTTCGGCGACGGCGGCCTTGCGCGTGTCGATGGAGACCAGGGCGTCGAGGTCGTTCAGCCGCTCGATCACCGGGACGACGCGGTCTCGCTCCGTCTCGACCGGAACCTCGTCCGCGCCCGGTCGCGTCGACTCCCCGCCGACGTCCAGTATCTCGACGCCGGCCTCGACCATCCGCTCGGCGCGGGCGACGGCGTCCTCGACGGCGTCGTACTCGCCACCGTCGTGGAACGAGTCGGGCGTCACGTTGATGATACCCATGACGGCGGTGCCGTCCTCCCAGGGGTACCCGCGGGAGCAGTCGGGTTGCTGGATGTCCAGCGCCGCGCGGAGTTCGCGGGCGAACGTCGAGAGGCCGTAGGGCTGGCCGTCGAGTTTTGCCGCGAGTCGCCGGAACTGCGCCATCGTCGCCAGCAGGACGACGTCGAGGTTCTCCTGGTCCTGGGCGTCGAGGCCGGAGACGGCGCACTCGCCGCCCAGCGAGAGCAGTTCCTCCTTGAGATAGCTGGCCTGTCGCGGCTGGACGCGCGTCTTGAGCACCCGGTGGACCGCCTTGCCGCGCATCCGCCAGGTGCCGGCGTCCGTGACGTGGGCGCCCTGGAGCGTCTCCCGGGCGTCCTCGACGGAGTCGACCCGCTTCGGGACGGGGGCGCGGACCCACCGCTTCCTGGCCTCGCCGACGGCGTACAGCGACCCCGCCACGAGGACGCAGTCCCCCTCGTCCGCGGCGTCGAGTGCGATATCCAGCGCCCCGGCGACGTCCCGGCGCGTCTCGACGTCGGCGTCCGTCTCCGACTCGAACGCCGCCGCGACGACGGCCTCGTCCTCGGCCCGGTCGACGTCCGGTCGGCAGGCGACGACGTGGTCGACGGGGCCGACGGCGCGGGCGATGCCCCGGAGGTCCTTGTCGACCATCGCGCCGACGACGAGGTGCAGGTCGTCGTAGTCGAACTCCTCGAGCGTCTCGGCAACGCGGGCGACGCCGCCGGGGTTGTGCGCGCCGTCGAGGACGACCAGCGGGTCCCGGCCGACCACCTCGAAGCGGCCGGGCCAGTGGGCGTTGCGCAACCCGCGGGCCATGGTGTCGGCGTCCACGTCGGCGACCTGTCCGGCGAGCGCCGCCGCGATGCCAGCGTTCCGCGCCTGGTGTTCCCCGACGAGCGCCAGGTTCGTCTCGACGGACCAGTCGGGACCGTCGATGGTGACGGCTCCCTCGACGCCGTCCCGACCGCGGTACGTGACCGTGACGTCTGGGTCGCTCGACGCCGCGTCGGCGTCTCGGCCCGCGTCACCGTCGTCGTTCGCGCTTCCGACCGTGACGACGTCGCCGGCCACCTCGCGGACCGTGGCGAGCGCCTCGCCCGTCGTCGCCGTCACCAGCGGGGCGTCCGCGGGCGCGACGTGGGCCTTGTCGCGGGCTATCTCGCCGACGGTGTCGCCGAGGATGCCGGTGTGCTCCAGCGTCACCTCGGTGACGGCGCTGGCGACGGGGTCGACGACGCTCGTGGCGTCCTTCTCGCCGCCGATGCCGACCTCCAGGACGGCGACGTCGACGTCCTGCCGGTCGAACTCCCAGAGCGCCAGCGCGGTGAGCGTCTCGAAGAACGTGGGCGCGTCGCCGTCCGCGGCGTGGTCGACGACGTACGGTTCGACGGCCTCGACGAACTCGACGAGGGCCGCCTCGGTCACCTTCCGCCCGTCGACGGTGACCCGCTCGCGCACGTCGTCGAGGTGCGGCGAGGTGTACAGTCCGACGTCGAGTCCCGCCTCCCGCAGGGTCTGCTCGACCATCCGCGCCGTGCTCCCCTTCCCGTTCGACCCGGCTATCTGGACGCAGGTCAGGTCCTCGTGCGGGTCATCCAGGTGGGCGAGCAGGTCCCGGGTGGCGTCCGTGCCGGGCCGCAGTGCGAACCGCCGCAGATCGAAGAGAAAGTTCGCCGCCTCGTGGAACTCCATGGTCCTGTGTTCGCTCCCGTTCGCTTTAGACTGGCGGTCGTGTGGCCGGTGACGACCGCGTCGTCATCGTCCCATCGTCGACACCGTTCGGTGACGGGCCGCCGTCGCGCTCTCAGGACCGGTCTCTCGGTTCGGCCTGGTCCGCCGGGTCGGCCTGGTCCGCCGGGTCGGGTCGGTCCGTCGCGTAGAACCGCCGGAGGACCGCGGTGGCGACGACTAGAAACCCGATGCCGACGACCGGCGCGACGTCGACGGGGTAGTTCCGGGACGCCTCGTCGGACGGACCCTCCTCCGACTCGTCCGCTGTCGCGTCGGCCGCTGTCGAGTCCGCCGCCTCCGTCTCCCGGTCCGCCTCGGCAGCGGACCGCCTGTCACCCATCGGTCCGGTCGCGGGTCGGCGCTCCTCGCCCTCGTCGCTCTCCGAACCGTCACCGCGCATCTTCAAGTACCAGGCGGCCGCGACGCCGGCGGCGGCCAGGACCAGCGCGCCGCCGGCCGCGAGCAACCCCTTCTTGCTCGTCAGGCGGCTTCGGAGGCCGCCCTCCTCCTCGGGTTCGTTCAGCGGGGAACCCGGCCACGGCGTCGAGACGGAGGGTCCGCGGGGCGGAACGGCGGGACCGCCTCCGGCGGTCTCGTCACCGGTCGTTCCGTCACCGGTCGCGGCGTCCGGCGTCGTACCCGTCGTGCCCGTCGCGTCGTCGAGGTGCGCTTCGGTCCCCGGGCGTCCGGCGGACGCCGAATCCGTCCGTTCCCGGTCGTCGTCGGCCGATTCGGGACCGGCGTCGCTCGCGGCGTCGGGTTCGTCCGGTGGGTGCGGCGTCACGCCGGGGAGGGCCGAGAGCGCCCAGCGGACGGTCGACTCGTCCACGTCGAACCGGAAGAAGGTCAGATCGCGGGCCATACTAGCCACCTCGGCCGGCCACACCAAAAACCCACGCGTCGGTGACAGGTCGCCGGCGGTTACTCTCGCTCCGTCTCGCGACGCTCGTCGAGCGGTCCGTCCCGTGCGGAGGCCGTGTCGTCGGTGGCAGACTCGCCAGGTCCGGGGGCGTCGTCGGCGCGCTCGACCGGTCCGACCGGTTCGACCGTGAGGGGTTCCGGCTCCGTCTCGTCGAGCAGTTCGGCCATCTCGCGCTCGAACCCGCGCTCGGAGAGTTCGCCGTCGACGTAGCGGCGCTTTATCTCCCGTCGCCGCTCCTCGACCGACGGCTCGAACCGGTCCGAGAGCGCGAGGAGGCGGACGGGCGGAATCAGGCCCTCGACCAGGCCGAAGAAGCCGGCGAGGCGCTCGCTCCGCGGGAGCGACGCCTTCCGGACGACGGTGACGACGAACGCCGTCGCGAGGACGAGGTCCGCGGCCAGGAGGGCGACGGCGACGGCGAGGACCGCGGCCGCGTCGGCCAGCAGCGCCCCGAGGCTCGCACCGCCGAGCAGTCCCGCGAGGAGGGCGAGCGCGCCGACGCCGACGACGCCGGCGACGGCGAGCGTCGTCGCCACGAAGCAGGTGAGCAACACCCAGTGGACGTTCCGGTCGAACCAGCTCACGCTCTCGCTTTGACGGCCCGCGGACAAAAGCGCAGTGGAAATACCAGACGGCGACGGGATCGTTTCGAGTTACACGTCGACGGCGGCTCGCGCCTCCGCGAGGAGGTCCTGGACGGCTACCGGTTCGTCCTGCTCGCTGCTCTCGATGGCCGCCTCGACGAGCGCGACGGACTGGAGGTTCGACTCGACGTCCGTGGCCATCGGCTCGCCACTGTCGAGCCAGTCGAGAAACTCCCCGACGAGCCGGGTATTGCCCCAGTGGTCCCCCTCGGCGAGCGGGAGCGGTTCGGCGCGGTCGTCGTCCGTCACGCCGACGACGCTCTCCTCGTCTTCGTCGTAGGGGTAGCGCGTCAGCTCCCGGTCGTCGAGGATCAGGGTCTCGTCGCGGCACTCGGCGCGGACGTAGTCGCTCCCCCAGCCGTTGAGCGTGGCGGCGTTGGCCTTTGCCCCCTCCCAGGTGGCTCGCGTCCCGTTCTCGAAGCGCATCTGGACCGTCGTCTGGACGTCCCCCTCGTACTCGGCCCACTCGGGCTTCCAGGTGTCCGCGAACAGTCGCTCGCAGGGCGCGCCGGCCATGTCCGCGAGGAAGTCCAGCTGGTGGACGGCCCCCTCGACCAGCAGCGGGTGGTCCATGTCGTGGCGGAACGCGCCCCACGCGCCATAGGAGCGCGCGTTGCAGGTGAACCGGCCGACGAGGTAGTCCAGCGGCCCGCTCTCGGCCGACTGGATCCGCCGCCGGAGCGAGGACTTGTCCCGGTCGAACCGATGGCTCATCGTCACGCCCATCTTCGCGCCCGCCCGTTCGACCTTCTCGGCGATGCGGACGGACGCCTCCAGCGTGTCCGCGATGGGTTTCTCCGAGAGGATATCCAAATCGTGGTCGAGCGCCGCGTCGACCACCTCCTCGTGGACCCACGGCGGCACCACGATGGTACAGAAGTCCGCCTCGTGTTCCGCGAACGCCGCCTCGGCGTCAGTGTAGCAGGCACTCTCCGGGACGCCGAGGTGCTCCTGGGCGTTCCCGTGCTGGTCCTCGTCGACGTCGACGGCGGCGACGACGTTTATCTCGCCCGACTCGACGTGCGGCGGGAGGAAGCTGTCACACCAGCGGGCCCCCTGCCCGCCGGTTCCGACCTGGATCGCTCGGTAGGACATGGAGTGGGAACTGTTCCCGTCCACCGTAAATGATGGGTTCCTGGTGGACGAGTCGAACGAACCGAAACGACGACGACCGTGGGTACCACCTCGAAAGCCCCCGGTCGCTCGTGGGCTACGACTCGCTGCGCCCTTCGCTCACTCCGTTCGCTCCAGTGCTTGCTTCGTCTCGCACCACGAGCGACCGGCCCCTTTCAGTCCCGCCCGGTGGATCAGACGAACGGGCGGGACTGAAAGGGGCGACCGGCTTCGGGAAGCACGGCGACGTAAGGACCGCAGCCGACCGGAGGGAGGCAAGGACCGCAACGAGCCGCGCGACCGAAGCCGGTCGGGGCTTTCGAGGTGGTATCGCTAACTACTGCAGTCGCGGTAAAACTGACGAGAGAGATAAAAAGTGAACAGTGAGCGGATCAGTCGTGTCGGAAGGAGCGCTGCCCCGTAAAGACCATCGCGACGTCGTGTTCGTTCGCGGCCTCGATGACGGCGTCGTCGTTCTTCGACCCGCCGGGCTGGATGACCGCTTCGATGCCGGCGTCGACGGCCTCCTCGATGCCGTCGGGGAACGGGAAGAACGCGTCTGAGGCCATCACGGCGCCCCGGGCGTCCTTCCCCTCGGCGTGCTCGTCGGCCTTCATCGCCGCGAGTCGGACGGCGTCCACCCGCGAGACCTGGCCCATGCCGATGCCGACCGTCTCCGTCCCCTTCGCGAAGAGGATGCCGTTCGACTTGACGTGTTTGAGCGTCTGCCAGGCGAACAGTATCGACGCTATTTGTTCGTCCGTTGGCTCGCGCTCGGTGACGACTTCGAGGTCGTCGCGGGTCAGCTTTTGCCGGTCGCGCTCCTGGACGAGTCGCCCGCCGACGAGGGGCTTCTCGGTGAGTCGTTCGGTCGGCTCGAACTCGCCATCGGGGGAAAGCACTCGCAGGTTCTCCTTCTCGAAGAGGACGTCGAGGGCGTCGTCGGTGTAGCCGGGCGCGACGACGACCTCCTTGAAGGAGTCGATTATCTGCTCCGCCGTCTCGGCGTCGCACTCGCGGTTGAGCGCGACGATGCCGCCGAAGGCGCTCATCGGGTCCGTCGAGAGGGCCTTCTCGTAGGCTTCGGCGACGGAGTCGGCGGTCGCACAGCCGGCGGGGTTGGTGTGCTTGATGACGGCGGCGGCGGGGTCGTCGAACTCCTTGATCAGGTTCAGCGCGCCGTCGGCGTCGTTGTAGTTGTTGTAGGAGAGCGCCTTCGCCCCCTCGTTCAACTGGTCGGCGTGGACGACACTGGCCTCGGTGGTCGTGTGGTCGGCGTACAGCGCGGCGTCCTGGTGGGGGTTCTCCCCGTAGCGCAGGTCAGCGGCCCGGTCGTCGGAGACGAGTCGCCGGACGGGGAACGCCCCGCCCTCGTCGCCCTCGACGTCGACGGTGCCGGCCTCGTGGTCGACTGTGACGCGGTCCTCGGCGAACCACTTCACCGCTCGCGGGTAGGCGCGGAACTCGCCCTCGTAGAGGACGCGCTCCTTCAGGTCGTCCTCGTCGTCGCCCTCGTAGACGGGGACGGGTTCCTGCGTGACGATGGGACCGCCGTCGACGCTCTCGTCGACGACGTGGACGGTACAGCCCGTCGTCTTCACGCCGGCGTCGGCGACCTGCTCGTGGGCGTCCATGCCGGGGAACGCCGGGAGCAGCGACGGGTGGACGTTGATAGTCGTCGGCACGGCGTCGAGGAACGTCCCGGTGAGGATGCGCATGTAGCCGTCCATGCAGACCAGGTCGAACTCGTAACCCGCGAGCGCGTCGAGGATGCGTTCCTCATGGGCCTCGCGCGCCTCATTCTCGTCGCGCTCGACGACTTCGGTCGGGATGCCCCGTTCGGCCGCCTCGTTGATGACGGGCGCGTCGGCGTCGTTTGTCACGATCACTGCGAACTCCGCGCCACCGGGGGCGCGGTCGGCGACGTTCAGCAGGTTCCGGCCGCGGTTACTGGCCATGCCGGCGAGTTTCATATCTAACGGCGAGGAGGGCGCGCGCAAAGTAGTTGCGAATCCACCGTCGACGGAGTCGACGCGACGCCCACGATCGACGCGTCGGACCCGGTCCCCACCCGAACCATTTGGCGTGGGCCCGCGAAGGGGGAGACGTGACCGAACGCAGTCGGCGCTGGGCATCGCTCGCGACGGCGGCCGGCGGCCTCGCGTGGACCGGGTGGGCCCTCGTCGCCGCGACGACGGGGAACGTCGACGGACCGACGCTGCTGCTCGCGGCACTCTCCGGACTCCTGCTGGCCGTCGGCCTCGCCGGCATCGTCCCGACGACGGCGTGGGCCTACCGGTTCCCCGGCGGCGAGGGGGCCGGCCTCGGTGCGCTCGGCGCGCTGGCGTTCGCCGCCGGCCAGGGAGCGACCGCCCTCTCCGGCAGCGGCGACCTGGCGACGTGGCTCCTCGTGCCCGGCGTCCTCGGACTGGTCGGCGGGACGGTCCTGCTGGGGGTGGGCCTCGTCCGCGCGCGCCGGACGCCCCCGTGGCTGGGCGTCGCTGTCGTCGTCGGGGCCGTCTGCTTCCTGCTGTTCGAGGCGGTGCCCGCGCTGGCGCTCCCGTTCGGCCTCGCGTGGGTCGCGCTCGGCGGGCACCTCTGGCGTCACCCCGACCGGCCGACCGACCACCTCGAACCGAGCGCCCTCGGGCGGTGATGGGCCGGCGGGGCGGATCCCACCGGGGCCGTGAGACGCCAGCGTAGCGCCCGCGTGCCGGTCGGGGCAACTATGTAGGGGCTCCGGGCCCACGTCGTCGGTATGGGAGACAGCGATCCGGTCGCGAGCGTGCTCGGGGACGAGGAGGACCTGTACGACGTCGCGGAGTGGGACGCCAGGACGGCCCTCGACAGGTTCTCGACGTCGCTCCACGGCGGGTTGCACGCCTCGAAGCGGTTCGTGCTCATCCTGCTCGCGGTGGTGCTGTTCGTCGTCCAGCTGGCGTTCGCGGGCATCCTCATCGCCCGCGACTTCAGGCTCGGCCTGCTGGCGCTCCTCTCGGCGGTGCCGGCGTTCGCGCTCGTGGCCTGGGTCTGGTGGGACGACCCGACCAGGCGGGAACCGCTCGACAACCTCGCGGTCACGTTCATCCTCTCCATCCTCTTCGCCAGTTTCGCCGCGGCGGTCAACGGGGTCTTTCAGGCGGTCTTCGGCCTCGTCCCGGTGGTCGGGACCGTCCTGTTCTTCTTCCTCGTCGTGGGTCCCATCGAGGAGACCGTGAAGTGGCTCTCCATCCGGGTGTACGCGTACAACTCCGACCGGTTCAACGCGGTCATCGACGGAGTCGTCTACGGGGCCGTCGCCGGCCTCGGCTTTGCGACCATCGAGAACGCCCTCTACATCGTCCAGGGCTCCGTCGACACGGTCAACGCCGGCAGCACCGCCCAGATAGACCTCGCCGTCGGGACGGCCCTCGGGCGCGCGCTCGTCGGCCCCGGACACGTCCTCTACTCGGCGTTCGCGGGGTACTACCTCGGCCTCGCCAAGTTCAACCCCGACGACCGCGGCCCGATAGTCGTCAAGGGACTGCTCATCGCGGCGGTCATCCACGCCAGCTACAACACCCTCGTCACCTACCTGCCGGAGGTGCTCCCGACGTGGAACCTGTTCACCTTCCTCGGGTTCGTCCTCGTCTTCGACCTGATCGTCGGCTACGCCCTCTACCGGAAGGTGTCCCGCTACACGAGTTACTACAGGCGCGCCACCGAGCGGTCCCCGGGCGAGGATTCGGTCGCCCCCGTCGAGGACGAGGCTGCCAGCGAGGACGCCTGAGACGGCCCGCCCGTTGGTCGACGGCCCGGGTCGACGGCGCGAGTCGATACCCTTTTTCGCCGGCCTGACCCACGCTCCGACATGACAGAACGCGGCGCGCTCGACGCCGTCTCGCCACTGGACGGCCGATACGCCAGGTACACCGAACCGCTCGTCCCCTACGCCAGCGAGCGCGCACTGATGCGTGCCCGCGTCGAAGTCGAGGTGGAGTACCTGATCGACCTGGCCGACGTCGAAGCGACGCCGCTGGAGATATCCGGCGGTCAGCGCGAACACCTCCGCGGCCTGTACGAGGAGTTCGACGCCGAGGACGCGAGCGTCGTCAAGCGACTCGAGACAGAGGGGTACGGCGAGTTCGCGGCGACGAACCACGACGTGAAGGCCGTCGAGTACTTCGTTCGGCTGAACCTGCCCGAGGACCTGGAGGCCGCCAACTGGATCCACTTCGGCCTCACCAGCGAGGACGTCAACAACGTCGCCCAGCGCCTGCTCGTCGAACCGGCAGTCGAGGAGGTGCTCATCCCCGAACTCCACGACGTCCGCGACGCCCTCGCGGGGATGGCCCGCGAGTACCGGGCGGTTCCGATGCTGGCCCGGACCCACGGTCAGCCGGCGACGCCGACCACCTTCGGCAAGGAGATGGCCGTCTACGCCGCGCGACTCGGCAGGGCTATCGCCCGAATCGAGCGCGCCGCGGACGACCTGTCGGCCAAACTCGCCGGCGCGTCGGGCACCTACGCCGCCCACCACGCCGCCTACCCCGACGTCGACTGGCGGACGTTCTCGCGCCGGTTCGTCTCGGACCTGGGACTGGACCACCAGCCGCTGGCGACGCAGGTCAACCCCTGCGACGACCTGGCCGCGCTGTTCGACGCGCTCCGCGGCGCGAACGACGTCCTCCTCGACCTGGACCTGGACGTCTGGCTCTACGTCTCCGACCGCTACCTCGGCCAGGAGGCCGTCGAGGGCGAGACGGGGTCGTCGACGATGCCCCACAAGGTGAACCCCATCGACTTCGAGAACAGCGAGGGGAACCTCTCGAAGGCCAACTCCGACCTGACCTTCCTCGGCGACTACGTGACGAAGTCGCGCCTCCAGCGCGACCTGTCCGATTCGACGGTGAAACGCAACATCGGCGCGGCCTTCGCCCACTGCCTCATCGGCTACGCGAAGTGCGGGAACGGGCTGGCCAAGG
>CAZMGU010000029.1:0-23860 GCA_964565905.1 uncultured Halobacteriales archaeon
CCTGGGCGGCCGCCGGGTCGGCGTTGATGGCGGTGCTCAGGACGGCGATGTGCGTGAAGAGGTACCCCACGAGCACCCAGCCGGTGAACTTGTGGAAGATCCACGCCCACATCCCGGCCGAGAACTCGCGCCACCGTCCGAAACTCTCGACGGTGCCGCGGTCGTACGTGTGACTCATACAGTTGGGCGTTGCGGTGGGGACAAATAGAACTTACTACACTGTGTGCGCGCAGGCGCCAGTGAAACGCCCGTGCGGGGAGGTCTCGGAATCATAGATCGGGATAGTTCGGTCGCGATCGGAACGGTTCACCTCCCGGACGCGGTGACCTGGCGGCGAGTCAGGCGATATCGCCGTTCCGCTCCAGCGCCCGCTGAGTCCGCTCGTCGAGGTGCACGAGGTGACAGAGCGGGTTTCCGGGGTAGACGAGCGGGTTCTCCAGAACGCCGACGAGGAGGCCGGGGAAGGGGGCCTCGACCGTGTTCGTCTCCGTCTTGAACGGGTTCGTGATCGTACAGATCGGGTCGCCCTCCGGGACGAACTCGCCGCGCTGGTAGTGCATGTCGACCAGGCCGCCGACGTCGGCCCGGATCCAGGTCTTCTCGTCGCTCCCGTCGATCACCGTCCGCCACCCCGGCCAGCGAACCGTCTCGTCCGGGTTGACGCCGTACTCCGCGATGACCGAGCGCACCCCGTCCAGCGCCCTGTCGATAAGCGGACGCTGGAACCGGTGTGCCTCCCCCATCTCGACCGTTATCGTCGGGACGCCGTGCGACGTGGCCTCGTGCCTGAGCGTTCCCGAGGGGCCTTCCGAGGAGATGATGACGTGGGAGGCGAACGCACGCGCGAGGCGGTCGACCCGCTCGTCCGAGGTGTCGGCCCGGACGTGGAGCATGTTCGTCCGCCCGCGCGTCGACGTGTGGAAGTCCAGGCCGACGTCGCAGGGTTCGATGAAGTTCCGGAAGATGCTGTGGGCCATCCGCTTCGCGCTGGTGGACTCGTCGTTGCCCGGGAACGAGCGGTTCAGGTCGCGGTCGTAGATGGGGAGGTAGCGCTGCTGGGCGATGAACCCCGGGACGTTCAGCACCGGGAGGCAGACGAGGGTGCCGTGGAGGTCGTGGTGGTGCCACTCGTGGGCCACCTCGCGCACCACCTCGACGCCGTTGAGTTCGTCGCCGTGGGCGGCGGCCGACAGGAAGATGGTCGGCCCCTCGTACTCGCCGTTGACGATGGTGACCGGCATACGCACCGGATCGCCGAGGTACGTCTCGCTCACCGTGTACCGCACGTTAGCCACTTCGCCGGGGTCCACCCGTCCACCGTCGTACGTGAACGGGTCGGCCTCGCTCATGGCCCCACATAGAGGTGTATCACATTAACCTGTGGGACACGGCTCCCGATCCGACCGTCAGCAATTAAGGGCGTCCGCCGGTAGTACGACCATGAGCGCGGCTGACGACGTCACTGTCGGCGTACTGAGTCTACACAACAGCAAGGAGACGAAGGCCATCCTCAACGCGGCCGACGACCTGGGCTTCGGCACGGAGTGGATCCGCTCGGAGAACCTCGCGGTCGACGTGGCCGGGGGGCAGGTGTCCCTGGAACCCGACGTCGACGTCATCGCCAACCGCCTGCTCCTGTCGAACGACGAACAGCCCGTCGAGGGGCTGGGCGTCGCACTGACGCTGGAACGACTCCAGCCGATGCTCAACCCGCCCCGCGCCGTCGCAACCGCGCTCCACAAGTTCGCCACCGCGGCCGCGCTCGTCGAGGCCGACATCCCCGTCCCCGACGCCCTGCTCGCGCTCTCCCGAGACCGACTCAACGCCGACCGCGAGCGGTTCGGCGACCGCGCCGTCTACAAGACCGCCATCGGCACCCACGGCGGCGGGACGTGGATGGTCGACCTGGACGACCAGTTGAACCCCCAGGTCGGCCAGCGCCACGCCTTCCTCCAGAAGTTCATCGACCGGGACGAGACGCGCCACCACGACCTGCGCGTCTACGTCGTCGGCGACGAAGTCGTCGGCGCGATGAACCGCTACGCCCCCGAGGGGGACTGGCGGACGAACGTCGCACTCGGCGGCGAAGTCGAGGACATGACCGGTCAGCTCCCCGGAAACGTCGGCGAGATAGCGCAGCGGGCCACGGACGTCGTCGGCCTCGACTACGCCGGCGTCGACGTCGTCGAGGGGGAGGACGGCTTCTACGTCCTCGAGGTGAACCCGACGGCGGGGTTCAAGGGCCTCTTCCAGGCCACCGGCGTCAGCCCGGCCCCCTACATCGCCAGGCTGGCCATCGAGCGCGCCGGCGGCGAAGTCGACGACGAGGACGTCCGGCGCGTCGCGCGGAAACTCGACGACTCGCGGCCCGACTGCATGCCCGCAAGGGAGCGGACCAAGAAACCCAGTAATGTCACGGTCGGCTACATCGAGGAGGTGCTCGTCTCCGGTACCCAGGGCTCGGAGACGGTCCTGGCGAAGTCCGACACCGGCGCGACCCGGACGAGCATCGACACGGAACTCGCGGCCGGCATCGGCACCGGTCCCATCAAGGACATCGTCAGGGTGAAGTCGGGGAGCATGAAGAGCGGCCGCTCGCGACCGGTCGTCGACATCGTCGTCGGCATCGGCGGCACCCAGCACACCGTCACCGCCAGCATCGAGGACCGCGAACACATGGACTACCCGCTCCTCCTCGGGCGCGACATCCTCGAACACTACCAGGTCGACGTCACCCGCCGGGCCGACGAGGACGACGTGCCGGAGTCGGAGGAAGAGGAGTAGTCACCCGCAGACGACCGCCGCCGAGGAGTCCTCGACGTCCCCCGCGTCGTCGACCGGTTCCGCCGGGACGCCGACGACCGTCGCCCCGGGCGGGACGTCGTCGACGACCACCGCGCCCGCGCCGACCGTGGCGTTCTCACCGATAGTGATGTCCCCGATGAGCGTCGAGTCGGCCCCCAGCGTCACGTCGTCGCAGACGGTCGGGTGTCGTTTCACCGGCTTCGAGGACTTCCCGCCGAGGGTCACCCCGTGGTACATCTGGACGTCGTCACCGATGACGCTCGTCTCGCCGATGACGGTCCCCATCCCGTGGTCGATGAACACGCGGTCTCCGAGCGTCGCGCCGGGGTGTATCTCGACGCCAGTGGTGAAGCGGGCGAAGTGGGCGACGAGGCGGGCGGTGAGCGTGAATCCCGCCTCCCAGGCGGCGTGCGCCAGCCGGTGGGCCCAGACGGCGTGGAGTCCCGGGTAGGTCAGCAGGACGGCGAGCGCGCTCGTCGCGGCGGGGTCGTTTTCCTGCGCGGTGCGGACGTCGTCTGTGAGTCGGTCGAACATCGGTGTGGGTTGTGTCGTCGGTCAGGTGCGGGGAGTATCGCGGACGGAGTGCGTGTCGGCGGCCAAACGGCGACGGAGAAGAGCGGGCGTCACCGACAGCGGGCGGCCGACGGCCAGTCGGCTGCCTCACCTGCGATGCGGTCGGACGACGTCGCGCGCCCGTGGTTCATGGTCCGAACTCACGGCTGGATACACATAAACCCAGTCGGTGCCACGTTCGGTCGGCGGCGGGGAAACCGGGAGCCTTTCCCGCCTCGGGCCCCCCAGTTCGGGGCACCAGACGATGATCGAGGACGCGAAACCGGTGCTCGTCGAGGATCCGGTGATGGCCGAACTCGTCGAGCGTCACGACCCGTACGCGGAGACTGACTGGAGCGAGTTCGAACGGCTCTGTATCTCAATCGTCAACCAGCAGCTATCGACGGCCAGCGCGGCGGCGGTCAGGGAGCGGGTGTTCGACCTGCTGGACGGGGACGTGACGCCCGAGTCCGTCCTGGCCGCGGAGGAAGAGGCACTCCGCGACGCCGGCCTCTCCGGGATGAAGATAGAGTACGTCCGGAACGTCGCGCGGGCCTTCCAGAAGAACGACTACACGCGCGAGGGACTGGCCGACCGCTCGGACGAGGCGGTGATCGACCTGCTCACCGAGATAAAGGGGGTCGGGGAGTGGACCGCCCACATGTACCTGATCTTCGTCCTCGAACGCGAGGACGTCCTCCCGCTCGGTGACCTGGCCGTCCGCAACGGCATCCAGCAGATATACGGGAACGGCGAGGAACTGACGCGCGAGGAGATGCGCGAGATAGCGGAGGCGTGGCGGCCGTACCGCTCGGCCGCGACGCGGTACATCTGGGCGGAGTACGAGTCCGACGAGTAAGTGACGAGCAGGCGACGAGTAGCCGACCGGACCGCCGACGCGCCGATAAACCGACGCGGGGTTGTTCCCCGAGAGAAACGTTGAAACGGCCGCCGGGAGTTGTCTCACCCGACATGGAATTCGAGGACATCGAGACCGTCGCGGTGCTGGGCGCCGGCAACATGGGCCACGGCATCGCGGAGGTCGCCGCCCTGGCCGGCTACGACGTCCGGATGCGCGACATCGAGGACGAACTCGTCCAGGACGGCTACGACAGCATCGAGTGGTCGCTCGGCAAACTCGCCGAGAAGGACCGGATAAGCGACGACGAGGCCGACGCCGCGCTCGACCGGGTCACGCCGCTGGTCGACCTGGCCGAGGCCGTCGGCGACGCGGACGTCGTCGTCGAGGCCGTCCCGGAGAAGATGGCCATCAAGAAGGACGTCTACGGCGACGTGGAGGAACACGCGCCCGACGAGGCCATCTTCGCCACGAACACGTCCAGCCTCTCCATCACCGAACTGTCGGAGGTGACCGACCGCCCCGAGCAGTTCTGCGGGATGCACTTCTTCAACCCGCCCGTCCGGATGCAACTCGTCGAGGTCATCTCCGGGGCCCACACCAGCGACGAGACGCTGGACGCGATAGAGGAACTCGCGGAGGCGTTCGGGAAGACGCCCGTCCGCGTCCGCAAGGACTCGCCGGGGTTCATCGTCAACCGCATCCTCGTCCCGCTGATGAACGAGGCGTGCTGGCTGGTCCACGATGACGTCGCCACCGTCGCCGAGGTGGACTCCACCGCGAAGTTCGACGTCGGCCTCCCGATGGGCGCGTTCGAACTCGGCGACCAGGTGGGCAACGACGTCACCTACCACGTCCTCGACTACATGCACGAGGTGCTCGGCGAGGCGTACGCGCCCTGTCCGCTCCTCGAAGAAAAGGTCGAGAACGAGGAACTCGGCAAGAAGACCGGGAAGGGGTTCTACGACTACGAGAACGGCGGCGTCGACATCCCCACCGACGCCGGCCGCGAGGACGTCGAGAACCGCCTGCTCGCGGTGATGGCCAACGAGGTTGGCAAACTGCTTGAGAACGACGTCGCACCCGTCGCGGACGTCGACGAGGCGGTCCAGCTCGGCGGCGGCTACCCGGACGGTCCGGCGAAACTGGCCGACGCCGCCGGCCTCGACGCCCTCGTCGAGACGCTCGATTCGCTCCACGAGGAGACCGGTGCCGAGCGCTACGCCGTCTCCGACGGACTCCGAGACGCCGCCGAGGACGGCGGGTTCTACGACGAGGACGACGAAGACGGGTCGGCCTCGTTCGACGCCATCGCGGTCGACCACCCGCGCGAACACGTCGCCCGCGTTCGACTCGACCGCCCCCACCGGATGAACACCGTCAGCCCGGAGCTGATGGACGAACTGGAGACGGCCATCGACCGGTTGAGCGAGGACGACGACGTCCGAGCCGTCCTGCTGGAGGGGGCCGGCGACCGGGCGTTCTCCGCCGGCGCGGACGTCCAGTCGATGACGGCGAACGCGACGCCGCTCTCCGCGGCCGACCTCTCCCGGAAGGGCCAGCAGACGTTCGGCAAACTGGAGTCGTGCCCGATGCCCGTGCTCGCGGCCATCGACGGGTACGCGCTCGGCGGCGGGATGGAACTCGCCACCTGCGCGGACATCCGCATCGCCTCGGAGCGCTCCGAACTCGGCCAGCCCGAACACGACCTCGGCCTGCTACCGGGGTGGGGCGGCACCCAGCGACTCAAACACGTCGTCGGCGAGGGGCGGGCCAAGGAGATAATCTTCACCGCCGACCGCTACTCCGCCGAGGAGATGGCCGAGTTCGGCTTCGTCAACGAAGTCGTCCCGAACGACGAGTTCGACGAGCGCGCACTGGAGTTCGCCGAGGAACTCGCCGCCGGCCCGCCGGTCGCACAGGAACTGACCAAGAAGGCGATGCTGGCCGGGCGCGACGACACGGACGCCGGCCTCGAAGTCGAGGCGCAGGCGTTCGGTCACCTCATGGCGACCGACGACCTCATGGAGGGCGTGACGGCCTTCGTGAACGACGCCGAGCCGAACTTCGAGGGGAAGTGAAGCGAGGGTCGACGAGCTTTGCTCGTCGGAAATGGGCCTAATTTCCAAGGGAAGTAGCGGAAAGCGGCCGGGGACCGTTTTCCGGGCGACGGACCCGCGGGGCCACGACGGTTTTGAGGGTGGAGCCGAGAGTTAAGGCAAGCGACGCCGAGTTCGCGAGAGCCACATGACGGACCAGGAACGAGACACACGTGAGACGGGACCGGACGGATCGACAGAGAACCGGCGGACGACGGCCGACCAGGACGAGCGACTCGAACGGTTCGCCTCGCTCGTGAGCCACGACCTGCGGAACCCGCTCAACGTCGCGATGGGGCGGCTCCAGCTCGTCGCGGAGGAGTGCGACTCCGAGCACGTCGAACCCATCGAGAACTCGCTCGAACGGATGGAGGCGCTGATAGCGGACTCCCTGGCGCTCGCTCGCGGCGGGCGCCGGGTCACCGACCCCGAACCGACGTCGCTCCGGGACGTCGCGACGTCGGCGTGGGCGACTGTCGACGCGGACGCCGCGACGCTGGCGGTGGACGACGACCCGGGCGTCGTCCAGGCCGACGGCGACAGACTCCGCCAGGCGTTCGAGCAACTGTTCGAGAACGCCGTGGACCACGGCGGGCCGGACGTCACGGTCCGCGTCGGCCGCCGCGACGACGGCGACGGGTTCTACGTCGCGGACGACGGCCCGGGAATCGACGAGGACGTCCGCGACGACGTGTTCGACGACGGGTTCTCGACGGACACCGATGGAACCGGGTTCGGCCTGCCCATCGTCGAGGCCATCGCCGGCGCCCACGGCTGGCGGGTCGAACTCGCCACGGAGTCGGCCGGGGGTGCCCGGTTCGACGTCCGCGACGTCGACGTCGAGTGACGGCGTCGCACGGTCGCCGAAGAAAGACGATTTTTTATACCCCGAGGCGAACCTATCAGGTACGGGCTCGGTTGGTGTAGTCCGGCCAATCATTTCGGCCTTTCGAGCCGATGACCGGGGTTCAAATCCCCGACCGAGCATGGATTTTCGAGCGACCAACGGGAGCGAGAAACATCCACGCGCAGGGAGCGGGATTTGAGCAGGGAAGTCGCAGCCCGCGCAGTGAGCGGAGCGAACGAGCAGGACCGTCTTCCCGTGTTCGAATCCCCCGACCGAGCTTCCCAAATGGAGGTCCGAACGGACTACGAGAACGTTCCATCGACGGCTCCAGATCCGATCACCTCGGACCGGCGGGCGAACCCCGCGGCCATCGGGAGGAACGTGTCGGGGACAACCAGGTTGCGCTGGGCGTCGTACTCGACGACGTCGGCGGCGTCCAGTTTCGGTAGGTGGACGTGGTGAAGGGTCACTCTGATGGACTCGCGCTGATCGGTGCCGGGAGTTGTCGGCATCTCGGGGCCGGAGAGAGTCTCTCGGGCGACGTAAGTTGTCAGATCGGCCAGTGTCACGACCGGGTCACCGCAGTCTTCGAGGTACCGGCAGACGTGTCGGCGCTCGCCGTCGGCCAGGGCGTCGAACACCGCGTCGATTTGCTGGTTTCCCACACGGAGAAGAGGTCGGTGACGGATTTGCGTTCCGTCCCTGAATGGCAAGGGTCTCAAGTGCGACGCGACGTGCCGACGAGGTTCGATTCGACGAGGGCGGCCGTCCCCCGCCGTATCCGTTCGGACAGGGACTGGGCGGAGATGCCGAGTTCGTCCGCCACCTCCGACTGGGTGGCGTCCCGTGGGACGTCGAAGTAGCCGGCGTCGTAGACGGCGCGCAACGCCTCGTACTGGGCCTCGGTCACGCCGGACGCGAGGACGTCGTTCGTCTCGTCCACCTGCCGGATTGAGCGCAACCGGAAGGGGAGGCCGCGTTCCGCGTGGAGTTGCCGGTACCGGGCGAGCACCTCGCGGTCCGGGAACCGCATCCGCATCGTCCACCCCTCGTGGGTCCCCCTGGCGGCGAGGAGGACGACGTCCAGCCGGCACCACGACGTCACCGGTGACCGGTCAGGTTCCCGTTCGGACGTCGTCATCCGGTAGAACCGGCGAGCGGCGGTCTCCCCGATGGTTCGTCTTGCGGCGACCGTCGGGTCCGCCGCCATGCCGGCCTCGAAGGCGTCGAGGTCGCTCCCTTCGGCCCAGAAGAAGTACCGTGTCGACCCGTCGCAGTGGTACCGTTCGTCGTCCCAGACCGCGACGTCGGGCACCCGGCGGAGCGCCTCTTTCAGGAGCGGACTGTCCATTTCGAACTCGACGACGAGCATATTGAAACGGCGTTCCGATCGAGAAAAGTTAAAGACGACATTCCTAGATTTGATTATCCTAGCTGCCGCGACAGGGAGACGTTACCGAGGGACGTGCGGGTTGTCACCCACACGTGAGACGACTCACCCGCTCCGACAGCGAGGCGTGGTACCACACCGGACGGCGGTAGGCCTTTACAGGGGCCGGACGACCACCCGTGCATGCAAGCAGTCATCCTAGCGGCGGGTGAAGGGACCCGGATGCGGCCGCTGACGGACTCGACGCCGAAGCCGATGTTGCCGGTGGCCGACCGGCCGCTCGTGGCCCACACGGTGGACGCCGCCGTCGACGCCGGGGTGACGGACCTGGTCCTCGTCGTCGGCTACGAGGCCGACGCGGTGCGGGAGTACTTCGGGAGCGAGTACCGCGACGTCCCGGTGGAGTACGCGGTGCAGGCCGAGCAACTCGGGACGGCCCACGCCGTCCGGTGTGCCCGCGAGCACCTCGACGGGGCGTTCGTCGTGCTCAACGGCGACGACCTGTACGACCGGGCCAGCATCGACGAACTCGTCGACGCCGGTGAGGAGGGGCCCGTCGTCGGCACCTACCGCGTCGACGACCCGACGAGCTACGGGGTGTTCGAACTCGAGGACGGCGTGGTCACCGGCATCGTCGAGAAGCCGACCGACCCGCCGACCGACCTGGTCAACGTCGGGGCCTACGTCTTCCCGTCCGAGGCGCGGGAGTGGCTCGACGTCGAGATGAGCGAGCGCGGCGAGTACGAGATAACGGACGTGCTGGCCCGCGTCGTCGCCGAGCGCTCCGTCGGAACCGTCGAGGTGGACCGGTGGCTCGGGTGCGGCCGGCCGTGGGAACTCCTGGAGGCCAACGAGTGGAAACTGGGTGAACTCGACGGGCGAGTCGACGGCGAGGTCCGGGGCGACGCCGAGTTGCGCGGGACGGTCGTCGTCGAGGAGGGTGCGACGGTTGAACCCGGCGTCGTCGTGGAGGGCCCGGTGCTCGTCCGCGCCGGCGCGACGGTCGGGCCGAACGCGTACGTCCGCGGCGCGACGATGCTCGGAGAGGACGTCCACGTCGGCCACGGCGTCGAGGTGAAGAACTCGGTGGTCAGGGCGGGGTCGGCCGTCCCTCACGTCTCCTACGTCGGCGACAGCGTTCTCGGGACGGACGTCAACTTCGGCGCGGGGACGCAGGTGGCCAACCTCAGACACGACGATGCTGACGTGAAACACACGGTCAAGGGCGAACGCGTCTCGACCGGACGCCGAAAGTTCGGCGTCGTCGCCGGCGACGACGTCAAGACGGGCATCAACACGAGCATCGACCCCGGCGTCACGCTGTCGACGGGCGCGGTGTCCGAACCCGGCGAGTCCGTCACCCGGGACAGGTGAGGGGGAACCCGCCGCTGGCGAATGTTGCGCCAGCAGGTGCGGTTACGTGTCGCCACACCGTCGCCACGGTAAATGGTCGACCCCACGTCTGATCTCAACGAGGACGTCGACGAAGCGGACGCGCCGGCGTGTGAACAGTGCGGTTCGAAGCTAGCCGCCGACCCCGACCATCGCGTCGTCACGTGGGTCGAGGGGACGGAGGTGCGGACGGTCCACTTCTGCGGGGACGACTGTCGCGGCGAGTGGCTCGACGGGCGAAGCTGAAGCCCTCGGCGGAACCGGCCCCGTGACGGGGCGTCGGACCACCTGGCGCTGAACCGCCCGCCGTCAGACGACCTGGTTCGCGAGCGACTCGCCCGCCTCGAACCGGGTGCAGTTCTCCCGGACGATGGCCGCGACCCGCCGGTAGTAGTCCCGCGTCGCGGCGGCGGCGTGGGGCGTCACGAGAACGTCGTCCATCCCCCAGAGCGGCGAGTCGTCCGGCAGCGGTTCCGTCTCGAACACGTCCAGGGCGGCCCCGGCGACTGCGTCGTCCCGGAGCGCGTCCACGAGCGCCGCCTGGTCGACGACCCGTCCGCGGCCGACGTTCACGAGGTACGCGTCCGACCGCATCGCGTCCAGTTCGGCCTCGCCGACGAGTCCCTCGGTTTCGTCCGTCAGCGGCACGGTGAGGACGACGAACCTCGCGTCGGAGACGGCCTCGATCAGGTCCGCGGGCGTGTAGAGAGTCTCGACGTGGTCGACGGGGGTGGGCGTCCGTCGAACGCCGGTCACGTGCATCTCCAGGCCGTCGGCCCGAGCGGCGACGCCGCGACCGATGGTCCCCAGGCCGACGACGGTGACCGGTTCGCCGGAGAGGGTGAACGCCTCGTCCCAGTCGGGCCACCGCCACTCCCGACGCTCCTGCTGCGAGCGGAAGACGTGGAGTCGGCGGGCGAACGCCGTCATGTAGCCGACGACGGTTTCACCGACAGTCGCGCCGTGGATGCCGGTGCTGTTCGTCAGGCGGACGCCCCGGGCCTCGAACTCCGCTATCGGGAACCGGTCGACGCCCGCCTGGACGGAGTGGACCCACCCGAGGTCTGCCTCCAGGAACGACGGGTCGTGGGCGAACGTGACCAGCGCGTCGCAGTCGTCGAGGTGTCGCTCCGACGGGACCACGCCGACGTCGGCGTCGTCCGACAGTTCCTCCCGGAGTCGGTCCGGCGGGAACACCGCCTCGACCGAGCGATGGATGCCGAGGTCCATACCGTCCCGTTCGACCTGCACGCGCACAAAGACACGGGTGAGAAGTTCCGGGACCGAAACGCGTTTCAAGCCATTTCCACTCGGAGTAGGTACTACATGAGTAGTTATGACGTGGCAGTAATCGGCACCGGCCCGGACCCCGACAACCCGACGGTCGAGGGGTTCGCGATGGGCTATCGGCACGCGGAGGCGGTCGAGAACGGCGACCTGGGCGACGTCATCGCGTGCGCCGACATCGTCCCCGAGAACGGGGCGGCGTTCGCGGACGCGTTCGACCTCGACCCGGCGAACGTCTTCGAGGACTACGCGGAGATGCTCACGGCCGTGGAACCTGACGTCGTCACGGTCGCGGTACCGCCGGCCATCCACGAGCGCGTCGTCGTCGACTGCGCCCGCAGCGGCGTGGTCTCGGCCATCCACTGCGAGAAGCCGATGGCGGACACCTGGGACGCGGCCCAGCGGATGGCCCAGGAGTGCTGGCGACACGACGTCCAGTTGACGTTCAACCGCCAGCGCCGGTTCGGGAAGCCGTTCCGCGAGGCGAAACGCCTGATCGACGACGGGGAGATAGGCGACCTCCGCCGGGTCGAGACCTGCTGGGGCGACTTCTTCGACACCGGCGCGCACACGGTCGACCTGACCGGGATGTGGAACGGCGACCGGTCGCCCGAGTGGGTGATCGCCCAGCTGGACTACCGCGACGAGGACGTCCGCTTCGGGATGCACCAGGAGAACCAGATGTTCGCCCAGTGGCAGTACGACAACGGCGTCCAGGGCGTCCTCTCGACCGGGGAGGGGAGCGGCCTCTGCGACGCGGCCCACCGCATCGCCGGCACGGACGGCGAGATCCGGATCGACAGCGAGGAGACGGGGAACATGCTGGAGATACGCCGGACGGGCGAGTCGGGGTGGCAGGCCGTCGACGTCGACGGCGAGGACGTCCACGGCGCGAACGCGCCCGACCGCCGCTACGGTGCCGAGTACCAGGACCGCGCGTTCGCGGAGATACTCGAAGCGCTCGACGAGGGACGGGAGTCGGAACTCGGGGCCAGGAACGGCCTGAACGCGGCGGAGGTCATCTTCGGCGGCTACGAGTCCGCCCGGAAGCGGGGCCGGGTCGAGTTCCCGCTGGACGTCACGGGCAACCCGTTCGCGGAGATGGTCGAGGACGGCGACCTGACGCCGGAACCGACCGAGCGGGAGGAGTAACCGTACTCGACGGACGCCGGTGGCGGCGGCGGAGCGCCACCGTCGAAACGCGTCGTCCGCGTCGGTCCGAACGGCTCCCGGTTCTGTGAACCGTCCGACAGTAATTTGCGCGTGGTAGTCGAATTTCGGGGCGTGATGAGCGAGTCCACCACCTCGTCCGACGCCGGTACCCAGCAGCGAACGGGGACGAACGGTTCGTCCGGCACCGGTTCCCCGCTGTCCAGCGTCGTCAGATACGTCCGTCGCGCCGCGTCGTCGGGACTGCTCGCGGGCGCTTCGGGGACGCTCAACCTCCTCGGGGCGCTCCGGGCGTTCCGAGACGGGTCCACCCGTAAAGCCGCTCGTTACAGTCTGATGGGTGCCTTCTGGCTCGTCGTCGCCGCCGTACAGCGCCGGTCGAGACGCGGCCGTTCAGGCGGGAGCGAACGGTCCGGCGGCGTCGACCAGACGGACGTCGTCGACACTGCGCCCGACGTCGAGAACGTCTCCGCAGGGAGCGAACCGGACGCCAGCGGCGGCGCGTCCATCGAGGTGACCGACGCCAGCCCCGCCCCCGACGTCGAGGGGGACGTCCCGACGGGCGACGTCGACAAGTCCGACGTGGTCGACACCGAACCCGACGTCGAGGACGTCGAAGCCCAGGGAACGGCCGAGGACACCGACGGCGTCGAGGACCTCGACGAGGCCGACGGCGTGGAGAACGCCCGGGACGCCGAGGGGATGGCGGACGTCGATCAGGCCGAGGGCGTCACCGACGTCGAGGGCGAGAACGAAGACGGGGACGAGAGCGAGGAGTGAGCCCCGGCCACGGTTCCTCCAGTGAGACCCCCGAAACAGTGACGGGGCCCCTTGGACTGAGAGTTCCGACGCTCGACGCGGCAAAGACTAAGTGGAGGCTGACTAAACGGTCAGTCAACAATGCCGCCGAGCGAGCGCGTGACGGATCTGGTCGGATCGCTCACCCGCGAAGAGAAACTCTCCCTCGTCCACGGAGCGGTCGACCCGGAGGGGACGGCGACGGGGTACCTGCCCGGAATCGAGCGACTCGACGTCCCGCCGCTCAGACTCGCGGACGGTCCGCTCGGCGTTCGAACGCCCGGACGGCCCGCCACGGCGTTTCCCGCGGCAATCGGCCTCGCGGCGACGTTCGACGACGACTTGGCGCGTCGCCAGGGGGCCGCCATCGGTCGGGAGGCCAGGGCGAGAGGCCAGGACGTCCTCCTCGGACCCGGCCTGAACCTGATCCGGGTCCCCCACTGCGGGCGCAACTTCGAGTACTACGCCGAGGACCCGGTGACCACCGCCCGGTTCGCCGCCGCCGTCGTCGACGGCCTCCAGTCCGAGGACGTCGTCGCGACGCCGAAACACTACGTCGCCAACAACCAGGAGACGAAGCGCGCGAGCGTCAGCGTCGAAGTCGACGAGCGGACGCTCCGGGAGTGTTACCTGCCCGGCTTTCGCTCCGCGGTCGAGGCCGGTGCGGGGGCAGTGATGACGTCGTACAACCGCGTGAACGGCGTCCACGTGAGCGACAATCGACGACTCGTTACCGACGTGCTCAAGGAGGAGTGGGGGTTCGACGGCTTCGTCGTCTCCGACTGGTTCGGCACCGAAAGCACGGTCGGCGCGGCCACCGCCGGCCTCGACCTGGAGATGCCCGGCATCACGAGCGAGGAGATGATGGAGGCGTTCGGGATGGCCGACCTGGACCTGGACGACGTCGACTTCGGCGACGCGGACGCCCTGCCGACGCCTGAGACGTCGGGGACCAGACTGTTCGCGGAACCGCTCGGCGAGGCCATCGACGCCGGCGACGTCCCCGCGGAGCGACTCGACGACATGGTCGCGCGTATCCTCGGTCAGATGGAGCGGGTCGGCCTGCTCGACGGGGACCGGGACGACGGCGCCATCGACACGCCCGAACACCGGGACCTGGCGACGGAGATAGCCACCCGGAGCGTCGTCCTCCTGGAGAACGACGGCGTCCTGCCGCTCGACGACGGCGCCGACCTCGCCGTCGTCGGCCCGGCCGCCGGCGAGGCGATGCTCGGCGGGGGCGGTTCCTCCGAGATGACGCCGTTCCGGCAGACCCCGACCGTCGACGGCCTCCGGTCCCGCGCCGGTGGCGACGTCGACCACGTCAGGGGCGTCCCCGCCGTCGAGATCCCGTCGTTCTTCGGCGACGTCTTCGGTGAAGACGGTCCGGATGGTCCCGGAGTCGACGACGAGGATGGTGTGGGCGAAGACGGGGACGGCGGGGAGGACGTCGACCTTGCGGCGGCAGCGGACGCGGCACGGGCGGCCGACGTCGCCGTCGTCGTCGTCCAGGACGCCGCGACGGAGGCCGCCGACCGCGAGGACCTGCGACTCCCCGGTCGGCAGGACGAACTCGTCGAAACCGTGGCCGACGCGAACGACCGGACCGTCGTGGTCGTCCAGTCCAGCGGCCCCGTGGAACTGCCGTGGCGAGAGGACGTCGCCGCCGTCCTGGAGTCGTGGTACCCCGGGCAGGCCGACGGCGACGCCGTCGCGGCGGTCCTGTACGGCGACAGCGACGCCGGCGGGCGACTCCCGGTGACGTTCGCCCCCGAAGGGGAGTACCCGGCGACGGAACCCCGGCAGTACCCCGGCGTCGACGGCGAAGTCCACTACGAGGAGGGGGTGTTCGTCGGCTACCGGCACTTCGACGGCGTTGGCGTCGAACCCACGTACCCCTTCGGCCACGGCCTCTCCTATGCGGAGTTCGAGTACGGGAACGCCGAGGCCGTCGGCGAGGACACCGTCCGCGTCACCGTGGAGAACGTCGGCGCACGCGACGGCCGCGAGGTGGTCCAGGCCTACGTCCGTCCGCCGGACGTCGCGGGCGTGGACCGACCCGAACGGGAACTCGCCGGGTTCGCCGCGGTGGAGATACCCGCGGGGGCGACGGTCGACGTGGACGTCGCCCTCGACGACCTGGCCTTCCGCCGGTACGACGAGTCGGAGGGGTGGACCGTCGACCCCGGCGAGTACGTCGTCGAGGTCGGCCGGTCGTCGCGGGACATCCGCGCCGAAACGGTGGTCTCTCGCTAGGTCGGGGTTCGGTGGAGCCTCGGATCCTACGGAGTAGAACGGATTGTTACTCGTCGGCCTCGGGGTTCGGCGCGTCGAACCCGTCCCGGAAGCACGGCCAGCAGACGAGCGCGTCGTCGGGCCCGGTACAGGCGCACTCGTCGGGCCGCGGGTCCGCCCCGTCCTCGTCCGGAGAGACGAGTTCCGGACCGCCGTCGGCCTCGACCCGTTCGACGGCCGGCGTGGCGCCGACCTGTTCTCCGAGGTGGCCGTCCGGCGCGTCCCGGTCGATCCACCCCGGAATCGGGCGCATCCCACAGGCGAACTGGACGCGCCTGACGTGTTTGCACGCGTGGTCGTTGTAGCACGCGTCGGGACACGAACAGGCCCGCTCGTACACGTCGACCGTGTACGACCGACCTGACCCGCTGACGACCTCGTACAGGCCGTCGGCGTCCCTGACTGCCGGCGTGTCCTCCAGGACGGTCATGCACTCGACGAGCGCCCGAGCGTCGCGCTCGTCGAGGCGGGCGATACTTTCACGGTGGCCGGGAGGGATTGCTGACATGGGCTCGTAACACCAGGAAACAGCCCCCGCTCGCGTGTTCCAGCACGCGGGCTTTTGCGGCACCGAACACCCCGAGAAGCGAGGACTGCCAGTACTCTTGGGTAGGTTCTCCGGCCGCTTAAACTCGTTTAATATCCGAGGATTTGGGCAACAAGGTGGGGGTAACTCGATCGGTCGATACTAGTTGTGGGGGCCATGGCGGTGGCGTGGAACGACGATTTCTGGGTCTTGGGTTTGGGGCGACGTTTCTATGTCGGGGATGTGTCTGGTTCGCCATGACGGAGCAGTAGCCAATTTCAGGTAGCGCTTATAGACCCTGGATGGGGCTGGGACAAACTCGCTATGTTGAGAAATAATATTGCTCTATGGAACGAGTTGTGCACCGTGTGGTGCAAAGCTTAAGTATGACTGTTGCACAGTTAGACATGGGAACGGTGAGGGCTCTGACAGCTGTGTCGGAACCCCACCGATGCTACAACTGCCTGATGAGCCGTGCGACCAGCACTATCACTTCGAGCACTGTCTTCACGACTTCTAAGTCTCTCAGGCTGGAGTTCTGTTCATCTTCAGGTTCCCGGTTGGTGTTTTCCTCGGGAACAGTGGTTTCCTCGGACATACCTGCGGCTCACAGTGTAGTTCTCGCCAGGAACCAGGTGGGAACGGTGAGGGGTCTGACGTGAACTACATTCGATGCGACGGGTGCATGGGTTAAAAAGTCACTTCATTGGATAACCCCACTCGGACCCCAAAGATCACGGATACATGGCTCTGCCACCGAGAAATACCCTTTCGAAATTCCCGATTAGCTGAGCGACGACCAAATCAAACATCGCAATCAGTACAACCAATAGAACCACTGTTAGTTACGCTCTCGCGCCGAACTGAAGACTCGAATCATGCGACCAGGAGGCGGCAATGGGACTCTGACCGCCGGGTTGACGGAAGACAAGCGTCCCTTCACGCACGTCCCATGGTACCTGGAACAGAAGGTATCGAGATAATGTCTCTCCAGACGACAACTCCTCATTCGAAAGAGAATAATCACCGTCATC
The DNA here is from genome assembly GCA_964565905.1 of uncultured Halobacteriales archaeon. Lineage (GTDB taxonomy): Archaea > Halobacteriota > Halobacteria > Halobacteriales > Haloarculaceae > Halomicrobium. The sequence goes on from CAZMGU010000029.1 coordinate 17,055, forward strand.
AGCGACGATAGGCTGTCGCTCTTCGTCTCCTGCATTCAACCGGAACAGACCGGTATGGAGTTGAACCGAACCTTCTGTACAATCGAATCGGCATTGAACTACGACGAACTTGTTCCCGTCGTTTGGAATTGTGTACGTGTCCCTGTCAACCGGTGCGGACCGGGACTGTACTCGTGCACGCCAAGCAATCGATAATCGTGCATCAGCGTTGGTCGGGTCGGCTTCGGCAGTGCTGAGTTCCATGCTTGGTGGCGGGCCAGTGGGTTCCGTGGTATCTGGCGGTGTCATTGAGTTCTGTACCGGAGTTTCATCGGTGCGGGTGACATCAGCGGGTTCGACGCCTGATACTTGGTCGTTGTTCGTTCCACAACCGGCGAGAGCTATGATTGCAGCTGCTGAACTTACTTGTGAGAGATACGCTCTACGGTTCATATGCATGTATATGAGGAGTTCCCTGTAATGATTTGCACTGAAGATAGAAACGAGAAGAACGACTAGAATTCCCAGAACGCAGTTCTTCCGGGTACGGTCCCTTCACTTCCTCCACGTCCCGATCTTCATCGAACGTTAACTCCTCGTCGTCATCGGCCAGCCGCAGGTGTCGATGTCGTCCGGGTAGGGTACCTCCCATTCACCGTCAGTCATGGATAATCGTTCGAGGCAATGGAGAATACACTCCGAGTGTCAGAATCCTTGGTTCCAATACGTGATGATAGCTCCTGCGACGGCCAGCAGAATGTACGTGCTTGGGTCGAAGACAAGCCCGATAATTACTGCGAGGATATCGATGATTGGTGTGAAGGGACCACCGAGTCCAGCTTCTCTTACCATTCCTATTGATACGGAGAAGACTACCAGACCAACGAGAGCAGAGACAGTGTTTTCTAATATCAGTTCGGGGAGTTCAAAGATCTCTCCGGTAGTCATGCTGATTGACCGAGTCCAGATGCTTTGATTGCGACCCACATTCCTCCGGCAAGCACGACCGATGCGAGGGCTACTGATTTCATCGAGGCGATGAATGCATCTGGGTCAGTGAGAGTCGGGTTTTGTGTAGCTGCTAGGTACCACTGCCCACCGAGGACGACGGCTCCGATCCCGAGGAGTAGGAGTAGTATGCGTGTTTGTAGGCGCATACACACTATTTGTTTTCCAGGTTGAAAAGGTGTGTTCTAGTTGGGTAGCGTGGGCAAATTCGATGATTGTCGTTTAGAAGTGCTATTTTCTACATAGTAGATCTCCTTGATCTTCTGTAAAAGGTTCCCGGTCTTGCCACGCAACATTTTTAGCGATTGTTCATTATCACGACAGTACAAAACAAGCGCTGAGGGATTTTGAACCGGAGCCAGACGTGCTCGCTACGCTGTGCGCGACTGGCAGGGTTCAAATCCTCAGAATGGCGTCGCTGACGCTCACGAATTTGTTCGCGTCAGCAACGAGCGCTGAGGGATTTGAACCACGGTCGATCGCTTCCTCGCTCACTCCGTTCGCGAGACTGCGCTCTCCCTGCTTCAAATCCTACATCGGTTCGTGATTTACTCCTCGCGTCCGCTCGTCGCAAAATCACGAGCGCTGAGGGATTTGAACCCCCGACAACATGGTCCGAAGCCATGCACTCTGTCCAGGCTGAGCTAAGCGCCCTGTACTCACTGCTATACCGTGGTTCGGTTTTAAACTCCCCGGTTCGGTCCGAGGGTGGGAGAGTGAAACACGCGAAAAGGATATACGGTTCCACTGACATCATGCACGCAGTGCGGAGCCATCGCCGGAACGCGCCGAAGGGGGGTGCCGAGTGACGTACGCGCTCGGTGAGGTAGTAGCGTCGACGACGGTTCCCGCCGGGACGAACGTCCTCGTCACCGGGCCACCGTTGACCGGCAAGCGACGGGTGTACCGGGAGATACTCGAACGCGGGATGGACGAGGGCGAGGGGGCCATCGTCATCTCGACGCGCGACACGGCGGACCGGATCCTGAGGCAGTTCGGCGTGCCGGCGGAGGGGGACGACCGGCCGCTCGGCGTCGTCGACTGCGTCACGGAGCACGTGGGGCGGTCACAGTCCGAGACCGACCAGGTGCGCTACGCGGCGTCGCCGAGCGACATGACCGGGATGGGCATCAAGTTCGCCGAACTCATCGAGTACGTCCAGTGCGAGCGGGGGTGTCGGCGCAATCGCGTCGCGCTCGACTCCGTCACGACGCTCCTCCAGTACTCCTCGCTCCAGACGGTGTTCCAGTTCCTCCACGCCGTCACGACGCGCGTCGCGGAAGTCGACGCGGTGGGCGTCGCCGTCGTCGAGTCGACGGTCCACGACGAGGAGACAATGGCGACGATACGCGAACTGTTCGACGGCGTCGTCGAGACGAGGCTCGACGGGACGACGACGACGGTGGACCTCCCCGGCGTCGACGGAGAACGGGAGGTCGCGGAGTCCTGAGCCCGCTACGCTTTTCCACGCGCCGGACCTCTCTCCGGACATGCCGGTCGACTCAGACGATGACCTGCGCGAGATACTCGACCACGATACGATAGCCGTCGTCGGGTGTTCGTCGACGGCCGGGAAGGCCGCCCACGAGATTCCCGCGTACCTCCAGCGACAGGGGTACGACGTGGTACCGATCAATCCCTACGCCGACGAGATACTGGGGGAGATGGCCTACGACTCGCTCGCCGACGCGCCCGACGGCATCGACGTCGTCGACGTGTTCCGGCCGAGCGAGGAGGTCCCCGGAATCGTCGACGAGGCGCTCGAACGCGACGACGTGGCGGCCGTCTGGATGCAACTGGGCATCGAGGACGACGAGGCCGCCGAGCGCGCCGAGGACGCGGGGCTCCGGGTCGTCCAGGACAGGTGTATGAAAGTCGAACACTCCCGACTGACCTAGTCCTCCGTCGCCGTCGCGTCCGCGCATCCGGATCCGCCGTCGTCCGTCGGTCCGGCCCCCTCCTACGTCCCGGCCCCGTCTCCCGTGGCGGTCGCTTCCGCCGTTCCGTCGTCGCCAGCAGCCCCGTCGTCCGTCGCGTCGCCACTCCCGGCCACCCCCGCGTCGTCGACGACGGCGTCCGGGTCGACGTCGTGTTCACTGGCGATGGCTTCCAGAATCGCCCGCTGTTCGGCCACCTCCGCCTCCAGGCTCTCCACGCGGTCACCGGTGTCCTCGACGGTACTCCGGAGTTCAGTCACCTGTTCGCGGAGGTCGTTGAGTCGACTGTACGTCTTCTCCGCCACGTCCGCCAGTTTCTGGACCTTCTTGGCGGTGTTGCCGAGTCCCATGCCGGGCCCTTCGAGATACAGCCTTGTGGCAGTTTCGGCTGTGATCGGTGGAAATAATTCGAGCCGGGCGGTGGGGCTCCCGGGGGCGCGCTACAGTCCGTCGTACGCGTCCGCGAGGCTGTCGACGGCGTGTTCCACGCTAACGCGGTCGCGACGGTCCAGGCAGTTCTCGCGCAACTCGTCGTACTCTGTCAGGGCGCGCTCGATGGCGTCGCGGAACGCCGCCACGTCGCCCTCGGGATAGCGGTAGCCAGTCACACCGTCCACGATGGTGTCGCTCAGCGCGCCGCTGTCGACGCCGACGACCGGGGTGCCACAGGCGTTGGCCTCCATGGCGACGAGTCCCTGCGTCTCGACCGGACTCGGGAACGCGAACACGTCGAGGGCGGCGTAGAACGCCGGCAGTTCCTCCCGGTCGAGGAAGCCGAGGAAGTGCGCGTCCACGTCGGCCGCCTCGGCCGCGCGCTCCAGGTCGGCCCGCGCGGGGCCGTCGCCGCCGAACACCAGCGTCGCGTCGAGGCCGTCGACGGCGTCGACGACGTCGTCGAGACACTTCTCGTAGCCGTGTCGGCCGGTGTAGCCGACGAGTGGGCCGTCGGGCAGGTCGTGGCGCGCCCGGAACTCGCTCGCGTCGACCGGGCGGAAGAACTCCACGTCCACGCCGTTGGCGACGACGTCGACGGGCGTGTCGACGCCCACGGTTTCGCGGACGTACTCCGCCGTTCGCTCGCTCGGCGCGACGATGAGGTCTGCCCGGTCGAGGAACCAGCGCTCGTACCGCGCGGCCGCCGACCGCACCGCCTTCTCTATCGTGCCGTTGAACGAGACGTACGAGGCGTACTCGCTGATTGGTGTGTGGTACGACGCCACGAGCGGGACGTCGAGGCGACGGGCGAGGCGGTAGCCGCCGACGCCCAGGCTGAACGGCGTGTGCGCGTGGACCACCTCCGCCTCGTCGACGGCGTCGGGCACCTGCGGGACGCCGACCCGGAACCCCTCGTAGAACGGGAACGGGAGGCTGGAGACGGGGTGTTCGTCCGAACACGCCTGGTGGTCGCTGCGCGGGTAGACGACGTCCATCCGGCTCCCGCGACTGGCCCAGCGTTCGCGCCACGTCTTCACCGTGTAGGTGACGCCGTTCACGGTGGGGAGATAGGTGTCCGTGAACGCGGCCACGCGCGGGAGTTCCATCGGAGGATCCTTTGCAAACCAGCGGCTAAATGGTTGTTATCTCGACCGTGTCGCGTCAGCGGGCCGAACGGTCCCGAGGGCGGGTCAGACCAGCGACTCGTAGATCGATTCGAGTTCCGCCCCGACCCTGTCGAGTCCGTGCTCGGCCGCCGTTTCGCGGGCGTTCTCCCCGAGACGTTCCCGGAGGTCCGGGTTCTCGGCCAGTCGGTCGAGCGCCTCGACGTACTCCTCTTCCGAGGAACAGATGAGGCAGTCGTGGCCGTCCTCGTAGTACTCCCGGAAGACGGGGATGTCGGAGATGACGACGGCCTTCCCGCAGGCCATCGCCTCGAGGACGACGATGCCCTGGTTCTCCACCTTCGCGGGGAAGAAGAACACGTCGCCGGCGGCGTACATCCCGCGGAGTTCCTCGACCCACCCGGTGAAGGTGACGTTCTCCGGCGGGTCGTTCGTCCACTTGCGAACGGCCGCGGAGGCAGACGGGCCGCTCTCGTACGTCCCGAACCAGGTGAAGTCGTACTCCGTCCGCTCCGCGACGCGACAGAACGTCGAGAGCCCCTTCCGCTCGAACACGTTGCCGACGGCGAAGACGTTCATCCCCTCGACGTCGTACCGGTCGCGGTACTCCTCGCGGAACTCCTCGAACCCCGCCAGTCGTTCGTGGTCGATGCCGTTCGTTATCGGTCGGATCGGTGCGTCGACGGGGTACGACTCGAGGATGCGCTTCGTGTACTCGCTCGGGCAGAGCACCAGGTCGGCCTGCGAGTAGAACCAGCGGAGGTACCGACCGAGGGCGGGGGCAACGACGTTCGACCCGCGGAAACTGTTCCGGAAGTCCTCGCGGGTGACGTGCGCGTGGAGGACGAGCGGCGTGTCGGTCCGCAGGGCGTGTCTCGCCGTCGCGACGGTTCCGGGCCCGATCAGGTTGCAGTGGACGACGTCGACGTCGGCGAAGAACCGGTCGCCGCCGACCCGGGACCGGCCGGCGCTGAACGGGTCGCCCCCGTTCCACGGCGAGGTGACCACCTCGACGTCCGTGTCGGCGAGCGCCTGCCGCTGGTGGTCGACGGACGTGCCGATGCCGCTGCGGTCGAGTTTGCCCGCCAGTTCGAGGTAGTTCAGGGCGCGCACGGAATCGTGTCCTTCCCATGCCGACAAAGGCGTGTCGGATCGTCGCGTCCGACGCCCCGGCGGACGCCGAGCGAAAGCTATTCCCGTCGATGCGGCCCAGTTCGACTTGATGACGGCCGGGGAGACGGAGATATCTCGCGAGCGGATCGAGCGGCTCCACGAACTCGCGCGCGAGGCGGCCCGCGACGGCAGGACCGACCGGGCCCGCGAGTACGTCCGCCGGGCGCGGCGCGTCGCGGAGCGCAACCGACTTGGACTCCCGCGACGGTTCAAGCGCTTCACCTGCGACGCCTGCGACGCCTACCTCGTCCCCGGCGAGAACGCCCGCGTCCGCCTCCGGGACGGGCACGTCGCGATAACCTGCGACTGCGGGACGCAGGCGCGGTATCCGTACGACTGACCCCGATCGACCGGTCCCTGTGGCGGCCCCTGCGCCGGCCCGGTTCGGACCGACGGCGACGGGCCGCCAAACCAGTTGGGCAAGTGTTTAAGGCTTCCAGTCGGTAGAACTGGGAAGTACATGACCGACAGCAACCGAACCCAGCGGATACATGAACTCGACGCCACCCTCCGCGTCGGGAAGCACGGCGCGGCGTCCGTCGCCGACGAACTGAGCGACCAGCTAGACGACCGCGGCCTGGTCAAGGTGAAGTTCCTCCGCTCGTCGCTCGGCGGGACGACGACCGACGAACTCGCCGACGAACTGGCGGAGATGGCCGGTGCGTCGGTCGTCCAGACTCGCGGCCACACGGCCGTCTTCGAGTAACGATGCAGCAGGACGCGTCCGGATTCGTCGCGGAACTGCTCGGCGAGTACCTCCCGGCGACGGTCGCGGACCCCATCGCGAAGGCGCTCGTCTTCGTCCTCGTCTTCCTCGCGGTGTACGCCGGTGGTCGCCTGGTAATCCAGCCCGTCGTCCGCCGCTTCCTCGCGTCCCGCAACCTGGACGAACACGCGCGCCGACCCATCAAGAAACTCGTCGGCCTCCTGATCCTGTTCGTCGCCGTCGCGACGGCGTTCGGACTCGCGGGCTTCGGTAGCTTCCTCCAGTCGCTCGCGACCATCGCCGCGGCCGCGACGCTGGCCATCGGCTTCGCAATGCAGGACGTCCTCGCGAACTTCGTCGCCGGCGTCTTCATCTACACCGACCGACCCTTCCGCATCGGCGACTGGATAGAGTGGGACGGCAACTCGGGCGTCGTCGAGGACA
>CAZMGU010000030.1:0-23346 GCA_964565905.1 uncultured Halobacteriales archaeon
CGGCCCTGATGTCGGACTCGTTGTCGCCGACGAACAGCGCCGAGTCGGCGTCGAGGTCGGCCAGCGCCCGGTCGAGGTAGTGGGAGTTGGGCTTGCGCAGGTTCAGGCTCTCGATGGTCGCCTCGCGGCCGTAGGCGGTGGCGAAGTGGTCCCGGACGTCGAAGTGGTCCAGGAGGAAGTCCACCGTCTCCTGCTGGTTCGAACTGACGATGCCCATGGCGGCGTCCAGGTCGGCCAGCGTCTCCACGTCGTCGTAGGGGGCCTTCCGCCCCGCGTGGGCCTCCTGTTGCTGTGCCAGCGAGAGCGCGCTCTCGCGGGCCTCCCAGAAGGTGTCGGCGTCGAGGCCATAGGTGTTACAGATTTCGTTGACCTGTCGGGGGGTCGCGCCGACGGTCATGTCCTCTACGTGGTCGGGGTCCGGGTCGGTAACGTCGAACTGCGCGAACGTCTCCTGGGTCGCATCCCTGAGGACGTCGAAGCTCGTCCGGCCGACGAGGACACCGTCGTTGTCGAAGACGACGGTATCGTAGGTCATACCCCTAATTGCCGGTTCTCCGTGATAAGCCTTTCAGTCGTTTCCCGGGTGCGACACGTCCGGGGCCGGCACGTCGCAACGGTACCCGCTACACCCACCGTTAAGGGCGTTCGTTAGAGCCGTTTCCCACATGGGAAGCGAATCCGTCAGGGGCACGGTCGCTGGCATGGCCGAGAGGGCGAACCCGGCGTTCGCCGTCGCGGTAGTGGTACTGCCGCTGGCCGCCCTCGGCTACGTGCTGTCGGTGGAGAACAGGCCGCACCTCACCTACGTCCACGTGATGGCGGGGTTGCTCTGGACCGGCATCGACGTCTTCCTCGGGGCCGTCCTCGGTCCGGTCGTCGGGGGACTCGACGACGAGGAGAGCGCCGCGGTGTTCCGGCAACTCACGCCGAAGACGGCGTTCCTGCTGCCGATTCTCGCGCTCGTCACCGTCGCCGCTGGCGTCGTGCTCGCCCAGCGGGCGGGACTGTTCCCGAACCCGGAACCCTGGCTCGCGCTGTTCACCTTCTGCAACCTCGTCCCGTCGCTGCTCCTGATCGCACACCGACTGGAGGCCTGGCGGGACTGGCGCTGGCAACTCCCATTCGCGGCCGCGACGGTCGGAAGCCTCGCGTGGGTGGCCCTGACTATCGGCGAGATACTGTCGGGGGCGGCGACTATCCTCCCGGCCGTCGCCGTCGCGCTGGTCGTCGTGACCGTCCTCACCGTCCAGGGGTTCGGCTTCCTGCTCCCCGGCGAGGTGCGGATGTACCTGGAGATGACGTCGGCGGACCCGGACCCGTCGGTCATCGCGGGCATCGGCAAGCAAAACGCGCTGCTCGGCGGCGTCCAGGGATTCCTTCAGTTGATCCTCATCGTCGACATGGTGTACCTGCGGTTCGGCGGGTTCTAGGGCCGCCGCTCGCCGGTTCGAAAAACGGGGAAAGGGTGGGTGGGGATGGTGGGGGGATGTGGGGGTGGCACCCGAAACGGGTGCGACTGAGAGTTGGGGCCTGATATTAAAGAGCCTTGTGGCTCCCCCCTCTTGCGGTTCCCGTTCCCGCGATTTTCTCCGCCCGGTGCCGGGGCCGCCATCCATTAGTACGACCGACGCCTACGGGTGGCCGTGACGACCGTCGCTCCGGACGACCGCGACCCACCCGCCGTCCGGCGGGCCGACCGGGACGACTTGGTGGCCATCCACCGGATCGAACGGGAGGCCTTCCCCCAGCCCTGGCCCTACTCGGCGTTCGAGCGGTACCTCGACGAACCGGGCTTTCTGGTCGCGGAGCGGGACCCCCACGACGCCGGTGGCCGCCTGCACGACGAGGAGTCGTCGCTGGTGGGCTACGTCGTCGCCGACACGGTGCCGAACCACGGGGCACCGCTCGGCCACGTCAAGGACATCGCCGTCGCCGCCGACCACCGCGGCGAGGGCGTCGGGTCGACGCTGCTCCGGGCGGCGCTGGACGTCCTCGACGACGTCGACGCCGGGTCGGTGAAACTGGAAGTCCGGGCGACCAACGACCGCGCCATCTCGCTGTACCGCGAGTTCGACTTCGAACACCGGCGGACCATCCCGAACTACTACGGCAACGGCGAGGACGCCCTCGTGATGGTCCGCTCCGAGTGATCTGGGGCTTCTCGAGTTTCGGATGGAGTCTGTATTACGAGAATCCTCGGCCCACTCACTAGCAGCGAAATCCAGATATAACAACCAGAAAGCCCTCGGCCCGCTCGCGGTCGGTCAGCGGGATACGCTCGCTTCACTCGCGTAGGGCCCGCTGACCGACTGCTTTGCAGCGCGAGCGCGCCTCGCCCTTTCAATCCTCCAGGCCGCACAGCAGGCAGCCCTGCCCTTCCCCGGGTCGCGGGGCCCCCCCCCCCCGGGGGGGGGGGGCGCCCGCCCGCCCCTCCCCCGGGTCGCGCGCCGCCCCCTGTCGTTCGCGCACGCGCTCCCGGCCAACCGCCGGGCGGTCGCGGAAGGAAGCGGTCGCGCCGACGTCCGGCGCGACCGGGGAGGGGTGGTGGTCCAATCGCGAGCGCGGGCCGGAGGCCGCGCGAGCTATGCGGTCTCCTGGCGGACTGAAAGGGCGAGGCGCGGTCGACGAAGTCCGACCCCGCAAGCACCGCAGGCCGGAGGCCGAGGAGCGCAGCGTGGGTCGCACGAGTCGAGCGGGCCGAGGGCTTTCTTTCGTTTACGGTGTTCACGTCAACTCCAGTGGAGCGGGCCGAGGGCTTTCTGGTTATTGCCGATCGTTTTTCCGGTTTCAGAGAGCGGATCGAGGGATTTCCTCCGTTGACGGTCTGAACGTTGGTTCCTCGCGAACAGGGAAGAGGAGCCTCAGGGAAGCTCACGTCCACGAACGCACCTCCGAGTAACTGAAACGCATATCAGGCCCCGTCCACAGGTATCGATCATGGGCTACGCCTGTCCCGTCTGCGGCGACCCGCAGGCCGACGCCGGCCACCTCGCCAACCACCTCGCGTTCACGGCCATGACGCGCGGCGACGAGCACGAGGAGTGGCTCGACGAGCACGCGCCCGACTGGGAGGACCTCGGCGAGTCGGAACTGGCCGCCGAGGTGAGCGGGGAGGCCGAGGAGACGGAGTTCCCGCAGGTGTTCGAGGCGAGCAACCTCGCGGAGGGGCGCGACGGCGGCGGGCACGACCACGGCGACGGACATGACCACGGCGGGCAGGGCCACGCCGGGCACGACCACAGCGCACACGGCCACGACCACGGCGTCGACCCGGCGGCGGCCCGGTCCCGCGGCCGCGGGGAACTCGACGACGAGGCGCGCGAGATACTCGCCGAGGCCCGTTCGATCACCGAGGAGATGCAGTCCGGCGAGGGCGGCGGAGACGCCGGGAACGGCGAGGAGGAGAACGACGAAGCGGCCGACGATGTCGACGCGACGGACGACACCGGCGGGGACGACGGCGACGCGACGGACGACTCCGGGTAGCCCCGAGTCGAAACCGAGTAGTCGGGGCACGTCGAACCGGCGGGTATGCACACGGACGGGTGGTTCCTCCCCGAGAGCGAGCGCGAGGCCAGCGACCGCTACGAGGCGCTCGGGTCGACCGCACAGCTCGTCGTCCGCGAGACGACGAAGGCGATGGAGTTCGACCGCGAGGAGTACGACGACCGGGTGACGAGTGACGTCGTCGAGACGGCACGGGAGGTGATCTTCGCCGAGAGCCTCGAAGTGACCGTCGGGACGCGCGAGGAGTTCGAAGCGTGGCGCGACGACCGGGATGGTGACGACGACGGTGACGTCGAGGTCATCGGGGCCGACAACGTCGACAACGTCGCGTGGCACGCGCCGCCGTTCGCCGGCGCGGTGGCGGCGACGTTCCAGGGCGAGGAGGCGGCGGCGGTGGGGACGCTCCGCCGGCAGGCGTTCGGGCGCATCTACAGCGACGTGGTGTAGATGCGGACGGTCACCCGCAACCTGATCCTCGCCATCCTGGCAGTCGTCGTCTTCCTGCTCGCGCTGGGTGCGCTCCCCGGACTGCTCGGGAGCGGCGACCCGTACTACGTGACCGCGACGCCGGCGGACTCGATGCCGGAGGGCGCAACGACGGCGAACGAAACGATAGAAGCCGAGACGACGCCGAACGAGACGGCGACGGCGAACGGGAGCCGCGCGGCCGTCGACGCGGCGAACCTCTCGGAACTGTCGTATCCCTACACCACGGCGGCGCTGGCGAACGCCAGCGGGAACGAGTCGGGCAGGTCGGCACCGTACCGCCGGGGCCCGGTCGGCTTCAAGGAGGCGTTCACGCACTCGCCGTTCGACGAACTCGACGCGCTCCGCCAGCAGTACCCGAACGCCACCGTCGACGACGGGGTTCGCGTCGCCCGGAACGGCACGCTTTACCGCGTCGCGGTGACACGATGAGACGATGAGCGACCGCGCCTCGACCCACGAGTGGCCCGTCGTCGAGTCGGCCGTCGAGTACGAGACGGGGTGGTACGACGGGGGGTACGACCGCGTCCGCCAGCCCGACGGCTCGGAGAAGGAGTACTACTGGGCGGAACTCCCCGACGCCGTCGTGGTCCTCGCCCGCACCGGCGACGAACTCGTCCTCGTCGACCAGTACCGCCCGGCCATCCGCGAACAGTGTCTGGAACTCCCGGCCGGCATCGTCGAGGACGGCGAGTCCTACAGCGAGGCCGCCGCCCGCGAACTGCGGGAGGAGACGGGCTTCGACCCCGCCGGCCTCTCCCTGCTGGAGGAGTTCTGGTGTGCCACCGGCGTCCTGCGCCACCGCCGGGGCATCGTCTTCGCGGAGGGCCTCGAACCCGTCGAGCGCGAACTGGACGACAACGAGTTCCTCACCGTCACGACCGTCCCCGTTGACGAGGCGCTCGACGTCGCCCGCCGCGAACCGGCCAACGACGCCACCATCGAGGGCGTCCTGCTGGCGCAGGCGGAGGGCCTGCTGTGACCGGCGACCCCGCTAGCGGGCCGTGGGAGCGCACCAACCCCGACTGGCCCGTCCACGACGCCGTCGTCACGTGGGAGACACCGTTCTTCGAGGCGGGGTACGACGTGGTCGAGCGACCCGACGGCGAGCGGGCGAACTACTACTGGCTGAACCCCGCCGACGCCGTCATCGTCCTCGCCCGCACGGACGACGACGAACTCGTCCTCGTCGACCAGTACCGCCCGCGCTTCCGGATGCAGACCGTCGGCCTACCCGCGGGCGGCATCGACGAGGGCGAGGACCCGGCCGACGCCGCCCGCCGCGAGTTGCGCGAGGAGACGGGCTACCGCGCCGGCCGCCTCTCGTTCGTCGAGTCCTACGTCCCCTCCGGGTGGACCCGCTACGTCCGCCACGTCTTCCTCGCCGAGGACCTTACCGAGGGCGACCCGAACCCCGACGAGGGAGAGGTCGTCGAGGCGTTCACCGCCCCCGTCGACGAGGTGCTCGACGTGGTGCGCTCGCGTGAAGGGCCGGTGAACGGACTGGCACTGACGCCGCTGTTGCTGGCGCGGGAAGACGGGTTGTTGTGATTCGGGTGGTGCGTCTGGAACGTCCGTTACTGGTTCTCGTGAATATGCAGCGACGTCCAGTGGGCGCTCGTCGAGTTCTCTCCGGTAGCTTCTCGGAGGGCGTCGAAGAGTCGCTCCCGCCGGTCGTTCGTCCGGAGCCAATACGCGTGCTCGCGCACCGGAGCAAGATGCGGCCGGGTAGCGGTAGCATGGTACACTAGTCAGTTACTCGACCACGGTGTTCGCTCTATCGTCGACGCCCCTCGGTCAATACAGGGGACACACGTATCAGTGAATCCAATTGATTAGCTTACCAGAGCACTTCTAAGTTTTTGACGTCCCAGACCATTAGATAGTTGAAACACTCCTGCGACGGTCAGTAACAGTCCGCCAAGAACTGTGAGATACCACCCCTCCGCAGGGACAAACGTAGCATTGAATCCAATAGTGGCGTCAAATCCTGGAATCGAAGAAGTGAATAGATGATATAGGCACCAGAGCACGGTTCCGACACCGGAGAGCAAAGTGAGTACTAACCGCGACTTCTCTCCGACGTTGGCCAAATGCAAGATAGGGAGGAGGCCAGCGGCACCGAGTAGGATAATATCGACTCCCGCAACCCCCGGTATCATTCCGTCGAGTAGAATTGTCGGGACCTGAGCGGTAGGTGATAAATTTTGGTTTGTCTGGACCCACGGGAGATACACACCTACTGCGATACCGCTCACTCCTGCCACCATCAGAAGTTTCGAACGAATTGATTGTTGAACCATATTCTCATTCGGATTTAGAACTATGTATGCTTTCTACTCTCAAACGATGACATGACCATTAGGCACACTTGGTCAGCGGCTGTTTCATCGTCGCTAATGTCTAACCCATTGGATCACAACAGGAAACGACGCCAGGCTCACGGCTTTCAGCGTGGCTCGACGGCGTGGACTGCTCCGGTAGTCGAACGCCCAGAACGCTACTGCTGGGCTTCGAGGAACTCGACGAGGGCGTCGACGTCGTCGCTGGACACCGACGGCTGGCCGAACAGACTCTTGAACCGATGGTCGAGCCCGCCGTCCTCGACGAACGCCTGGGCCTCCGTGAGCTGTGACCGGAGGGCGTCTCCGTCACCGCGATGGAGATGGGTCTCGACTCTCTCGAAGTCGATATCGGGGAGCGCAGCGAGGACGTCGGCGAGGTCCGTCCGTCTGCCACTGTGAAGCTTGGCCGCGACGAGCACTTCGCCCTCGGCGGCCCGAGCGGTCGTCGACCGAGAGCCGCCGGAAATCGTGGTTTCCGTACTGTGGTCGCGGAGGTAGTCGAACGACCACTCGGCCCCGGTCTGGCGACAGCCGAGGCCGTTCACCAGCACGTCGACACCGACCGGGTGGACCAGCCCCTCGGTTCGTCGAAACAGTTCGATCTCCCGGTCGTAGATCGTCTCCTCAGGAGGCACCGCCAGTTCGTCCGTCTGCTCGAACTGGTGGTCTTCCAGGAACGTCACGACTCGTTCGTAGTCGTCGGGGGCGATGACGAGGTCCAGGTCCGTAGAGAAGCGAGTCTCGAACTGACTGATGGCGTAGCCGCCAACGAGAACGAAGTCGATGTCGGACCGATCGAGGTCCTCGAGGACCTCGATGAGCGCCTCGCTGCGTTCTTCGTGACTCATCGTCAGGCAGGCTCCACTCGATAGTCGGCATCGGCGTCGACGTCCTCGTACATCCGGTCGAGCACGTCCAGTGCCGACTGGAACGTCGCGTAGTGCTCGCGGGCGAAGTCGACGGTTTCCTGGAGGGAAACGACGGGGCGACCGTCGACGAACTCCGCCTCGACTGTCTCGCGCGGTTCGAGGACGATCTGAAGCGGGCCATCGACGTCGTCTGCCGGCCGGCGCTCCTGCGCGACTGGAACGTCGAACCGGTGGAAAAAACGCTCCCACTCCTGGAGATTGGCTTCGTCTATCGCGACGAAGAGCGGGTAATCGTCGGGGTCGCGTGCGACCTGGTACCCACCGCGAGTCCACACGTAGACCGCATCGATCGACGTGTACGCGAACTCCATCCCGGCGAAATGCGGGAGGACGTACGCCTCCGAAATAGCCGGTGGTGAGACGTCGGCCGACGCCGCGAGAAACGAGAGGCCCGCCTGACGAACCCCGTGGTCGACGACGTGGAGTCCATCGTCGTACTCGACGTAGCCCTCGTCTTCGAGCGTGTCGACGACCCGGCGAATCGTCTCCCGGTTCTCGTCGATCTTCCGCGCCACACCGGCGATAGAGTCCCCCGACTCGATCGCGAGCAGCGTCTTCAACGCCTTCTCCCCACAGGCAGCGAACATGTGAACTCTTACATTCGCACATTCGTGTGCGATAGTAATATATTTGTCGTTATCGTCGGGCACGTTTCCACCTCGCCGAAATCCGCTACGCGTAAAGCCCTCGAACACCCAGTATCGCCAAGAATGGACGGCGAAATCGGAATCGAGGAGTTGCGGTCGCTGCTGGAGGAAGGGGACGACGAGAATGCCCGCGTCGTCGACATCCGCTCGCCGGGAGCGTATTCCCGCGGCCACATCCCCGGGAGCGAGAACGTCCCGCTCCAGGAACTCGTCGACGACATCGAACAGTTCGAGGGCGACGAGCGAGTCGTCACCGTCTGCCCGAAGGGCAAGTCGAGCGTCCAGGCGGCGCGACTCATCGCCTCCTACGAGGGGTTCGACGGCCGCGTCGAGAGCTTCGGGCCGGGACTCTCCCAGTGGGACGGCCCCGTCGAGAAGGGCGGCGAGTCGGTCGACCAGGGGTCCGACGACGAGGGGCCTGAAGCGCCGTTCTAGATCACGTCCGATTCGACGACTGACGTCGGGGCCTCACTGGTTCCACGGGGCCTCGGGCGGGTCGACGACGCGGCGGCGTTCCTCGATTGAGTCGAGCGTCGCCACGTCCTCGTCGTCGAGTTCCAGGCCGAGGCTGCACCAGTTCTCCAGGAGGTGTTCCTCCGTCGTCGCTCGCGGGACGGCGGCCACGCCCTTTTCGCGAAGCCACGCGAGGCTCACCTGCTCAGGCGTCGCGTCGTGTTTCTCGGCCACCGCCTGCAACTCGGAGACGTCCTCGACGGCCCCGCGGGCGATGGGGGAGTAGGCGACCAGTTCCACGTCGACGTCGTCCTGGGCACAGAACTCGCGGAGTTCCGTCTGGGGACAGAGCGGGTGCATCTCGACCTGGTTGGCGAAGATGGGCGCGTCCGACGCCTCGATGGCCTCCGCGAGCAGGTCGACGGTGAAGTTGCTGACGCCGACGCGCTCGATCACGCCGTCCTCCCGCAACTGTGCGAACGCGTCCAGCGTGTCCTCGGGGTCGTACTCGTCGGTGGGCCAGTGGACGTACAGCAGGTCGAGGTAGTCCGTGCCGAGGCGGTCGAGGCTCTCGTCGGCGCTGGTCAGGACGTGGTCGAAGTCCAGGTCCGCGGGGTCGACCTTCGTCGCCAGGAAGAGGTCCTCGCGGGCCACGCCGGCGTCGTCGATGGCCTCGCCGACGGCGGCCTCGGCGTAGTAGGACTCGCGCTGCTCCATCGCGTCGACGTGGCGGTAGCCGGCGTCGACGGCCCGGCGAACGGTGGCGACGGACTCTTCGAAGTCCGCGTCGTCGTCCAGTCTGACGCCGAGCGTCGGCATCCCGCGTACCGTCGGCGCGGAGAGGTCGGCGGCCGCCTCGCGCATACGCTCGCGTTCGGCGTCGCTCGTTTCGGCCCCAGTCATCCCGGCCCTGCTCGTCCCGGCCTCGCCCGGGGACCCCTCCGCCGATTCGGAGCCGATGGACAGGTCGTCGGCGCTCACTGCTTCCGTCACGGGCGCGACCAGGCGCTGGCGGACCTGCCCCGCGGCGTCGGTGAGTTCCGCACCCACGCCGTCGGCCGTCCGGGCGCTCGCCCCGTTACTGCGCCGTCTGCCGAAGAGGAAGCCCCCGACGAACGCCGCCAGGCCCGTCAGTGCGACGGCAGCGCCCGCCGCCTGGGAGCGGCCGTCGCCGCGGTCCGGTTCGTCCTGCCGCCGGTCGCGCCGCCCCGCCGCCTTCTGATTCATGACGTTCAGTTGAAGGGACTCGCGAGGTATGACTGTGGCGGTGGCACCGGGTTCGCAGGAACTGGCGGTGCTAGTTCGACCGCAACACCCGTCGCTCGGGGCGTCGGTAGGTGGTGGCTCGGTGGAAGTCCATCGTCACACGGGGCTCGGTGGGGGTAACTGCTCGTCATCGCCACCGGGTCGGAGTACGTCGGTCGGTCACAAAAGCGGTCCGTCTCGTCGACCGGACGAAGGGGCCGACTTATTGCCCTGGCGGCGCGTATCCGAGGTATGACTGTCCACCACGCCGGCCTCGACGTGGAGTGGCTGGGGTACGCCACCCTCCGCTTCGAGGGGGACGACGCCGTCGTCTACGTCGACCCGGGCCGCCACGGCGTCCTCACGGGCGAGTGGGAACCGGACACCCAGGGCATCGGCCACCCGCCGAGCGAGGACTACCGCCCGGAGGACGGCGACGTCGTCTGCATCACCCACGTCCACCACTACGACCCCGACGCCATCGAGCGCGTCGCGAAACCGGACGCCACCATCGTCGCCTTCGAGGGCATCGACGGACAGGCCGCCGACCGCGACCTCCCGCCACTGGACGAGTTGCCTTACGACGTCCGCCGCGTCGGTACCAAGGAGGTGCTCGACCCCGTCCGCGGCGTCCAGATATGGACGATTCCCGCGTACAACGAACCCGACGGGCCGAACACCCGCCCGGACGGCACGCCGTACCACCCGGAGGGGTTCGGCTGCGGGTTCGTCATCGAGATAGACGGCACGCGGATCCTCTGCCCCGGCGACACGGACGTGCTCCCCGGCCACCGGACTGTCGACGTCTCGCTGTTCTGTCCCCCCATTGGCCAGCGGTTCACGATGGACCAGCACGAGGCCGCCTCGCTGGCCGCCACCATCGAACCCGACCTGGTCCTGCCCATCCACTACAACACGTTCTCGACCCAGGAGATAGACTCGCGGGCCTTCGCCGCCGACGTCGCCGAGGCCGGGATTCCCGTGGTGCTGGACGAGCAGTAACGCATCTCGGATCCGGGAACTGTGGAAATGGGAATTCGACCGCGTCGAAAGCCCTCGGCGCGCTCTGGAAATGGTACAGCCAACGACAGAGGAAAGCTCTCGGCCCGCTCTACGACAGTCTTCGGATACGACGACGAAGGAAAGCCCTCGCCGCGCTGGGGTCGCGCGACCCGCGCTGCGCTCCTCGCTACGCTGCGGTGCTTGCGGGGTCGTGCTTCCCCCAGCACGCCTCGCCCTTTCAGTCCTCCAGGTGCCAGAGGCAGCCCTGCCCTTCCCCGGGTCGCGCGTCCTCACCCGCGAGGGGTTCGGCCGCGCTCCCGGCCACGCTGTTGCGGAGCGGTCAGGAAGCGGTCGCGCGTCGTTCCCGCGCGACCGGGGAGGGGTGGTGGTCCAATCGCGAGCGCGCGCCGAGCAATGCGAGGCCGCGCGAGCTATGCGGCCTGGAGGACTGAAAGGGCGAGGTCCGCTCGCGCTGCAAGGCAGTCGTTCAGCGGGCACTACCGGAGCGGAGCGACGGTATCCCGCTGCACGACCGCGAGCGGCCCGAGGGCTTTCTGGCTGTCGTCGGTCCCGTTTCCGCCAGTATAGAGCTCAGTGAACTACCTGAGTGAATCGCTCGGTCGGCCAGAACGATCCACGGGCGTTCTCATTCCCCGGAATCGGCCACACCGAGAAGATAGCCGCCGAACGCGAGCGTCCAGATCTGCGTCGGGTAGGTTATCAGCCGTTCCAGGCCGCCGATGCCGAGCGGGGTCGACCCGCCGAGTGCGAGAAAGGCCACAAGCGCGACCATCGCGGCGACGCCCAGCGCGACGGAGAGGTAGCGGAACGGGCCGTCGACGACGACAGCCACGAGGATAGCCGACAGGCCGCCGCCGGCGAAGGCGGCCAGCACAGCGACGAAGTGCGGGACGCCGGTCTGGGCCGGGAAGAGGCCGACGCCAGCCACGCCGACGCCGGTGACGGCGATGACGGCCGTCAGCCACGGCAATTCGTAGCGCCGATGGATCCCGTAGGCGGCGACGAGGGTGAGCAGGCCCGAGAGGACCATGGCCCCGTTGAAGATGGTCGCCGATGGCTGGACCGCGCCCGCGGCGCCGCTGGTCGCGCCCAGGGCGCTGATCGTCTGCTGCGACGTGCTGTACCCCGGGTACAGCGCCTCGGCGACAATTATCCCCAGCGTCGAGACGGTTCCCACGCCCACCAGCGACAGTCCGGCGGTCGTCGCCGGACCGTCCGAAGTTCCGTGCATCGGTCCGTCGCGACGGTTCGGCGGCCACCCTCAAATAGCGACTGGCCGGCCGGGGAGTCAGCGCGACTGGCCGGCCTGGGGGTCGGCTGCCGGGAGTCAGCGCCAGTTCGCTCGCTCGCGGTGGTCGGCTGCCAGGTCGGCGACCCCGTCGGCGTCGAGCGGGCCGTCCTCGGTCACCACCGCGTCGACCCACCCGGCGGGCGTCACGTCGAACGTCGGGTTGGCGACGGAGACGGGGGCGTCGCCGTCGTACACCGCCGCCGGGTCCCGCTCCTCGGGGTCGAACCCCGGGTCGGTGGCGACCTTGTCGCTCGCGGCGACGACGAGACACGGGCAGTCGGCGGGGGCGGCCGCCGCCGCGGCCCGCGTTCCGACCTTGTTGACGACGCGGCCGTCCGGGAGGACGCGGTCCGCGCCGACGACCAGCGCGCCGGCGTCCCAGGCGTCGAGTTCGGAGGGGAACGCCGCGTCCGTCGTCAGGGTCACGTCGAACTCGCCCGCGAGCGACTCGGCGACGCCGACCCCCTCCCGGCCCGGCCGCGACTCGGCGACGAGGACGGCCGCGGGGTCGGCCGAGCGAATGGCGGCGAGGACCGTCCCGGACCGGGAGAGGGTGGCGACGCGGTCCGGCAGTCGTTCCGCGGCGCGCGCGGCGGCCTCCCCGTCGGCCGACAGCGCCCGTTCGACCCCCTCGCTGGCCGCCGTTTCGACGGCGACCGGCGTGCGCTCGTCCGCGGCGGCCGCCATCGCCCGGTGGACGCGGTTCTCCACGACGGCCATCGACGGGCGGGCGGCGAGCAGGTCGCGAGCGACGTCGGCGAGGGCGTCCCAGTCGCCCCCCGCGGCCTCCCTGGTCTCGTGTTCGCGCGCCGGTCGTTCCTCGACGGCGAGCGCGGCCTCGTCGCGGAGGACCGCCAGCGCGTCGAGCGAGATGGCGGCGGAACCGCGCTCGCGGTCGTCTCGGACGGTGGCCACCCGCGGGCGGACGCGGTCGTACGACGTCCACAGCGCGGGGACGGTCTCCCGCCGGAGGATTTCGGTCGGGGGCACCCACGCGTGGTCGCTCGTCTCCTCGTTCGGTTCGATCCCCCGGGCGTCGCAGTCGAACAGGAACGGGTGGACGACCCAGCGCGTCCCCCGGGTTTCGTCGTCGACGGGGAACGGGTCGCCGGCGCGGACGGGCGAGACGGCGGCGTCCGCCAGTCCGGTCTCCTCCGCGATCTCCGCGCGGGCCGCGGTCGCCGGCGAGCGGTCGTCTCCGCGGTCGTCGGCGACGTGGCCGGCGACGGCACCCCATCGCCCGGCGTACGACCCGACCGCGTCGCTGCGGCGCAGGAGCAGGACGTCGCCCCCGTTCCGCAGGAAGACGGTGACGACGGGCGTCTCGTCCATGCGCGAGTCGTCGACCGTCGGGCCAATCAATCTCCCGGGCGCTCACCCTGACGTTTTTCCACCAGAGAGGCAAACGCTCCCCCATGGAGGTTGCCATCGTCAGCGACACGCACGTGCCGTCGCGGGCCGAGCGCATCCCCGGCGAGTTCCGCGAGCGCATCCGCGACGCGGACCACGTGATCCACGCGGGCGACTTCGACGCGGAGGGGACCATCGCCGACGTCCGGGCGCTGGCGGACGAGATAACCGCGGTGCGGGGGAACATGGACCCGCAGGTGGGGTTGCCGCCCGTCGCGTCGGTCGAACGCGGCGGCGTCGAGTTCGTCGTCACCCACGGCACCGGGTCCACGCACGGCTACCGGGACCGGGTGGCGAACACGGTCCGCCAGCACGGCGACGACGGTGCGCTGGGCGTCTCCGGCCACACCCACGAGGTGCTCGACACCGTCCACGGCGACGTCCGCCTGCTGAACCCCGGCAGCGCCACGGGCGCGTCGCCGGCGTCGCGGGCGACGATGATGACCGCCGAGGTGGCCGACGGCGAGGTGGACGTGACGGTCCACGAACTGTAGAACGAATCGGCAGGCGTTGCCGTCGCTGGCGTCGCTTTCCCCTACCGCGGCCCTTTTTCCCGCGCCAGCGCGCAGGGAGGGTATGGACGTGTTCGCGGTCGAGGGACTGCCCGAGATACGCCCCGGCGACGACCTGGCGGCCCTGATCGGCGACGCCGTCGAGGTGCGCCCCGACGACGTGGTCTGCGTGGCCAGCACCGTCGTCTCCAAGGCCGAGGGCCGGCAGGCCGACCTGGCCGAGTTCCCGGCGGGCGACCGGGCCCGGACCATCGCCGACCGCATCGCGACGCTCGCCGGCGAGGAGAAGGACCCCCGGTTCGCCCAGGCCGTCCTCGAAGAGAGCGAGGAACTGGTGCTCGAAGCGCCGTTCCTGCTGGCCGTCACCCGCTTCGGGCACACGACCGTCAACGCCGGCATCGACCGCTCGAACGTGCCCGACGCCGACCTGTTGCTCCTGCCCGAGGACCCGACGGCCAGCGCCGAGCGGATCCGGCGGGGACTCGCCGAGCGGACCGGCGGCGAGGGGCCGGCCATCGTCGTCACCGACACCTCCGGGCGACCGTTCCGGCAGGGCCAGCGCGCCGTCGCGATGGGGTGGGCCGGCATCCCCGCCGCCCGGGACTGGCGCGGCGAGTCGGACCGTGACGGACGCGAACTGGGCGTCACCGTCCAGGCCGTCGTCGACGAACTCGCCGGCGCTGCCAACCTCGTTACGGGCGAGGGGGACGGCGGAACGCCCGTGGCCGTGGTCCGCGAGTTCGACTTCGGCGACCACGCCGGCCACGACGACCTGTTCCGCGACCCCGACCAGGACCTCGTTCGGCAGGCCCTGCGCGAGTGGAGCTACGACCCCGGCGACACCGACCCCGAGGAGAACTGACGATGTACGCGATAGAACTCACCCCCGAACACCCCGTCGCGACGCTCACCGACCACGCCGTCACCGCCGAGGCCGCCGGCTTCGACGCGGTGTTCGCCGCCCACCACTACAACAACCGCGACCAGTTCGTCGCGCTCGCGTCGATGGCGCAGGCGACCGACTCCGTCTCCGTCGGCCCGGGCATCGCCAACCCCTACGAGACGCACCCGGTGACGCTGGCCTCGCGGGTCGCGACGCTCGACGAGGTGTCCGACGGCCGGGCCGTCTTCGGCGTCGGCCCCGGGGACGCCTCGACGCTGCGAAACCTCGGCTACGACCACGACCGGCCGCTCCGGCGCGTGCTGGAGACGTTCGAGGTCGCCCGGCGACTGTGGCGCGGCGAGCGCGTCGACCACGACGGCACCTTCGAGGCCCGCGACGCCGGCCTCAACTACGAGGTGGGCGAGATACCCGTCTACGTCGGCGCGCAGGGCCCCCACATGACGCGGATGGGCGCCAAGCGCGCCGACGGCGTCCTCTACAACGGCGCCCACCCGAAGGACCTGGCGTGGGCGGCCGAGCAGGTGGAGAAGGGAGTGGAAGCGCGGGAGGACGGGAGCGGAAGGGAAGACGTCGACCTGGCGGCCTACGCCAGCGTCTCGGTCGCCGAGGACGCCGAAGCGGCCCGCGACGCGGCGCGGATGCCGGTCGCCTTCATCGCCGCCGGCGCGCCCGGCCCGGTGCTCGAACGGCACGACCTCGACGCCGACCTGGCGGAGTCCATCGGCGAGTCCATCTCCGCCGGCGAGTTCCGGGCGGCCGGCGCGGCGGTCAGCGAGGCGATGATAGACGCCTTCTGTATCGCCGGGACGCCGGAGACGGTGGCCGAGCGGACGGACGCCCTGCTCGAACACGCCGACAGCGTCGTGTTCGCCTCCCCGCTGGGACCGGACGTGGGCGACGCTATCGGTCTGCTGTCGGCGGCGATCGACCGCTGACGTCGGGCGTGACCAGGTCGACGAGCGCGCCCAGCGTCAGGTAGCCGAACGCGCCGAAGGAGACGATCATGACGACCGTTCCCACGGCCATCATCGCGGCCGCGAGCGGGTCGTTGCCGGCGACGGTCGCGAACTCCTCGGGCATCGCGACGACGCTGTCGATCAGTTCCGTGAGCAGCGATTGCATGTGCGGGAGTTCCACACCGGGGCACTTGGCTTGCTCGGTCGCTATCCATAAGAGGAGCGAGCGACGACTCGGGAGCATGGTCCGGGACGCCTCGCTGGACGACTTCCAGAACGACGACGGGGAGGCAGCGGGAGCGCCGGCCGAACCCGCGTCGAAACCCGCGTCCGAGGGGGATTCGGGGTCCGAGGAGGCGTCGACGAGCGAGGAGGCGTCGACGGCCGAGGAGGAGTCCGTGTCCGAAGGCGAGTCCGGGGACGCGACAGGCGACGCCGCGCCGAACGACGCCGCGTCGGCCGAGACGACGTCGGACGAGGCCACCGACGTCGCCGTCGGCAGTTACGACTGGTCGCCCGGCGGGAGTCCGTGTGCGTCCTGTGGCGAACCGGTCGGCCGCCGATGGCGGGACGACGCGGGATTCGTCTGCGAGGACTGCAAGGACTGGTGACAGGTTCAGCGGACTCCCGGATAGCGGTCGCGTGCGGGGCACCAGCGGCGTGTGGGTGTGTATCGTCCAGCAGAGTTACATGCGTCCGAATCGTAGCGCCAGCAACGACTGGTAGCGCGCGCTGATTCGAGTCGGGTCGCGACCGGGAGATCCGAACGGCGACGACCCGGGCGCGTCCCGGCCGGTGCCAAACAATGACAGACACGGACACCTCACGAGGGCGACAGTCCGAGACGGCCCTCCACGAAGCGAGCGGCGTCGTGACGAAGGTAATCGACAACGTGGAGGAGGTCATCGTGGGCCACCACGACGAGATAGAGCACGTCATGACGGCGATGCTGGGTCGCGGCCACGTCCTGCTCGAGGACGTCCCCGGCGTGGGCAAGACGATGCTGGCCCGGGCCGTCGCCGCCTCGTTCGAGGGGGAGTTCAAGCGCGTGCAGTTCACGCCCGACCTGTTACCGACCGACGTCACCGGCGTCGACGTGTACAACCAGGAGACGGAGAGCTTCGAGTTCCGGCGCGGTCCCATCTTCGCGAACGTCGTGCTCGGCGACGAGATAAACCGGGCGCCGCCGAAGACCCAGTCCGCGCTGCTGGAGGCGATGGAGGAGGGGCAGGTCACCGTCGACGGGACGACGCGGGCGGTGCCCGACCCCTTCACCGTTATCGCGACGCAGAACACCGTCGAACAGAACCGGACCTACGACCTGCCGATGGCCGAACTGGACCGCTTCATGAAGAAGGTCCGCCTCGGCTACCCCAGTCCGGGCGAGGAGTCCGAGATGCTCGACCGGGTCGTCGGCCACCACCCCATCGAGGATCTGGGGTCGGTGACCACCGTCGAGGAGTTCCGTCGCGCCCGGGAGGCGGTGGCCGACGTGACCGTCGAGGAACCGGTGCGCGACTACGCGACGCGACTCGCGCGCTACACCCGGAAGGAGGCGCAACTCGGCGCGAGTCCGCGCGGGTCCATCGCGCTCCTCCGCGCTTCCCAGGGCCGCGCGATGCTCGACGGCCGGGACTACGTCGTCCCGGACGACGTCCGGACGGAGGCACCGGCGGTCATGGCCCACCGGATCAGACCGGACAGCGCGGACGAGACGGGTGCGGACGTCGTCCGCGCGGCACTGAACACCGTCAGCATCGAGTGAGATGAGACCGACACGCCGGGGCTACGGTGCGCTCGCCGTCGTCGCCGTCGCGTTCGTCTTCGCCTGGAGCGGCGACCCGGCGCGAGCGCGGGCGCTCAACGCCGTCGCGGCACCCGTCCTCGTGGCGGTGCTCGCCGGTGCCGTCGCCGTCCACCGGGCGGGGACGCCCACGGTGGAGCGGAGCGAACCGAACCACGGGTTCCCCGGCGAGACGCGGACGGTGGAACTCACCGTCGAGGGCGGTGGCGTCGCGGCCGTCACCGACGACGTCGGCGACGGGCTCTCGGGGGCGGCGACTTTCGACCGCACCCTCCCGGCGACCGTCGAGTACGAGGTGACCTACGAGGAGCGTGGCGTCCACGCGCTCGGCCCCGCGACCGTCCACGTCCGGGACGTCCTCGGCCTCGTCGCGGAGACGTACCGGGTCGAGGAGACGACGCGGGCGCTCGTCTACCCCCGCGTCTACCCGGTCGGTGACCCGGAGTCGTTCCTCCGGACGCTCGGGCCCCGCAGCGACGAGCGCTCGGAGTTCGACCGCCTCCGCGAGTACGTCCCCGGCGACTCGCTGCGGGACATCCACTGGAAACACAGCGCCAGGCACGACGAACTGCTGGTCACGGAGTACACCGACCCGATGGACGAGGAGGCCGTCTCCATCGCCGCCGCGTGTACGCCGGACCACGACGACGAGATGGCGACGGCGGCCGCGACGCTGTTCGCCGGGGCCGTCGGCGTCGGACTGACCGTCGACCTGGCCGTGCCGGACGGGCGACTTCCCCAGGGGTACGGCGAGACCCACCGTCGACACGGACTGGAACTGCTCGCCCGTACCGGCCCCGGCGAGGTCAGTGAGGAGGACTGGGAGGCGGCGGACGTCAGGATACGCGCCGACGCGTCGGACGTCGAGGTGGCCATCGACGAGCGGGTGTACGCGCTCGACGACCTGACCGGGGCCGACCCCGAACCGCTCCGGAGCGAGGTGGTCGCGTGAGCGACCAGCGGAAGCGAACGCGGGGACGCCGGACCGCCGGTCCGGAGGTGGTCGCGTGAGCTATCGTGACGAGCGGCGGCCGGGGAGCGGTCGCGAGAGCGGCCACGGGAACCGGTTCGGCGGCGTCGGCCTCGCGCGGACGCTCGCGCTCGTGGCCGTCCTCGTCTCGCTGGGCGCGTCGCTCCAGGTGTTGTACCACTTCATCGACGTCACCGGTCTCCCGGCGACGTTCCTCGCCATCGTCGCCGGGTCGCTCGTCGCGGCGACGGCGCTGGCGCGCGTCCTGCGGCCCTGGCTCGCCGTCGTGCTGGGCATCGCCCTGCTCGTCGTCGGCCTGGGCTGGTACGTGCTGCAGATCAGCGGATCGCCGCCCTGGGTCGCGCTGTTCGCGGACACGCTCGGGTTGCTCGGTGGCCGGTCGCTGCTACGGATCGCGAACATCCGCGCGTGGGTGCTCGGCGTGACGGCCGCGCCGGTGTTCCTGACGTGGTACTTCGCGCTCCGTCACTGGTACGCCACGGCCGTGACGGTGGCCGGTGCGACGCTCCTCTTCTTCGTCCTGACGGGCGACGCCGACGTGGTGACGACGCTGACCGGCGTCGTCGCCGGTGCCGCCGCGCTGGGACTCGGCGACTTCGAACGCCGGGACGAACCGATCGTTCGCGCCGAGACGGTCCTCGTCGTCGCGTCGGTGATGATCCTCGTCCCGCTGGTCGTCTCGGTCGTCCCGGCGACGGCGGGTGCGGCGGGGCCGCTCCTGCCCGGCCTCGGCGAAGCGAACACCGTCGAGGGGAACCTGCTCGGCGCGGACGAGGACCTGACCGTCCAGGGCGACATGCGCCTCTCGCCGGAGGTGCGGTTCACCGTCACGAGCGAGCGCTCGAGTTACTGGCGGGTCGGCAGCTACGACCGCTACACCGGCGACGGCTGGGTCCGCACGGGCGGGACCAGCCCCTACCAGGGCGGCGAGCGCAGTAACCCGCCCGGACCGAACGAGAGCGTCGAGCAGACGTTCCGCGTCGAGACCCGGAGCGAGTCGCTGCCGGCCGCCTGGAAGCCGGTCGAGGTGACCGGCGTCCCGTCCGCGGAGGTCCGGGACGACGGGAGCTTCGAACCCGGGACGACGCTGCGGAGCGGCGACGAGTACTGGGTCCGGAGTCGCGTCCCCGACGCCTCGCCCGGACAACTCCAGAACGCCGGGACCGACTACCCGGAGCCCGTCGTCGAGCGGTACACCCAGCTACCGGACAGCACGCCCGAGCGAGTGGGCAATCGGACCGAGCGACTGACCGCGAACGCCGACACGCCGTACGAGCGGGCGATAGTCCTCGAGCAGTGGCTCCGGAACAACCGGAACTACTCCCTCGACGTGACGCGTCCCCGCGGCGACGTCGCCGACGCCTTCCTCTTCGAGATGGACGCGGGCTACTGCACCTACTACGCGACGACGATGGTGACGATGCTCCGGACGCAGGACATTCCCGCCCGGTTCGCCGTCGGCTACACCCAGGGCGAGCGCGTCGACGAGGACCGGTGGGTCGTCCGCGGGCTGAACGCCCACGCCTGGGTGGAGGTGTACCACCCCGGCTATGGCTGGGTCCGGTTCGACCCGACGCCCCGGCAACCCCGCGACGCCGTCCGGGAGAACCGGATCCAGCGGGCCCGGCAGAGCGGCGACTCCTCGGCCGACACAGGTGACACGCAGGGGACCGACGAGTGGACGCGGACGCCGACCCCGTCGCCGGAGCCACTGACGACGGTCGGTGGCGCGGACGGCCCGTCGGGCGGCGGGGCCGACGGGGACGGGACGCTGACGATTCCCGAGGGCGCGACCCCGACGGACTTCGGCGAAACGGACGACGGCGGGACCATCGCGGTCGACACGCCGGGTGCCATCGCCCGCGACGTCGACGGTGGTGACGGCCGACGGCTGCCGACCGGGCAACAGGTCGCGCTCGGCCTCGTCGCCGCCGCGGGGGCCGTCCTCGGCGTCCGCCGGAGCGGGGTCGTCCAGCGGGCGTATCGCGCCGTCTGGCTCCGCTACCAGCCACGGGACGAACCCGCCAGGGACGTCGAGCGGGCGTTCCAGCGGCTCCAGTACTACCTCGGTCGGCAGCAGTACCGCTCGCGATGGGAGGACGAGACGGTGCGGGAGTACCTCGACGCGGTCGACGCCGACCCCGCGGCGCGCCGCGTCGCGGCGATCCGCGAGCGAGCGCGCTACCGCGGCGACGTGAGCCGGGAGGACGCGGACGAGGCCGTGAGGCTGGTCGACGAACTCGTCAGGTGAGCGCGGTTCGGTCGGTTCGACCGGCGACCGGCGTCGACGGACAGGGATTTCGGGAACCGGGCGCGACGACGCCGCCGAGCGGGGGTCGTGCGTCGTGTTCACCAGTAAAGGTTTAATAGGTTGATTTCGTAGGCCGACCTGTAATGTCGGAAGTCTGCTCGACGTGCGGGCTCCCTGATGAACTCTGCGTCTGCGAAGACGTGGCCAAGGAGTCTCAGGAGATCAACATCCGCATCGACGAGCGCCGTTACGGGAAGGAGGTAACGATCATCGAGGGATTCGATCCCAAGGACGTGGACATGGACAGTCTCTCTTCGGACCTCAAATCGAAGTTCGCCTGCGGGGGGACCGTCGAGGACGGCCAGATCGAACTCCAGGGTAACCACACCGGCCGCGTGGAGGACTTCCTCCGCGACAAGGGCTTCAACGTCGCCTGACCTTCCCGTCGCAGTCTCCGTGGCGCACTCCCGCGCGTCGAGCGCTTCGATGTGCGGTCGCTCCCGCCGAACCAGTGCCCCGTCGGTCGAGGGGATTCTCGCGGTCCGCGACGGCGTCGAGCGGTGACGCCGGACCGGGTCACAGACCGACGACGACCGCCACGACCACGAGCACGACGCTCAGCGCGAGTCGCAACTGTCGCGGTTCGACGAGGTGGGCTATCCGCCACCCGGCGACGACGCCGACCAGTTGCGGGACGCCGACGAGGACGGCGACGCCGACGTCGACGGCACCGGCCGCGAAGTAGCCGACGGTCGCGAACAGCGAGAGGAATATCGACTGGACCTGTGCGACGGCGACGGCGCGGAGCATCGGCATGCCGAGCGCCACGAGGACCGGAACCGCGACCACCGGTCCGCCGACGCCGAGCATCCCGCCGAGGAAGCCGATGCCCGCCCCGACGAGGGCGAGGACGCCGCGACGCCTGCGGGCGCTCCCGTCGAGCACCCCGCCGGGTTCGATACCGACGAGTTCGCGGTAGGCGATCAGGACGCCGACGCTCGCCAGGAAGACGGCGAGCAACGCGCCGAACAGTCGGTCGGGGAGGACGAGGTTCGCCCGCGTCCCGACGAGCGCACCGACGACGGCGCTCACGCTGAGGATCACTGTGGCACTCCGGGCCCGGCCGGCGTCGAACTCGCCCGAGCGGACGTAAGCGCCGCTGCCGACGACGCCGGTTGCGACGAACGTGGCGCTGGCCGTCCCGGCGACCGCCGCCGACGACAGGTCGGTCAGGCCGTACAGGGCGGCCGTGACGAACACGCCGCCGGGGCCGACGGTCGTTATCCCGACGCCGGCGAACAGGGCCACGACGACCAGCACGACGGCGAGTACCGGACCCATCGACTCACGTCCCCCCGGTGAAGATAGCGCCGATGACGTCCTGTGCGGACAGCACGGCGAGCGCTATCGCGAGCAGGACGAGGACGACGTCGACGGCGTTCAGTCGACCGTCGTTGCTGTGCTCGCCCATCGTCTCCTCGTCGTTGACCGCCCAGAACAGGAGGGCCGCGGAGACGGGCAGGCCGAACACGCCGTTCCAGGCCGGGAAGAGGATGATCATGTCGAGGACGCTCAGTCCGCCGAAGACGCTGACCAGCGGCGAGAGGCCGCTGACGAGACAGAGGCCGGCGAACAGCAGGCGGAACGACCGCCGTGCCTCGCCCGGGTCGGAAGAGTGAATCCGCTTCCCGCGCGCCTCGTGAAGGATGTACGCGGGCGTCCAGAGGATCGGGATGATGCTGTTGAACGCGGCGATCAGCGTCCCGCCGAGGAACAGGAACATCGCCCACGTCCCGAGGACGTCGGTGAGCGCCCGGCCGGGCGTGATGAACGACTGGAGTTCGGTGAAGCCCGCGGGCCGGAGCACGGCCGCGGTCGCGACGACGATAGCCACCGACGCGAGACCGCCGAGCGCGTACCCCATCAGGAGGTCGAGGCGCATGTCGGTCAGGTCGGTCACCTCGCCCCACCCCTTCTCGTCGACGAACAGCGACTCGAGGAAGAAGTTCGGCCACAGCGCGGTCGTCCCGAGGATGGCCGCGGCGAGGGTCAGCCCGCCTGGGGTGAGGAACGCGGCGTTCGGGACGACTCCGGCGGCGACGCTGATAGGGTCCGGGTCGCCGGCCACGGCGACCACGGCGAAGGCGACGAACAGCGCGAGCATCATCCCGGTCATCAGGTATTCGACGTGCTGGTAGCGCAGGAGGCCGACGCCGGCGGACGTCAGCCCGACGACGACGGCTATCGGCATCCAGCCGACGGAGACCCCGACGCTCTCCAGCAGTATCGACGCACCGAGACCGACCGCGGCGGTCAGCTCCAGCCCCCAGAGGACGCAGCCGATCGAGACGAACGCGAGCAGCGCGGTCGCTCCGCGCTCGCCGAGTTTCCGCCTGGTGAACTGGCCGAGCGAATCGCCGAAGATACCGACGCGAGCGCTCATGTCCTGTGCGACGACGCCGAGCAGGACCGCGAGTCCGACCAGCCAGATCATCGCGTAGCCGAACTGGACGCCCGCCGAACTCATGATGAACACGGACCCCGAGCCGAAGTAGCTCGCGACCATCACGAACGCCAGTCCGAACCGCTCGA
>CAZMGU010000031.1:0-23206 GCA_964565905.1 uncultured Halobacteriales archaeon
ACGTCCCCCACGAGTCGGTCCCCGTCGGCGAGGACGAGTCGGACAACGTCGAGCGCTACCGCGAGGGGTTCGACGACCTGCGGGAGTTGCCGGACGAGGTCGTTCCCCACTACGACCTGGGCGAAGAACTCGATATCCTGGACTTCGAGCGCGGCGCGAAGGTCGCCGGCGGCGGGTTCCAGTTCGTCAAGGGGGACGGCGCGCGCCTGGAGCGGGCCTTGATCCAGTTCATGCTCGACGTCCACCGCGAACAGGAGTACGTCGAGGTCTCGCCACCGATCCCGGTCAACAGCGCCTCGATGCGCGGGACGGGACAGCTACCGAAGTTCGCGGAGGACGCCTACCGCGTGGGTGCCCGCCACGGGGACGACTACGACGACGACGACCTGTGGCTCCTTCCCACGGCGGAGGTGCCGGTCACCAACATGTACCGCGACGAGATACTGCTGGACGACGACCTGCCGGTCAAACACCAGGCCTTCTCCCCGAACTTCCGCCGCGAGGCGGGCGAGCACGGCACGGAGACCCGCGGCTACGTCCGCGTCCACCAGTTCAACAAGGTCGAACTCGTCAACTTCGTCCGCCCGGAGAACAGCTACGACCGCCTCGAGGGGCTCCTCTCGGAGGCCGAGGAAGTCCTGCAGCGCCTCGAACTCCCCT
Source organism: uncultured Halobacteriales archaeon (assembly GCA_964565905.1). Taxonomy (GTDB): domain Archaea; phylum Halobacteriota; class Halobacteria; order Halobacteriales; family Haloarculaceae; genus Halomicrobium. The sequence continues at coordinate 661 of CAZMGU010000031.1, forward strand.
ACCGCGTCCTCGACATGTGCACCGGCGACATGGGCTTCACCCAGGCCAAGAAGTACGACGTCGAGGTGTGGGCCCCCGGCGACGACATGGACGAGGGGCCCGAGGAGGGCGGCCGCTGGCTGGAGGTCTCCAGCGTCTCGAACTTCGAGGAGTTCCAGGCCCGCCGCGCCGGCATCCACTACCGACCGGAGCGCCACGAGTCGGCGGAGTACCTCCACACGCTCAACGGCAGCGGCGTCGCCGCCCCCAGGGTCATCGTCGCCATCCTGGAGTACTACCAGAATTCGGACGGCACCGTCGACGTCCCCGAGGCCCTCCGGCCCTACATGGGTGGCCAGGAAGTCATCGAGGGTCACGACCCCATCGGTGAGAGTGCCGTTGGCGAGGGCGACGGCGACGGTCAGTAGGCCCCCCGCTCCGGTTCGCCCGAGTACCCCCGCAGGAAGCGACCCTCAGTCTCGAAGTGGTCGAGTATCTCCGTCGGGAACTCCCACCGGGTCTCGCCGCCCCGCGGTGGTCGTCGACCCGGTCACGGAACCCCTCGCTGCCCTCGACGGCGGGGGCACGCGCCACGGGTACTGTCCCTGGCCCAGCACTCGTCCTTGTTAACTGGCAACTAATCGATCACCACCTACCTATTAACTGGACGAAAGATATAGTGGTTAGAATACTAATATGACTGCATGGTGCAAGGAACGCACGGTCCCTCGGTTCGGCGGCGGACGGTCATGGGCGTACTCGCCGGTGCAGTCGCGTCCACCGGTCTCACGGCGGCGAGCGGCCGGCAGTCGAACGCGGGTGGCGGCAAACCGCAGTTCCAGGCCGACCCGGCCAACACGGGGTACGCCCCGGACGAATGCCCGCCGACGGCGAACCTCACGCAGGAGTGGGAGATAGAGACGCTCTCCCGTACGCAGATACGACTCGCCGCGGCGGGCGACTCGATATACGGCCTCGGCGAGAACACCGGCGTCGTCGAGGACGTCGCGCTCGACTCCGGGTCGATCCGGTGGCGGCGGGAACTGGACGACAGGCTGGAGGACCCGGAGGACGGCCTGACTGCGCCGGGGTTCGTCGACGGCACGCTCTACCTGGGCGCGGGCGAGACGTGGGACGACGGCCGCGACGTTCCCCACGGCGTCGTCTACGCGCTGGACGCCGCCGTCGGGTCGACGCGGTGGAGCATCGGCGTCGGCCGGGGCCCGGCCTACGTCACGCCCGACGACGACGCGGTGTACGCGGGGAGCGTCGGCGCGCTGTACGCGCTCGACCCGGCAAGTGGCTCGGCCCTGTGGCACGACGTCCCGGCCGACTCCGACGCGGCCATCGAGTTCCCCGCCGTCGCCGACGGGACGGTGTACTACGCGACGGACAACGGCCGCGCGTACGCGCTGGACGCCGCCGACGGCGACCGGCAGTGGTCGACCGACGCCGGGGCCGGCACCCCGCCCAGCGTCGCCGACGGCCGCGTCTACGTCGGGGAGGGCGACGGGCCGACCGTTCGCGCGCTGGACGCATCCGACGGCAGCGAAGCGTGGACGTTCGACGCCCCCGGCGACGTGACGCACCCGCCCGTCCTCGCCGACGGGCGCGCGTTCGTCTTCGTCCGCCGGCCATCGAGCGACCGGTACGACGACGGCGTCCTGACGGCGCTCGACGCGGCGACGGGCCAGCAGTTGTGGCAGTTCGAGACGCCCGCCGTCTACTCCGGCCCGCTCCCGCCGCTCGTCGCCGGCGACTCCGTGATGGTGGTCGGCAATCCCGAGGACTCCGACTACGACAACGCCGCCTACGTCGTCGACGCGTCGTCGGGGACCCGGGAGGCCCGGGTCGAGATGTCCCCCGACCCGGGGACGGCCGCACCGGTCGTCCTGGACGACACGCTCGTCCTCGGCCACGACAGCGCCGGGCAGGGGTTCCTGACCGCCTACGCCGGCGATACGGACTGCGGCGTCGACTGCGACCACACCGTCACCGTCGCCGCGAACGGCCCGACGGAGTACGCGCTCGCGGTCGACGGCTGCCTGGAACCCGACCTCGGCGACGACAGACTCGCCGCGGAACCGTCCGACGAACCGACCCGGCGATCTGACGGCACCTGGATGGTCAGCGATCTGACTGGGCCGGCCCCGTCCAACGCGGACGGGGAGACGTACTACGGCGACCGCTTCCGCTTCGGCGGTTCGATCACGTCCGTCGAGGTCCAGCCCCGGGACGGCGATACCACTGTGCGGATCACCATCGACGGCGAGGAGGTGTCGTCCGCAACGGCCCAGGGGTTCGGCGGCTAGGTCGCCGGGCGTCGCGTCACTGCCAGTACGTCACCGGGTGTAGGTCCGGATGGCCGCTATCTCGCCGCCGACGAAACTGAACACGTCGACGAACCGGACGATCAGGTCGCCGTCGGCCTTCCGAAGTCGCCCCTCGACCGCCACGCCGACGTCTGCACCGTCCGCACTCCCTCCGCCGGCTTCCGGCCCCCGCTCGTACACCCCGTCGACGGCGTGGGTCGTGTCCGTCTGCGGCCGCTCCTCCCGCATGAACCGGACGAATCGCTCGCGCCCGTCGAGGGTCCGGTCCGGTCGCTCCTGTCGGAAGTCGCTCGCGAGCAGGTCCGCGAGCAGGTCGTAGTCGTGCTCGTCGAGCGCCCGGTAGTACGCCCGGGCCGTCGCGGGGCGGTCCATGCGACCGACGAGGACCCCCGGCGACTACAATCCGGCGGTCACGCGCCGCCCTCTCCGTCCGAATCCACGCCCGCGTCCGCGTTCGCCTCCGCGTCGGCGTCCGCGTCTCCGTCGGCGTCGTCGGCCGCCTCCTCCAGGTCCGCGGTCGTCGGGATGTCCGCCAGGTCCTCGTCGCTGGCCCCCTGCGGTTCGTCCTCGGGGGTCCGTTCGTCGTTCTCCGCCCCGTCGCTTTCCTCGCCGTCGCTCTCCGTCCCGCCGCTCTCTTCGCCCTCGTCCCAGTCGTCCGTCGCACCGGCCGGTTCCAACGAGCGCGACACGTCGGGCTCCACGTCGCCCCCGGCATCGATTGCGGGTTCGTCGCCGGCGGCGGACGACGGGTCCGCCGCGTCCACGTCGTTCCACTCTCCGGATCCGTCTCCGCCTCCGGACTCGAACGGGTCGTCAGGGCCGCTTGCGTCCCCGTCGGTTTTGTCGTCGCCCGCCGCGTCCGTCTCCTCCTCACCCGCCCCCTCGCCGCTCGTCCCCTCCTCGTCCGTCCCGCCCGATCCGTCGCCGTCCTCGGGCCCCTCCGGGACGACGCCGCCGTCGTCGGGCCCGTTCGACTCCAGTTCCGCCTGGAGCGCCTCTATCTCGGCCTCGCCTACCTCGCCGTCGATGTCCCCGTCGCTTTCGCCGTCCGCGTCGTCCGCGCCGGTCGACTGGTCGTCCGCTTCGGCCGCCCCGTCGTCCGTTCGGTCCGTTCCGCTGTCCGTCTCGCTTGCCGCCCCGTCGTCCACTCCCGGCGGCGCGTCGACCATGCTGGTCGGCGTCTCCTCGAGTTCCTCGCCCTCCGGGTTCTCGGGCTGGCTGGCGGCGAGTTCCGCCTCTATCTCCTCCAGTTCGGCGGCGTCTATCTCGTCCTCGCCGTCGTCGTCGGTCGCCTCGCCGTTCGCCGCCGCGGTTCCGGCGTCGTTCGCCCCGGCCCCGGCCGCTCCGGTATCGCCGTCGCCTTCCCCGAACCCGTCCTCGTCGAAGTCGAACGAGAGCGTGACGTCCTCGTCGTCGTCGCTCTGCGGGAGGATGCTCTCGCGCTCGTCCTCGGCCTCCGGGTCCGGGGGCCACTCGTCGGGGTCGATCGGTTCCCCGATGTCGCGGGCCGTCTCCAGCGGGCTCTCGGCGTCGTCGCGGAGGCGCTGGGCCTCCGCGCCCTGGCCGCTGGCGTACTCGCTCGCGGACTTGCTCAGCCAGTCGGCGGCCTGCCACAGCGCCGTCGCCTTCTGGTGGGCCCGGTCGTAGTACGCGCCGAAGCCCTCGTCGTCGACGAACCGGACCGCGCTGTCGAAGTGGTCGGCGGCCTCCTCGAACTCCTCGCGGGCCCGCTTGAAGTCCGACTGGCTCAGCATCCAGTCGCCCCCGCGGTAGGACCCCATCGCGCTCGTGAACGCCCGCCGTCCCTCGGTGTAGTGGGCGTGGCCTACCCGGTAGCGGGCGAAGGCGGTGTCGTCGCCGCCGGTGTCGGCGATGGCGTCCTTTATCTCGTCGCCGTCGGGCAACTCCTCGACGTCCCGGGTGCTCCAGGCGTACTGAATCTCGCCGGAGTGGTCGACGACGAAGACGGCCCGCTCGACCAGTCGCTGGCCCACCTCGTCCTCGAAAGCCACGTCGTACCGCTCGGCCACCGCCTGGTCCGCGTCGGAGAGCAGCGGGATGTGCAGGTCGTACTCGCTCGCGAACGCCGCGTGGCTGTACAATGTGTCCGGCCCGACGGCCAGCACCTCGACGTCCTTCTGCATCGTGAACAGGTCCAGTTCGTCCAGGTCGGACTCGAAGTCACAGGCCGGGTTGAAGTCGCCCGGGTAGAACGCCAGGATGACGACGTCGTCGCCAACGTACTCGTCGAGCGCGACGCGCCGGTGCTCCCCGTCCACCAGGGCCGGCAGTTCGAACCCCGGCGCGTCGGTCCCCTCGGAAATCACTTTCTGGAACATGACTGTTCCCCCACTTAAGCCTACTTCCCGAATCGCCCGGTGAGAAGCGGATCTATCGGTGATATTGTACGGCTCTCGCTGTCGAGGGAACGACCTCGCCCCGCTCCCGAGTTTCATGGGAATCGACCAACTACGACGGGAGAAAGCTCTCGGCCCGCTCTTGGGTCGCAACGAAAACGATTAACGACAACTGAAAGCCCTCGGCCCGCTGAACTCGCGCGGACCACGCTGCGCGCTTCACCCGCTCACTCCGTTCGCTCGTTCCAGTGCCCTCAGCGAAAGCTGAGGACTACGCGAGAGCTTCGCTCTCGCGGTCGCTTGTGAGTCCGTGCTTCGTTCATCGGGCCTCGCCCTTTCATTCCTCCAGGGACCGCGTTGCTCGCGTGGCCTCGTTCCACTCGGCCCGCGCTCGCGATTGGAACCACCACTCCTCCCCGGATTCGCGGCGTCCGCCGCGAATCCCGCTTCCTTCCGCAACCGCACCGCCCCGCGTTGGCCGGGAGCGCGGCCGAACCCCTCGCGGGTGAGGGCGCGCGACCCGGGGAAGGGCAGGGCTGCCTGCGGAGCCGTGGGGTGGACTGAAAGGGGCGACCGGTTCGAGGAAGGCGGACGACGCAAGGACCGGAGCGAACGAAGTGAGCGAGGACCGCAGCGAGTCCACCGACTCGAACCGGTCGGGGCTTTCCTTTGTCATCGATCCCAGGGACACCATCTCACGATAGTCGACCATCTCACGAGCATCGTCCAGCAACTCTCACGTGGGCGAATTCACTCGATTTCACTCCCGTACCTCTACCCGAGCCCCTTTTCACGGGTACGGGCCTACACACTCGCAATCGTGGAACTGCACGTGCGGTACGAGGGGGACGACGACCCGAAGAAGTGCAGCGCGCGGAAACTCGCGCGCTTCGACCTGGCGGAGCTACACAAAGCGACGCGCTCGACGCCGCCGGGCATCGTCCTCAACCCGTTCGCCGACCAGGCGCTCTCGCCGGCGGACGCGCCGGGTGCGGGCGACGGGAAGCGCCACGACCGCCTCGTGGCGCTGGACTGCTCGTGGGAGACGGCCGAGCGCGAGGCGTTCGACCTGGAGGGGGTCCACCGGTCGCTCCCCTTCCTCGTCGCCGGCAACCCCGTGAACTACGGGACGGCGTTCCAGTTGAACACGGTCGAGGCGTTCGCCGGGGCGCTGGCCATTCTGGGCGAGCGCGACCACGCCGAGGAGATTCTGTCGAAGTTCACCTGGGGCCACACCTTCCTGGAACTGAACGAGGAGCCACTGGAGCGCTACGCGGCATGTGCGGACAGCAGCGAAGTCGTCGCGGTCCAAGACGACTACCTGGAGGACGAGTAGGTCGCCTCCATCCGGGCCGAATCCCTCCATCCAGGTGGAATCCCTCCACACGGCCGACTCACCGACCACAGGGTTATCCGACGAGACAACCTATTATCAGGTATGCCAGACGACAAGAGCGGCCGTGACAAGCAGGCCGACGACGCGGCGCGACGGCAGCGGGAGCGCGACCTGGCGACCGAACTGGAGCGCGGCGACGAGTCCGAACCACCGGTCGACGAGTCGGAACTCGGCGCGTTCGCGGACGAACTTGACTCACTGGAGTACCCCGCGACCGGGGCCGAGGTGGTCGCGGCGGTCGGTGACAGCGAGGTGGCGTCGCCCGACGGCACCTACGCCGTCGCGGAACTGGTGCCCGACGTGGAGGCGGTGGCGTTCGACGCGCCCGCCGACGTCCGGGCGCGGGTCCAGCGCCCGACGGTCGCCGCGGCGATGAAACGGGTGTTCGAGGCCGCCCGCTCGCTCGGGAACGCCGGACCGAGCGGGTCGCAGCGCGAGGCCTACGAGAAGACGCTCCGGGAACTGAAAGCGATCGACGCGGACGACGACGACGAGGGGATCGAGGTGGTCACCGACTGGATAGTCGAGCGGGTCCGCGAGAAGGAGAAGCTCCCGGGTTCGCGCGACGTCCGCCGGCGGGCGGCGAAGTTCTGTCGGCAGAACGGGTACGAGGTCCGGAACGACGAGTGGCTGGGCGTCTAGGTCGAGGGCGAGCGAGCGCGGTACTCCGGCGACCCGTACTGGTCACTCCGACGATTCGGTCCGGTCCGACTCGACGCCGTTCGATTCCCCGTTCTTCCGTACTTCGGTGACGACCACGTCCCAGTCCGGGTGGTCGTCGCCGTTCCGGCACTCCCACCCGCCGACGACGTCGACGCCGTTGGCGTTCGCCCGGCGGAGGAGCGCTACCAGTTCGGCGTTCAGTTCCGTGCCGGTCGTGAGCGGCGCCTCTTCGACCGTCACGTCGGGGACACTCGCTTCGCCGGGTCGTCGACCTGCTCGCGCTCCCCGGGCGTGACCGCGACCACGCCGTAGCTGTGAACTGTCACCGCGTAGTCGGCGACGGGAAACGTGACCGTGACGTCCCCGACAGTCCCCTCCCGCACGCGGACGAGTTCGTCGAGCGCGTCGGCGTCCACCGACGCGTAGAGCGGGTCCAGTTCGCCCGGTTCGCAGTCCATCACCTCCGACAGCGTCGCGACGACGGCCATACTCGGGACGGTTCGGTCCCGGTCGTACACGGCCCGATACGTCTCCGAGCTATCGCGATACTCCAGCGACTCGAGCTCGGTTTCGACGAAGTCGGCGGTGACACTCATCTACTCCACTCTAGCGGTCCGAACCGGGTGAAGGGAAGTACTGTTTATACAGGAGGTATTAGTACGACGTCCGACCTACGGGCCGACGAGCGTCCCGCCGATCAGTCGCCGGTGCCCGCGCCGGAGTCGGGAGGAGAGCGACTGCTGGGTGATGCCGAGTTCCTCCGCTATCTCCTCGAGCGACGTCTCGCGCGGCGAGTCGAAGTAGCCGCGTTCGTACGCCAGCACCAGTGCCTCGCGCTGGGCGTCCGTCAACTCGTAGTCGTCGCCCTGTACCGGGAGCAGCGCGTGGACGGCGGTTATCTCGATGGGGATGTCGTGGTCCTGGCAACTGGTGCGGAACTCGCCGATGGCGTCGCGGCTCTCGCCCCTGACCTCGAAGTCCCACCCCTCCTTCGTTCCGACGCCCGAGAGGACGGAGACGTTGGCCTCGGCCAGCGCGCTCAGGATGCCGAAGTACTCCCCCTTCCACTCCGCGCGCATGAGGTACTCGTTCTCGACGTCGTCGATGAGTCGGACGTGAGTCAGGCCCGGATGCGCGTCGAAGGCCGCCTCGACGTCCTCTACCTCCGCGCCACGGACCCAGAAGTACGGGATGATGAGGCTGTCCTGCGGGACGAGCCGCTCCAGTCGCACCGTCGCCTCCGGCAGGCTCTCGAACACCGTTCCCAGCGGGAACTCCTCGGCCGGACTCGTGAACTCCATCACTGTCGCCATACCGAACGTTCCGTCTCGGAAACCGATAACCCACGTGGGTGGTGTGCGAGGCATCGCTCCCGGCGTCGACCAGGATTCGACCGGCGACGCGGGCGCTCGACGGGCCTCGCCGTCCGTCGATATCACCGAGCATGGTGTATCAAGCCACCCCGTTTTGTGGTGGGATCGCTTATCCCGGACGCAAGAGCGAATGAGCGTAATCACAGAGCTCCGAGTACCGTCTGCCGACTTCGAACTCGGCCGCATCCTCCGGGTGGAGGGGGTCACCTCCATCGAACTCGAGACGCTCGTCCCCATCGGAAACGCGGCCGTGCCGCTGTTCTGGCTCCACAACGCGACCAGCGACTCCTTCGTCGACGCGGTCCAGCGACATCCGGCCGTCAACAGCGCGACGGAGGTGGACGAGTTCGAGGACCGGACGCTGTTCACGCTGGACTGGGACGCGAACCAGGACCACCTCTTCCGCGGCGTCAGGGAGTGCGACGGGCAGTTACTGAGCGCCACCGGAACGCCCGACGCGTGGGAGTTCGAACTCCGGTTCCCCTCTCACGAGGCGTTCAGCGAGTTCTCGTCGCACTGCGAGGCCGCACAGATATCGCCGGAGATCCTCCGGGTGTACAACCCAACGAAGTCGGACGCCGGCCCGTGGTTCGGCCTGAGCGAACCCCAGCGCGAGGCCATCACGCTCGCCGTGCGGATGGGCTACTACGACATCCCGCGGGGCTGTACGACCAAGGAACTCGCGGACGAACTCGGCATCTCCGACCAGGCCGTCACGGAACGACTCCGGCGCGCCATCGCGTCGCTCGTCAGGTACACGCTCGTCCAGTCCGAGCAAGACGCCTGACGCCCGTCGCCGTCCCTCGTTCACCATGGGCAACCCTATCCTGACTCGGGAGTCAAGGTGTGTGTATGATACGGACCGTGGCTTTCGATGGAACTGTGGCCGGTGCGGATTCGTGATGGACAGTGCCCCCGAGAGCGGGAGTACCCCCACTCCCAACGTGGTCCTCTCGGCTATCGCCGACGACCACCGCCGGGCCGTGCTCCGCTCGCTCCACCGCGCCGGCGACGGCGGGATGACGACGGACGAACTCGTCGAGGAGGTGGCGGCGCTCGCCGGCAACGCCGGGCCGCTGGACCCCGAGCGGCGACGACGCGCCCGCACGCAACTCCACCACGTCCACCTCCCGCGACTGGCGGAGGACGGACTGGTAGTCCGCGACGGGGACCGGGTCCACGCCGTCACGGGCGAACTGAGTCGGGAACTGCTGGCGGCGGTCGCCCCCTACGAGACGCCGGACTGACGCCGTCGCCGTCACGCACATCGCACGAGCACCGTTCCGTCCCGGGCGTCGACGCCATCCTCGTGGCTCCGTCGGATCGTGGTCTCGTTCAGAAAGTACTCGACGGTCAGAGAGCCGTCGCCGTGGCCCCCGTCCGCGTAGTAACTGGCGATAGAGATGGTGAACGAGACGGCGTACCCGTCGGAGTGGGACTGTAAGGCTTCCTTACGGGATCCCAGCAGGAGCCGGTCGAGGTCGCCGTCCTCGTTCCTCGCGAGCATGTCGTTCGTGACGTGCGCCCGTTCGAATGCGACCGCGAACGATCGGACCGCGGAACCGTGGACCACGTCCGGCGGGTCGGGATACGGCGCGGGCGTGACGTTACCCGAGGGGTCGAGCGTGCCGGGGTCGGGAACGGCGTCGGTCACGCACGACTCGTTCGTCGGCGGCATCGTCGAGACGCCCGGTCCGCCGAAGACCAGACAGCCGGAGAGCGCGACGAGGAGCACCGCGAGGAGCGGCGGACCGGCCCAGCGCATGGCGGGAGGACACCGCGCTCGCATTTAGTACCCGGGCTCCGTCCGACGGGTCTACGCCCCCCTCTCCGGCGAAGCCCGTCCCCCTTCTCTCACCGCTCGCGCCGGAAATTTTTACACCCTCCCGCGTGGCCGACCAGTATGGCACATGAACTCGCAGTCCACGTCGTCGGCAAGGAAGAGACCGTGCTGACGTGCGACGAGATGAAGGAGGGCGACCACGGCGTCCACCTCTACGACACGCAGAACGGCAAGGAGACGGTCGGCTACGTCCCGTTCGAGAATCTCGACTACGTGGGATCACGGCACGAGTAGCGGCCCGCGCTCGTGATACCACCCGCCGTCTTCCCGCGGCGTCCCGTGAGCGCACTCACTCCCCGACGGAGACGCCCGCTCCCGACGCGAAGTGCGAGAGCGCGAACACGAGCGGTGCGGAGTAGTCGATGGCCCACTCGTTCGAGGCGAACGAGGGCCGCTCGTCGACGTAGCACTTCGCCGGCGCGGGGTCCTCGGCTTCGATCAACCCGTCCAGCGCCGGGTCGCCGCCGTTCGCGTTGGGACCGCCGACGAGGTAGCCCGGGACGTACGTGCCCGTGCTGGCCCGGATGCGGTCGTGGGTGTTGCGCGGCGGGTTCTCGCCCGCGCCGGTGACGTACGAGTACCCCGTCGGCGTCCGCCCGAGGACGTAGTGGACCTGGTCGAGCGCGGCGTCTCGGTACCGCTCGTCTCCCTCCACCGCGTCGGCCAGCAGACAGACGCTCCCCTTCGCGACGGCGAGTTTGGCCGACGCCCAGTGGTAGTCGTCGGTCGCCAGCGCGACGTCGTACCCGTCCGACTCGACGTGGGCGACCACGTCGTCGGCGTACTCGACCAGCGCGTCGCCGACCGCCGACCGAAACTCGGGGTCGGCGGCGTCGGCCCGGTAGTACGCCCACTGCCCGAGTAACTTCGCGTCCGCCCACGTCACCGGGGTCGGCCGCGAGGTGAGCAGGTCCGCCGCCTCGCTCTCTATCCAGTCGGCGTAGCGCCCCTCGCCGGTCGTCCGGAGCAGTTCCGCGGCGGCCCAGAGGCGTTCCTCGGCGTCGCCCTCGCCCTCCGGCTTCTCGTAGGCTCCCGACCCGCCGTCCTGGCCCTCGTCGCGCCGGAAGTGCGGTTCGGGGTGCGCTTCCAGGTACTCCCAGGCCGACTCGGCGTTCGCCAGCGCTCGCTCCGCGAACGCGGCGTCGTACTCTTCGTACGCCCGCGCGGCCATCGCCATCGCACCCGCGTACTGAGCAGTCCCGTACGTCGACAGGCCGAACACGTACCGGTCGCGGGCGTCCGCCGTCGGCCGGACGAACCCCGGCCACTCCGTCCCGGCGACCTTGTGGTAGACGGCCCCGTCCGGCCGCTGCATCCGTTCGAGCCACTCGAGTTCGAAGCGGACCTCCGCGAGCAGGTCGGGGAGGTCGGATCCGTCGGCGTCGCCGCCTGCTCCGCCGCCCTCTCCGTCCGCTCCACCGGACTCCCCGTCCGCCAGCGCTGCGTCGACGGCCAGTTGCCCGGGTTCGAACACGTCGGGGTTTCGCTCGTACGCCAGCAGCAACTGGCCGACGGTCACCGCCGCCGGCGGGACGTACTTCCCGTAGTCGCCGGCGTCGTACCACCCGCCGCTGACGTCCAGCATCTCCCCTTCCTCGCGGAACTCGTCGGTGAAGAACAGTTCCGCCTCCGCGTCCTGGGGGTGTCCGGGGCCGACGTCGAGGCCGGTCACGTCGTCGTCGATGGCCGTGTTCGAGCGCTTGAGCGTGTACGCGCGACACAGTTCCGCCAGCGTTCGCCCGTACACGTCCTCGCCGACGGCGAACCGGTGGGACGCGACGCTCCCGCCGTCGACGGCCACGACGTACGTGCCGGGGTCGGTCAGGTCGCCGAACTCGGCCCGCCGGACCGTGTCGCCGGAGTTCTCGTCATCGATAGGGTCCGAGAGGTCGCCGCTCGCCACCACCGACCCGCTCCCGGCGTCGACGACGTCGAAGGTGTCCGCGTCGGTCCGGACTACGGCGGCCTTCGCGTCGCCCGGCCGGTAGCCCACCTGGTCGACCAGGACGTCCTCGCCGCGTCCGTCGTCGGCGTCGAGCGCCGGTTCGTCTTCAGTCATCTCGGTCGCCTCCGCCGTCCGTTCCGTCTTCCGATCTCCGTTCCCGGTTTCGGTCTCGGTCCGGGTCCCGTCCCCGGTTCCGACCCCCCGCTCGCCCCGGCCGGGACACCCCGCCAGGGCCGCCACGCCCGCTACGCTCGTCGCACCTGCCGCAAGGTACGCTCGCCGCGAGACGCGCCCTCGATTCCCTTCTCCCATAATTGTCTGTGGTATGCGAGTCCATGCCTATAGTACACCACCAAATCCGTCGCGCCGTAAAACTGGACCGGATCGCCCCTGGACTCCGTTACTCCCACCCGAACCCGGCCGGCGACGCGGGCGGTTCGAGCGGGCTGCTTGGTAACCCGGCCCGTGGCTCCGGCGCGTTATACTCGCCAGGCGCGACGTCGTTCGGCGCGTCGGGATACAGCAACGAGGCCAGCGCCTGGATCTGTCCGCGACCGACGCCGAGTTCGAACTGGCCGCCGCCGTACAGCGAGATGCCTTCCCGCTCGCAGTGGGCGACGAAGTCGAGCAGCGACTCGATCGTCCCGAACCGGGAGGGCTTGCAGTTGAGCCACTCAGGTTCGAAGGGAAGCGCCTCCACGCTCTCGACGCCGGTGATGGGGTAGTCCCAGGAGACGCGCGCCTCCTCGCCGTCGAACACCGGCCGCGTCTCGTCGTCGACGCCGGGGTCCTCGATCAGTGCTTGGGGGAACCCCTCGACGATCCGCCGGTAGAACGCCGGCTCCGCCGGGTTCGCCACCTCGGCGTCCTCGTACAGCGCCTTCAGGTCGAGGACGCGGACGGCGTCGGTGTCGCGGAGTTCGGCGACGAGTTCGTCGTCCCACTCCGGCGTCGGGTCGAGTTTGAACTCGATACCGGGGTCGGCGTCGAGCCACGTCTCAACCCGGTCCGCGGTCGGTTCCTCGTCCGCGTCGGTCGACAGCCGCGTCGAGACGACGAAGCGAACGGGGTCGTAGTCCCGGTCGAGGACGCTACCGAGGTCGGTGTCGGCCTGGCGCAGGGCCAGGTCCAGCGCCGCGCTCTCGAACGCCCACCGCCGGTAGTGGCGCGCCGTCTCGCGCTGCGGCGGTTCCGGCCACAGGTCGACGTCGTCGAGGAACGTCGAGAACGAGTCGACGGTGTACTCGCCGGCCAGGTCGGCGTCGAACGCCGGGAACGCGTCGTGGTCCTCGGCGTCGTACGAGACGTCCTCGCCCCGCCCCTCGCTGCCGGCCCCGTGGAGTACCACGGTCGTCGTCGCTCGCGTGAACCCGCTGGACGTGTCCCGCTCCCGGCGGACGAGTTCGTACCCCTCGACGGTCAGCGACAGGTCCGCGACCCGGTCGTACATGCCACGGGATTGGGGCGCACGGGGTTTAACGGCGGTGGAACGGGGGGAGGCGGTCGCCCGGGGTCGTTCCGCCCCGGCGGCGGAATTCGGAAACCCTTAACCGCGCCGGCCCGAGATGGCCGATATGGCCAAGTTCGAGGAAGCCTCCGAGCGACTCCTCAATAAACAGATCTGCATGCGATGTAACGCCCGCAACCCCCAGGGTGCCGAGAAGTGCCGCAAATGCGGCTACAAGAAGCTCCGCGCGAAGGCGAACGAACCGCGCAGCACCTGATCCCCTCCGTTCTCCGTTTCGGTTGCCCATTCACCAGCGTCACCGCTACTCTCCGTACGCTTCGAGCAGGTCCCACTCCCGTCGCATCAGTTCGCGCACGCCGGACTCCAGCACTCCTTCGCCGAGGGACGTCGCACGGTAGCAGGAGTGTAGCCGGTCGCTGTCCGGTTCCGTGTGTTTCCTGTTCTCGACGAGGCCGACGTCGACGAGTTCGTCGAGGTGGTAGTGGACGGTGTTCGACGGGACGTCCAGCGCCGACGAGATCTCGGACGAGTTGTGGGCTCCCTCGTCGACGAGCCGGGAGAGGATCCGGAACCGCAGTTCGTTCCCGATGGAACGCTGCATCGCCAGATACGCCTCCAGGTCGAGCAGGCTGTGTTCCGGGAGGTGTCCGTGGGCATCGTCGTCCGTCGCCCGCTGGTCGAGCCCGTCCATACGTCCCGTTTTCGGCGTGTTCGACTAAAATGTTGTCTGACTCAGAGCCCGCTGAAACCACCGTGACTTTATGTACTATCTCGGGGGGAACGCCGCCATGCGCAGTCGCATCATCGACGAACTCGGAGATGTCGCACACACGCGGTTTCTCGTGTACCTGATGGGGCCGTATCAGGCCTTCGACGTCGCGTCCGTGCTACGTCGGCCGACGACCCCTCCGCCGTCGTCGACCCCGAGGCCATCTCCGAGAGCGTCGACTTCGGTACACTCGTCGGTTCGACGAGCGGTCTTGATCGAGACGAAGCGGTGCTCGACATGCTGCTCTCTGTCCGTGACGGTCTCCGGACCGAACCGGGCGTGAACGCGTTTCTGGCCATCGACGTCGACGTTCCACTCTCCGAGATGGACGCTGCGACGCAGAGCGTCGAGTTCGCCTTCGCGAGTAACGCCATCGTCTACGTCGTTCCCGAAGTCGGGGACAACCTCGGCATCGGTATCGAGGTCGGAGCAGTTCTCGAAGCCATCTATCGCTGCGATCCTGATGAGAACGACGACCATCGGGAACGAGTGGTGTTCGTCCACGAGTCCGGGGTCAGCAGCGCGATGATCGCCGCGATAATGGACCGATGGGAGGCGCGCGTCTACTCGTACGACGGGCGGGACGACCTGATCCGACAGGTTCGCCTCTTCGTTCGCGACGTCGCTCGCCGCGAACAGTTCGGTGACCTGTCGACACTCGACTGACCCCTCACTCGTCGGGGTACTTCGGCTCCCGACGTTCCGCCCGCTCCAGCGCGCGCTCGACGACTTTGCGCACGTCCCCCTCGAAGACGCCGCCGTGGCCCGCGTACATCCGCTCGACGGAGTCGGGCATCCGGTCGAGCAGGTCGCGTATCGACTCGATCAGTTCCTCGCGGGACTGGCCGGGTCGGTCGGTGCGGCCGAAACTCCCGTCGTCGAAGGCCCCGTCGTCGTGGACGACGACGTCGCCGGAGAACAGCGACGAGTCGGAGACCAGCGAGACGTGGTCGTCGGCGTGGCCCGGGGTGTACACCACCTCGAAGGACTCGTCGCCGAGTGCCACCTCGTCGCCGTTCGCGAGGCCGTAGTCCCGGCGGGGGTGGTCGGCGTAGGCGTACAGGTCCGCGTCGAAGGCGTCGAGCACCGAGTCGAGTTCGGCGACGTGGTCGCCGTGCTGGTGGGTCAGCACGACCCGGTCCAGGTCGTCGACGTGCGATCCGATGGCGTCGACCACCCCCGGGTACGCGCCGGCGTCGACGAGCGCCGTGGTTTCACCAGTGACCAGGTAGGCGTTGCAGGTGAACGACTCCGCCGCGTCGGTGACCGTGTGGACCGCCATGGTCGCTCCGTCGGCCGGTCGTCGCTTCAGTCTGGCGGGCCGGCCCCGGTCCGACGGGTTCCTGTCAGCCAGCCTGATGCTGCCGGGTGATTTTTGGGGTTGAACCCCATAGTTAATCATGTATGGGGTTCGGGAGCTACGACGAATCGGAACAGGGGAACCAGGAGTACGACACCGACTTCGAGGACGACGACGGTGTCGACACGGCAGAGAACACCCACGAAGGCGAAGTCGAGTACGAGTTCACCGCCTCGAACGACGAGTTGCTCGACCGACTGGAGGAGATCAAGACAGACGAGAACACGTGAAGACGGGGGCGCGTGCCCTCGGCATCGCCGAATCGTATCGCGGAACGTCGACCGGCGCAGAGCCAGGCGGCGGCCCGCGCGACGGGAGTAGCGAACGGACGAGCACGCTCGCCGGGTCGGTGGTGCGAGCCAGTCGGGTGGTCGACGGCTTCGTTTTCGGAACGTGTACCGTCGGCGGGAGCGACGCGACCGCCGCCGTCGTCGGGATGGTCGACCGCCTCGGCCGCGAGGACGTCCGCTACTGCTTCCTCGCCGGTATCGCCCCGGCGTGGTTCAACCTTCTAGACCTGCGCCGGATCCACGATGCTACGGGTCTGCCGGTCCTCTCCGTCTCGTTCGAGGACAGCCCCGGCCTGGAGTCGGCCATCGAGGACGCGTTCGCCGACGAGGCGGCGGTCGCAGATCGGCTGGCGACCTACCGCGACCAGCCCCCGCGCCGGCGACTCGACGTCAACGACGAGACGCTCTTCGTCCGCAGCGTCGGCGTCGACGACGACGAGGCCGCCGAGGCCGTCCGCGGGTTCACGCCCGAGGGCGGCCGACCCGAGCCGTTGCGGGTCGCCAGAGAGGCGGCCAGAGCCGCCGATTCGTTTCTGACCGGGTGAGCTAGAGGATTGGTCGTCCGGCCTGGAGCGGCAGAACGCAGTTCCCACGGCGGTCGCGGAAGGAAGCGGTCGCGCCGATTTCCGGCGCGACCGGGGAGGAGTGGTGGACGATTCGCGAGCGCGGGCCGAAGGCTTTCCTCTGTTGTTGGATCTGAAGACTCGTGCAGAGCGGGTCGAGGACTTTCAGCCGCCCCATCGACCGACCACCACTTTTCCAACTCGTCGAAGGCGGCACGATTATTGAGCGGACCCCCCTGACGGTTCCCATGGAGAAGATGGACGGGCTCTGTGTCGAGGACTGCACCCGCTGTGACGAACTCGTCGCCTCCCGCTCGCGCATCGTGAACGGCGCGGGGCCGGCGGACGCGGACCTCCTGTTCGTGGGCGAGGCCCCCGGCGCGAAGGAGGACGAGGGGGGCGAACCGTTCGTCGGCCGCAGCGGGGACGTCCTCGACGACGCGCTGCTGAACGCCGGCCTCGACCGGGGTGACGTGCGCATCACCAACTGCGTGCGCTGCCGGCCGCCGGAGAACCGGGACCCGAAGGCGGGCGAACTGGCGAACTGCCGGGGCTACCTCGAAACCGAAATCGACCGCGTCGACCCGGAACTCGTCGTCACGCTGGGGAAGGTGCCCGCGGAACACCTGCTGGAGCGGGACGTCGGGGTGACCGGCGAGGCGGGCGACGTGGCCGACGTCGAAATCGACGGCACCCGCCGGCAGGTGCTGGTCTGCGTCCACCCGGCGGCGACGCTGTACGACCGGAGCCAGGAGGAGACCTTCACGGGCGCCATCGAGAAGGCCGCCGACTACACGGACGAGGAGAGCGGGCAGTCCAGATTGGGCGATTACTGACCGGACGACGGTATACTGACTGGGCGACCGGTACTCAGAGCCCCAGATACTCCCGGGCCGACTGCTCGACGACCCCGTCGCGGCGTGCTATCTCGGCGGCGTGTTCCTCGCGCCCCGTCTCGCGCAGGCGCTCGGTGTAGCTGTCCATATTCTCGCGCAGGTAGGTCGGGCCGCCCTCGCGCAGCACCTCGAACAGCGGGTCGGCGAGCGCGCGGGGGGCGTCCGGGTTGCCGCCGTTCCGGCCGACCGCGGCCTCGGTCTTCCGCTCGTCGCGCCAGGTGCCGAGCAGCGAGAGGCCGCGCTCGACGACGTCGGGACGCTCGCGGGCGAGGTCGGTCGTCTCGTGGGGGTCCGCGGCGACGTCGTACAGTTCGACGGGGGCGAACTCCTTCCAGCCGTCGTGGTAGGTCCGGAGGAGGAGCCAGTCGTCCCAGCGGACGCCGCGCTGGCACGTCCACGCGCCCTGGCCGGTGACGAGGAACTCCCGGCCCGCGGACTCGCCGTCGGTGAGCGACGCGGCGAACGAGCGCCCGTCCCAGCCGTCGGGCGCGTCGCCGCCGGCCAGTTCCACCAGCGTCGGGGGCAGGTCGAGGTGGTAGTGCAGGTCGTCGTCGACGCCGGGTTCGACGCCCGGGCCGGCGACGATTAGCGGGACGCGACAGGTCGGGTGGTCGGCGGTCTGGTGGTCGCCGTAGACGTTCCGCTCGCCGAGGTTCTCGCCGTGGTCGGCGGAGACGACGATCAGGGTCTCCTCGTAGACGCCGGCCTCTCGGAGTCGGTCGAGGAGATTCTCTACGTAGTCGTCCATGTACCGGATCCCGACGTCGTAGCCGTCCACCCACCGCTCGAACGCCTCGCGGTCCGCTATCTCGTCGGGCGTCCGTTCCAGGTCGTCGGGCCCGTCGCCCGTCAGGTAGCCGTGGTGGACGTCGCGGGCGGAGTGGGGCCCGTAGCTCTCGTACTGCGCGGCGATGGTCTCGGCGTCGGGGAACTCGGGCGCGGGGTCGTCCGCGAAGGGGTTACCGAACGACGCCGGCGTGTCGTAGGGGGTGTGGGGGTCCCAGAAGTTGACGTGGAGGTACCAGTCCTCCTCGGTGGCGTGGTCGTCGAGCCACGCCTCCGCATGTGAGGCGACGACGTCCGCGCGCTCGGCACCGAACCCGCCCGTGTCGCGCCACGTCTCGAACCCGTCGAGGACGTGGAACGCGCCGTGGCGCTGCGGGAACGGGCTGATCAGCGCCGTCTCGTGGTCCAGCCCCAGCAGGACGTTCGGGAACGTCGGGTAGCGGCCGAACCGCGCCGGCCCGCGGGCCTCGCCGTCCGGCCGCGGGTCCGCGTTGATCCCCGAGTGGTTGACGACGCCGGTGTGCGCGCCGAAGCGGCCCGTGAAGAAGGCCGTCCGCGAGGGGAGACACGGCGCGTCGGAGGCGTAGTAGTTCGTGAACCGCCGGCCGTCGGCGGCGATCCGGTCGATGGTCGGCGACGTGTCCCGGTGGTAGCCGTAACAGCCGAGGTGGTCGGGCCGGAGCGAGTCGCAGTCGAGAAAGAGGATCCGCATAGTGGGACGTCCGGCTGGGCGGTGATAAGCGTTAACGCGAGTCAGACTGCGTGTGACACTTGCCTCGGGAGTGCCAACGAACCGCATGGACACCGTCACCGACGGCGTGTTCCGGCTACCGGTAGACGGCGCGTCTCTGGAGGGCGAACTGGTCGTGCCGGCGGACGCGTCGGGGCTGGTCGTCTTCGCGCACGGGAGCGGCAGCAGTCGGCACAGTCCGCGAAACAACGCGGTCGCGGAGTCGCTGCGGGAGCGCGGCCTCGGAACGCTGCTGTTCGACCTGCTCACCGAGGCGGAGGACCGGAACCGCGAGAACCGCTTCGATATCCCGCTGCTGACCGACAGGCTGGTCGCCGCGACCGCGTGGGTGCGCCGCCGCGACGACGTCGGCCACCTCCCCGTCGGCTACTTCGGGGCGAGCACCGGTGCCGCGGCGGCCCTCCGCGCGTCGGTGCAGGTCGATCCCGCCCCTCGCGCCGTCGTCTCGCGGGGCGGCCGCGTCGACATGGCCGAACCGGTCCTCGACCGGGTCGACGCGCCGACGCTGCTGATAGTCGGCGGGGACGACGACGAGGTGCTCGCCCTGAACCGGGAGGCCCACGCGGAACTCCGGGGCGAGGCGGCGCTCCACGTCGTCGCCGGCGCGGGCCACCTCTTCGAGGGCCCCGGCGAACTGGAGGAAGTCGCCGCCGTCGCGGGCGACTGGTTCGTCGACCACCTGGCGTAGCGAGGCCAGTCTGGCGGCAAGCCGAAGCGTCTTACCCCGCCGCGGCCAACGCGAACGTATGGCAACGAAACAGACCGCCGCCGAGGTGGTCGTCGTCGACTACGGCCTGGGGAACCTCCGCAGCGTCACGCGCGGCCTCGAACGCGCGGACGCGGCGGTCAGCGTCTCCGACGACCCGGCCGACATCGACGCGGCCGACGGCGTCGTCCTCCCCGGCGTCGGCGCGTTCAGCGAGGGGATGGAGAACGCCGGCCCGTTCCGGGACGTCCTCGCCGAACAGGCCGCCGACGGCAAACCGCTGTTCGGCATCTGCCTCGGGATGCAGATGCTCCTCACCACGAGCGAGGAGGCCGAACGCGACGGCCAGGGCGACGTCGAGGGCCTGGACCTGGTCCCCGGCACCAACGTCCGGTTCGACCGGGACCAGACGGTGCCCCACATGGGCTGGAACGAACTCGACGTGCAGCGCAACCACCCGCTGGTGGAGGGCGTCGACGGCGAACACGCCTACTTCGTCCACTCGTACTACGCACAACCCGACGACGAGGACGCCGTGGTCACCACCACCGACTACGGCATCTCGTTCCCCTCCATCGTCGCCAACGAGGCGGGCAACGTCTTCGGCACCCAGTTCCACCCCGAGAAGTCCGGGGAGACGGGGCTTCGGATCCTGCGGAACTTCGTCGAGATCTGTGCCGAGCGGTAACTCCGTCTTTCGTCCTTTACCGGACTCTCCGCACGCGAACGCCGCGTCAGAGGAACTCGTGAACGTCGGAGTACCACATGTCGTGTTCCTCCGTCGCGTCGATGGCCCGCGCCACGCGGACGGCGATGGCGTGCCAGCACAGTTCCTCCGGGTCCTCCGGGTCGAGGTTGTACGAGGCGTCGGGGCAGTCGCAGCCGTCGTCCTCGACGACGTACTCGTCCTCGTGGCCGACGACGACGGTGAAATCGCGGTACTCCTTCACCCGGCCCTCCCCGACCGCCTCGATTGCCTTCTGGCCCCGGTCGCCGTGGACGTCGACGATGCGGCCGACGGCCTCGGGGTTCAGTTCCCCGGCGTCGGCCAGCGCCGCCTCCCACTCGTCCACGGTGCTCATAGCTAGGCTTGGGTAACGCCCTTCAAAACAAGTTCGGTGGTTCACGGCCGTTCGGTCGGGCGGGACCGGCGTTCGCGCCACGTCGGAACGGCTTAATCGGTCGATCCCGTAGGACCGGGTATGAGCACCGAACGGGAGCGGTCCGCGGCGGCGACGGCCACCAGCGTCACCGTCGTCTACCCGCCGGACATGGGCGACGCCGGCCTGGAGTTCCTCCGGCGCGACTCGTTCCGCAACTACCTGACGCGGGCGTGGGACGACCTCGAACCTGGGACGGAGTTCCGGGAGACGGTCAACCTCGGCTGCTGTACCGACGCGACAAAGGTTCCGCTGACGGTCGAATCGGTCGAGGGTGGAACCACAATGGGTCCCGACACCGAAATCGAGTTCGTCGCCGGCGACGAACTCGCCGGACTCGGCTGCGACTGGTGATCTGACGGTTCTGAGCGATTTTAGTGCCGTCTGATTTCCTATTCGTTCAGTGCCGATCAGTGGATGTCGGAGTTGTCGCTGCTAGGCCGAACTCAACGACGTCGAAAGCCCTCGGCACGCTCTCTATAGCTGCAACAGGGACCGACAACGACCAGAAAGCCCTCGCGCGTTTCCGGTCCCGGGAGCGACCCTGCGCTCCTCGGCCTCCGGCCTGCGGTGCTTGCGTGCTCCGGGTTCCGGAAACGCACTCGCCCTTTCAGTCCGCCAGGCCGCACCGCAGGCAGCCTTGCCCTTCCCCGGGTCGCGCGCTTCTCACTGTCGTTCGAAGCCGCGCTCCCGGCCGACCGCCGGGCGGTTGCGGAGCGGTCAGGAAGCGGTCGCGCCGACGTCCGGCGCGACCGGGGAGGGGTGGCGGAGTTAATCGCGAGCGCGGGCCAAAGGCCGCGCGAGCTATGTGGATCCTGGTGGAATGAAAGGGCGAGGCGTGGTCGGGGAAGCCGGACGACGCAAGCACCGCAGCGAACGGAGTGAGCGAGGAGCACAGCGAGTCCCGCGACCCGAGCGCGCCGAGGGCTTTCCACTGTTGTTGATCCTTGCTCCGACTCCAGGGAGCGCGCCGAACGATTTCCACGTCCTTCCTCTGGCCCCGTCACCTCCAGCGACAGAACGCCAGTACACACCCCGCCCCTTCCCGAGAAGCGCATCCCTTTTCGCACCCGGTCACCGAATCCCACGCAAGCATGCGCGTCACGGAGGGACAGGTCACGGTGGAGGTGCCCGAGCAGGCCGACGCCGGCCGGGGCGAGAACGTCTTCTTCAACCCGGTCCAGGAGCTGAATCGGGACCTGACGATAGCGACTCTCCGGGCGTATCGCGAGCACGAACCGCGGGCGGAGTCGTACCTCGACGCGACGGCGGCCAGCGGCGTCCGGGGGGTCCGGGCGGCCGCCGACGGGTGGGAGGCGACGCTGTGCGACGTCGACCCCGACGCCGTCGACCTGTGCGAGCGGAACCTCGAACGGAACGACCTGGCCGCCGAGGTCCGCCACCAGGACGCCAACGTCGCGATGCACCGGGACCCCTGGGACGTCGTCGACGTCGACCCGTTCGGGACGCCCATCCCGTTCGTCGACGCCGCCTTCCAGGGGACGCGCAACCTGGTCTGTATCACGGCGACCGACACCGCGCCCCTGTGTGGCGCGCACTTCGAGAGCGGCGTGCGGAGTTACGGTGCCATCCCGCGGAACACGGAGTACCACGCGGAGATGGGGATGCGCATCCTGCTGGGGGCGCTGGTCCGCACCGCGGCGCGGTACGACCTCGCCGCGCGGCCGATACTCAGCCACGCGACGAAACACTACGCGCGGACCTACCTCGACCTGGACGGGGGCGCTACCGTCGCCAACGAGATGATCGACCAGGTGGGCCACGTCTACCACTGCCAGCACTGTCTCTGGCGCGACCACAGCGAGGGGCTGCACGCCGACGCGCCCGACGAGTGTCCGAACTGCGGCGAGCACCTCCAGACCGCCGGGCCGCTGTGGCTCGGGGCGA
>CAZMGU010000032.1:0-23070 GCA_964565905.1 uncultured Halobacteriales archaeon
TCGACGACGCCATCGAAGAGGCCGAGGAGGAGCAGGAGGACCCGGCGTCGGGGGGGCAGCGCGATGCGACTGACACCCCGGAGACGGCGGAAGACATGAACACGTCGGGGACGATGACCGACGACGAACTCGCCAGCGTGGTCAAGGACCTCGAGACCAAGATCACGGTCGTTGGCTGTGGCGGCGCGGGCGGCAACACCGTCTCGCGCATGATGCAGGAAGGCATCCACGGCGCGAAACTCGTGGCCGCCAACACGGACGCCCAGCACCTCGCCGACGAGGTGCAGGCCGACACGAAGATCCTCATCGGCCGCAAGCGAACCGGTGGCCGCGGCGCGGGTTCCGTCCCCAAGATCGGGGAGGAGGCCGCCCAGGAGAACATCGAGGACATCCAGCAGTCAATCGACGGCTCCGACATGGTGTTCGTCACCGCCGGTCTCGGCGGTGGGACTGGTACCGGCTCCGCCCCCGTCGTCGCCCAGGCCGCCCAGGAGGCGGGCGCCCTGACCATCTCCATCGTCACGATTCCCTTCACCGCGGAGGGTGAGCGTCGTCGCGCCAACGCGGACGCCGGCCTCGAACGCCTCCGCTCCGTCTCCGACACTGTGATCGTCGTCCCCAACGACCGCCTGCTCGACTACGCGCCGAGCATGCCCCTCCAGGACGCGTTCAAGATCTGCGACCGCGTGCTGATGCGCTCGGTGAAGGGGATGACCGAACTCATCACCAAGCCCGGCCTCGTCAACGTGGACTTCGCCGACGTTCGCACCATCATGGAGAACGGCGGCGTCGCGATGATCGGCCTCGGGGAGTCCGACAGCGAGAACAAGGCCCAGGACTCGATCCGCTCGGCCCTGCGCTCGCCCCTGCTCGACGTGGAGTTCGACGGCGCGAACAGCGCGCTCGTCAACGTCGTCGGCGGTCCGGACATGAGCATCGAGGAGGCCGAGGGCGTCGTCGAGGAGATCTACGACCGCATCGACCCCGACGCGCGCATCATCTGGGGCGCCAGCGTCAACGACGACTTCGAGGGGAAGATGGAGACCATGATCGTCGTCACCGGCGTGGAGTCCCCCCAGATATACGGGAAGTCCGAGGCAGAACGCGAGAAGGCCGCAAAGCAGATGGGCGAAGACATCGACTACGTCGAGTAATCCCGTTTTCCTCGGTCGGTTTTCCGCGGCGTGCGGCACGAGAGTGACAGCGCGTCGACAGACGTTTCTCCCGCGTCCGCCTAGTCCCTCGACACGATGGCTCGCGATCACGACGGCTTCGACCCGGAGGCACCGGAGGAACGGGAGATCGGTCGCGAGATGGTCGACCAGAGCACGGGGCTCGGGTCGGTCGTCGCGCACCTCTACCGCGGCGAGGTGGACCGCGAGGTCAACTGGCGGACCCGACTCGACTCGACGACCAACTGGGCGGTGACGATCATCGCCGGCATCCTCGCGTACGCCTTCTCCAGCGGGGACGTCTCGCACGCCATCATCCTCGTCGGCATCCTGATCGGGGTCGTGTTCCTGGTCGTGGAGGCGCGCCGGTTCCAGCGTTACGACGTCTGGCGCTCCCGGGTGCGCTCGATGCAGGAGAACCTGTTCGCCAACGCCCTCGACCCCTCGGACGGCGTCGAACAGCGCGACTGGCGGCGACAGTTGAGCGAGGACTACCGGCAACCCGCGATGAAGATGTCGTTCGGCAACGCGCTCGCCCACCGCCTCCGGCGCGTCTATCTCCCCCTGCTGAGTGGCCTCCTGATCGTCTGGATCGTTCGGTTGAGCGGCGAGGACGCACCGATGATCGAGGCCGCGGCCGTCTCCGGCGCTCCCGGGTGGCTGGTGATCGCCGCCATCGCTCTCCTGTACGCCGGACTGTTCGCGACGGCGTTCTGGCCGGGTCGGCGGGACACGACGGAGACGAGCGACGAGATGGACCACGGCGACCTGGACCGGGACGAGTGAGCTGATCGAACGGATGCGGGTTCCGACGCGCATCACAATATAGAAAAGCCCCGGGTGGCAACGGACCGAACATGGACGTACCGTATGACCTCACCTCGTACGTGCGCGTGCTCAAGCTAGCGAGCACGCCGTCGTGGGAGGAGTTCTCCCAGGTCGCACTCATCGCGGGTGCCGGCGTGGTGCTCGTCGGCCTGATCGGCTTCGTCATCTTCGTGATCATGAACTTCGTACCGGGCGCGGTCCCGGCGTGATACAATGGGAATCTACGCAGTCAAGACCACGGCCAGCCAGGAACGTACCGTCGCGGACATGATCATCAACCGCGAGGAGCCGTCGATACACGCGGCGCTCGCCCCCGACTCGCTCACGAGTTACGTGATGGTCGAGGCCGACGACCACAGCGTGTTCGAGCGCATCCTCGACGAGATACCCCACTCCCGCGGGGTCGTCCCCGGCGAGTCCGGGATGGCGGAGATAGAGCACTTCCTCTCGCCCAAACCGGACGTCGAGGGCATCGCCGAGGGGGACATCGTCGAACTCATCGCCGGCCCGTTCAAGGGCGAGAAGGCGCAGGTGCAGCGCATCGACGAGGGGAAGGACCAGGTGACGGTCGAACTGTACGAGGCGACGGTTCCGATTCCGGTCACCGTGCGTGGTGACCAGATTCGAGTCTTGGACTCGGAAGAGCGGTAATCAGTTTTTTCGCGCGCTCTCAGAACAGCGCGTGCAGTTCGAACGCGGTGGTCGCGTCGAGGTAGAGTACGGAAAGTAACGTCACCGTGAGCGCGGCGTGGAGCAACCACGCCGAGACGAGCGTCCCGGAGCGGTGGTACACCAGGCCGACGGCGTTGGAGGCGACGGCGACCGTCAGCGCGGGGACGACCAGTCCGACGGCGGGCGCGCCGGCGAACGGCGCGAGGGTGAGCGCGACCATCAGGAGGGACGGACCGCCGACGGCGACCCAGGGCGGGAACCGCTCGGCGAGTCGCTTCTGGCAGACGTTGCGGAGGAGCAGTTCCTGGGCGGGGACGCCGACGACGAGCGAGAGGGGGACGGCGGCCAGCAGCAGCGGCGCGGCGACGGGTTCGCCGACCGCCGCCAGGTGGACTACCGGGAGGCCGGCGAGGGCGGCGACGGCCGCGACGAGGAAGACGGCGACGACGACGCCGAGGTAGGCGAGGAGGGCGTCGCGCACGTCGCGCAGCGACGGGGGCGCCAGGTCGAGAGAGTCGAGTCCGCCGTCCCGGAGGGCGTAGACGAGGGCCGTCGCGCCGAGGGCGGCGTAGACGAAGCAGTACGTAGCGACGAACGGCAGGAGCGAGACGCCGTCGAAGCCGGTCGCCACCGCGACGAACCCGCCGGCGACGGCGGCGGCGACGCCGGCTGCGAAGGAGACGGCGAGTACTTCGACGAGACGGCGCAGTCGGTCACCGACCGAGGGGGCCGTCGCGGTCGCCATGCGTCAGATAGAGCCGTCGCCGCCCTCGAGTCGGTCGATGACCTCGCGGACGTCCGCGGCCTCTTCGATGGTTTCCTTGACGTTCTCGCGGCGGCGGACCTCCGAGGCGTCGGCGTCGTAGGCCCGTACGTACTCGGCCCGACTGTGCTCGTCGAAGGCGTGGCGGATGGCGAAGTAGCCGTCGGGGAGCACGGCACCGCAGACTTCGCACTCGATGCGGTCGTGTTTCGTCGACTGGTGTACGATCAGGTCCTCGACACGGTCGAACACTTCGCCGTCGGCTTCGATGGCGCACTCCCAGCGTGGCATTGTGGAAAGGCATGCGACCGGAGGTTAAAAACGTTCATCCCCTCACGTCCCCGCCGGACTGCCGCGCCGCGTCAGGGCCCGAACTCCGCCTTGTGTTCCTTGTAGAGGATCAGCGTGAACAGGAAGAACGGGATCAGGCCGGCGATGGCGAGGACGAGGCCGGCCGTCAGCAGGGCGGGCGGCGAGACCTGGACGACGACGTAGGCGGCCACGAGCGCCCCCGTGCCGATGAACGACAGCACGCTCGTCAGCGCCATCCCGAAACTCCACTTGCGGTACCGCCACGTGAGGTTTTCCGAGCGGCGGAGCATCTGGATGAGAACGGCGATGGGCGGCACCGCGAGCGCGACCAGCTGGAACAGCGACGTCGCGACGTCGATGCTCATCGGTCCTCACCCCCGTTCCGCGAGCGGGAGTCGTCGAGGGCTTCGGTGACGGCGTCGGTTCCCTCGTTCGTTTCGGATCCCGAGTCGCCGTCCGCGCCGCCGTCCTCGTCCTCGCTACCGCCCTCTTCCGCGCTACCGTCTGCATCGGGGCCGCCGCCCCTGTCCGGACCGTCCGCGTCCGGCCCGTCGTCGCTGCGTCCGGGCCGTTCGACGATGGCACCGCCCTCGCCGACGGCGACGTCGGTCGGTCCGAGGGCGACGTCGTGTAACGTCGCCTCCGTCGCCGTCTCGACGGTCGTCCACCCCTCCTGGGGGTCCCGCTCGTAGGCGTGACCGCCGTCGCCGACGACGACGAGTCGGTCACCGCGGCGGTCGATGGCGCGGAGGACGACCGTCCCGACGGCCAGCGGCGTCCAGTTCCCGCAGGGCGGGTCGTAGCGGTAGACGATGCCGCCGCCGCCGGTGACCAGCACCCTGCCGTCCGGCCCCGCGTCGACGTCGGTGAAGTTGATCTGGGCGTTCTCGATGCCGACGTCGGTCCACTCGCCGTCCCGTAGCGCGAAGACGTTCCCGCTGGTGTCCACCGCGTGGACGACGTCGTCGCGCACGTCGAGTGCGGCTATCGTCGACCCGCTCCCGGGCTTGACCGGTTCCTCGACGGACAGGCAGTCGTTTTCGTCGACGGAACCGGCGACCACCTCGCCGGAGCCGTTGGCGACGAAGAGCCGTTCGTCGCCGCGTTCGCCGGCGATGCCGACGGCTTCCCACGTGCTGGTCATCTCCATGGGCGCGGTGTAGTCGAACTTCCGGCCGGTCGTCGTGTCGTACATGCCCAGGGCACCGCTCGACCCGGCGAACCAGATCCGTTCCCGGTCGTCGGTGACGTCGACGCACGTGAGCGCGTTTCGCTTGGCCGCCGGCCCGCCCGGGACGACGACGGACCACGACCCGTCGGCCGCCCGGCGCGCGACGGTCCCGCCGCTGCCGACGGCGTAGACGCCGTTGACCGTCCGGACGACGCCGTTGAGGGTCTTCTCGACGTCCGTCTCGACGGTCGTCCACCCGTCGTCGGGGGACGACTCGTCGCCGGTCCCGCCGCCGGGTCGGTCGTCGTTCGACCCGCCGTTCGACCCCGGGTCGTCGTCCCCGTCGTCGGGGGGACCGTCCCCGGTCCGGGCCGTGCCCCCGGACCCGCCGGTTCGACCCGATTCGTCGTCTCCGTCGGCGCGGTCCGCTCTGTCAGTGCGATCCGCGCCGCTCGTTCTCGCCCGGACGTCGTCGGCCGTCCGGCGCGTCGCTTCTTCGGTGAGATTCTCTATCGTCGACGTCAGCGTCTGTAGTGGTTTCATGAGTTGTGGCGTCAGGTTCCTGGCAGTCCCGCGAAGAGGAGCGCGGAGAGCGCCCAGGTCGCGAGGCCGACGACGATGGCCGCGAGCCAGGACGTCCCCGCGAATCGTTTCACGACCGCGACCCAGACCAGCGGCGAGAGCAGTCCGCCGACGGCGGGTATCCAGCCGAGCAGGACGTCGACGAGGCCCCCGAGGAACACGCCGACGAGCGCCGTCGCCGCCGCCTCCGGGTACCGGACCGGTGGCTCGTCGGGGAACACCTGCAGTCCGGCGAAGACGGCCGGACCGAACAGGAGGAAGGCCCCGACGAACCCGGCGAGGACGTCGATGACGAACACGACTCGGTCACCTCGCCTCGCCCGGGCCTCCCGGGCGGTCGCGTCCGCGAACCGCGGTTCCGTATGCCCCCGTGTACCGCGGTTCGCGGAGCGGGCCGGGGACCGCTCCGGGGTCCTTTCGGTCGGTGTCGACGCGGGCGACCGGTTCGTCGCGCGTCGCGCCGACGGCTATCGGGTCGTCCCGTGACCGACGACGTTCGGCGTCGATTGCCCCCGACGCCGGAATCGTCGTCGGCGACGCGGTGGTCGCTCTCACGACCCCCTCGTCTCGCCGACGGACGCCGTGAACTCGATCCACTCCGCCGAGTCCTCGGCGAGGCAGGCCGCGACCCACGAGCAGTAGGCGGACATGAGGTCCCGCCCGTTCTCGGTGACCCGGTACCCCTTGGTTCGGCCGTCGATGGGGTAGGTCGCGACCAGGTCGTCCTGCTTGAGTTTCTCCAGGTTCTGGTAGACCCTGCTCTCGTTGACGTCCGTGTCCCAGACGTCCTCGAAGGCGCGACGGACCGTCTGGCCGCTCGGATGCGGTTCACACGTACTGGCGACCACGGCGAGGAGGTCTCGCTGGAAGCCAGTGACGTCGAGCGCCGCCCGGATGCGTTCCGGACAGTCGGGTGGTCGGATGGCGATTCGTCCTTCGTCACACCGTTCTCCAGTCATCGTAACACTGGCGGGCATTGCCGCCACGGTCGCGTCCGGGCGTCGAACCCGGTCGCCGGCCTGGATACCGGCCGCGACTGCGTCCGTCCGCACTTCCTCCCGCTTGTCTGCGTGAACCGTTACCACTCACGACGTTCGTCCCGCTCCTCGTCCGGTTCAGCCCCCGAGCCGTCGAACTCCGGCCACTCGGGCGTGGGGCCGACGCCGCGGTGGGTCGGCCCCAGGCCACGCGGGTCGACCCGCTCGCCGCGGACCAGCGCGTGTGCGACGTTCCAGCAGAACAGTAGCTGTCCCGCACCGACGACGAAGGCCCCGACCGTGGCGACCGCCTGGAGGGGGACGAACGCCTCGGGGTACGTCGCCATCCGTCGCGGGAGGCCGAGCAGTCCGAGGAGGAGCATCGGCCCGAACGCCAGCAGCGTGCCGGCGACCGTGAGCCAGAAGTGCGCCCGGCCGAGTCCGGCGTCGTACAGCCGACCGGTCAGGAGCGGGAACCAGTAGTAACAGCCCGCGAACAGCGCCGAGGCGATGGTCCCGACCAGCAGCAGGTGGAAGTGACCCACGACGTAGGCCGTCCCGTGGAGCAGTCGGTCGACGGGGACGGCGGCGAGGAACACGCCCGTGACGCCGCCGAGGACGAAGGTGGCGACGGCACCGAGACAGAACAGCATCGGCACCGTCAGGCGGACCCGTCCGTTCCAGAGTGTCGCTATCCAGTTGAACGTCTTGACGGCGCTGGGGACGGCGATGGCGATGGAGACGGCCATGAAACTCGCCTGGAGTCGCGGGTCGATGCCCGTCGCGAACATGTGGTGGGCCCAGACGCCGAAGCTCAGGACGCCGATGGCCAGCGTCGAGTAGACGACGTAGCGGAAGCCGAACAGCGACCGGCCCGCGAACCGCGGGATCAGCAGGCTGAGTATCCCCATCGCGGGCAGGACGAGGATGTACACCTCGGGGTGGCCGAAGAACCAGAACAGGTGCTGGAAGAGGAGCGGGCCGCCGCCCTCGACGGCGAAGTACGTCGTCCCGGCGTTCCGGTCGAGGAGGAGCATCACGAGCGTGCTCCCTAGCACCGGGAACGCGAACAGGGCGAGGCCGGCCGTCGTGAGCATCGACCACGTGAAGACGTCCAGCCTGGCCCACGTCGTCGCCGCGTCCCGCTCCGCGACCACGGTGACGATCAGGTTGACCGCCCCGAGTATCGTCGCGACGCCGCTCAGGTGGAGTCCGAGCAACAGGAAGTCGAGGCCGAACCCGGGGAGCGCCGCGCTCATCGGCGGGTAGAGCGTCCAGCCGACCGTCGGCGGCGAGAGCCACTCGACACCCAACAGCTGACCGACCGTGCCGGCCCGGACGAGCAGTAACCCGGGCGGCAACAGCCAGAACGCCGTCGCGTTCGCCCGCGGGAACGCCATGTCGTCGGCACCGACGAGGAGCGGGACGACGAAGTTCGCGAGTCCGAACGCCAGCGGCGTCGCGAAGAAGAACAGCATCGTCAGGCCGTGGGTCGTGAAGAAGGCGTCGTACGTCTCCGGCCCCCAGACGCCCGTCCCCGGCGCGAGCAGTTCGGTCCGGATGGCCATGGCGTCCAGGCCGCCCCAGACGCCGGCAACCGCGGCGAGCGCGACGTACAGCCGTCCCACGTCGCGGTGGTCGACGGTCGTGAGCCAGCGGGCGACCCCGTCGGGTTTCGCTGCGCGAGTGTGGTCTGTCATCGTAGGAGTACGGTTGCGAGCCGGGCCGGATCAGCCGGATTCCGTCCGGCGGATCCGCTCCCAGGCACCGACGGCACCGACGGCGGTGGCACCGCCGAACGCGAGCACCGGGCTGGCCGCGTACAGCAGTCCGCCGACGAACGGGGCCGCCGCGACGGCGAGTTCGCGCAGGTCCGCCCGACCCATGCCGGCGACGTCGACCCGTCGTCCGCGGCGTTCGGACGGGTCCGTCTCGCCCGGTGTCTCCGCCGCCGGGAGCGGGACGCCGCGACGGCCGACCGACCCGACGATTCTCGTCCCGACCGTTCGCGTCCCGAAGGCGGCGAAGACGGCGACGACGACCAGCGGGTTCGACGGCGCGCTCACGAGGACGAGCGGGAAGGTGGCGGCGACGACGCTCCCGTAGACGGCCACGACTCGTTCGCCGGCCGCGTCGACGAGTCGCGGCCCCAGCGCCGTCGCCAGCGTGGCGGCCGCCAGTTCGGCGGCGAGACAGAGGCCGAACACCGTCGCGGGCGCGAGGCGGCGGCCGAAGACGACGGCTTCGAGCGCAAGCACGTCGGTGACGACGACGACGAGGAACGTCGAGGCGAGCGCCAGGCCGGTCCTGGAGAGCACCGCGCCGGCGTCGGGCGGTCGTCGCGGCTCCGGTTCCGCCGGGTCGGCCGCCGTCCTCCCGGAATCGGGCGGGTCCAGGTCGCCGACGGTCCACAGCGTCGCGACGGTCACGCCGAGGGCCGCCGCCAGCGCGAGGACGACGCGGAACCCCGCCGGGAAGGAGCGCGCCAGCGCCAGGACGGCGACCGTCGCCGTCAGCGCCGCGAGGGTCCACCCCGGTCGGGCGGGCGCGACGGCGTCCGTCGCGGCACCGAGCGGCCACCGCCCGTGCTCCGACGCCGGGCCGAGCAGGGTCCACCCCGCGACGCCGGCCGCGCCCGCGACGACCAGCGACCACGCCAGCGTCGCGGAGTCGCCCGCGAGCGCCGGTGCGACCGTCCACACGGCGAGGCCGAGCGCCGCGGCCGCCGCGCCGAGGACGACCCGGCGCGACCCGGACCGGAGCCGACCGTCACCGAGCCAGCGGCCGAGCAGCCAGAGCGTACCGAACGCACCGATCAGCGGCGCGCCGACCCCCAGCGACCGGAGGTACTCGGGGACGTACCGGAGGACGACCCAGATAGCCGCCTCGAACCCGACCGTCGACGCCGCGACGGCCACCAGGTTCGCTGCACCCGGTGCGCGCCGTTCGTCGGCCCCGGCCTCGGAGTCGGGCCGCGATGGCGGGCCGTCGTCGTCCGACTCGCGGGCCGGTCGGCGCGGTCGGTCGGTCGCCGGAACCGGGACGTCGTCGGGTTCGCGCTTCCGGGTCGTGTCGTCGTCACCGCCACGACCTGCGTCGTCGCTCATCGGCGGGACCGGAGTTCGTCCCACGCGCGAGCGACGCGGTCCGCGCCCGCGCGGAGGAGACACCACCCCGACGCGGCGAGCGACTGGAGTCCGCCGGCCAGTCGGCGCGTCGCCGGCGGGACCGCGCGGGCGGCCCGGCCGGCCGACAGGACGACCAGCCAGCCGTAGTACTCGACCCGCTGGCGCACGCGCGCCTCACCGAGTCGGTCGTCGACCCGCTCGGACAGGGCCGAGAGCCGGTCGGCCGCCACGTACAGGGCGAGGACGACCGAGAGGAAGGCGAGCGAGAGCGCCATCCAGGCGACCAGTAACAGCCCGTACGCCCGGTCGGCCCAGGACCGTACCTCGCGCTCGACGGCGTCGCGGCCGTACGTCGCGACGACCTGCCCCAGGAAGACGGGCGTGAACAGCAGGTTGAGGTAGAGGGTGTACTCGCCGGCGAGCGTCCCGCCGACGGTGCCCTGCGTGGGGACGAGGCCGGCCCAGGTCATCGCGTAGTGGACGACGACGCCGGCGACGACGGCGGCGAGGAACAGGCCGCCGAACAGGACGGCGGCCATCCGGGTTCCGTAGTACTTCCGGTAGAGGTTGACCAGCGGCGGGATGATCAGGTCGGCGTAGATGAACGCGAGCACGCCGCCGAACGGGAGGCCGTTGCGCCACAGCACCAGCGCGAAGGGGACGTTCCCGACCGAACACATGAACGTCAGCACGCCGATGAGGACGGCGATGGTCGCGTTGAGCACGACGCCGGAGAACGTCCCCTGGGTGCCGAACAGGGCGGTCCACCAGGACTGCGGCACCGCGGCACCGACGACACCGGCGATGACGAACCCCACCACGAGGTCGCGGGCGATCATCTCCCAGTCCTTCATCGTCGCGCTGGCGGCGCTCCGCCACCCGGCGAGCGAGAGCAGCGGTCGTCCGTCGTCCATCGACCGGTACACCTGCAGGCACCCGGAGCAACAGAAGTGCTCGCGGGCGCCGTCGACCGTCTCGACGAGGGCGTCCTCGTCGGCCGGGTCGACGGTCACGTCGCAGGTGGCGCAGACGGACTCGTCCTGCGCGCGGACGTGCTCGCGGGCGGCCTCGATCCATCGCCGCGGGACGACGTGCCGGAAGAGCAGCGCCATCACGACGACGGCGACGACGCCGCCGAGGTACTCCCCGACGACGAACTGCCAGCCGAGCAGCACCCACAGCACGAGGCCGAGTTCGACCACGAGGTCGGTGCTGGCGAACATGAACGCGCCGAGCGAGGCGGCGGCCGAGGCGCCTTTCTTGAACAGCGTCTTCGTCGTGCCGACGGCGGAGTAGGAGCAACTGGAGGAGGCGGCGCCGAAGGCCGCGCCGAGCGACACCTCCCGCCAGCCGTCGTCGCCGAGCACGTTCGTGAGTTGCTCCTCGGCGACGAACACCTCGACGGCGCCGGAGATGGTCAGTCCGAGTACCAGCGCCCACCAGGTGTCCCAGGCCATCCGGACGGTGAGTTCTATCGCGCGTATCAGTGTCTCGATGTACATGGGTCTCGAAGAGTCGTGCGTCGAAGAACCGACGGGCAGGGGCCACGTCGGGCGTGCGACGGGGACGTTCGCGTCCCCGTCACGGAAGAAGCGTCTCGGTTACCGGGCGGTCACGTCTCGACGCCGAATCCGAGGTCGTCGATCCGTTCGAGGACGTCGTCGGCGGCGGTCGGTGGCGCCTCCACCTGGACGACGTCCCGGCTGGCGTTCGCCATCACCCCGTCGACGTCGGGGAGTCCGGACAGCTCCGATTCGACGAGTCGTTCGCAGTTCACACAGGTCATCCCGGTCACGTCGAGTATCAACTCGGACATCACCGGTCCTTTCGTCCGCGTGGGGTTAAACACATAAATTATCCTATAATTCTGGACGGTCGGCGTCAGCCGAACCGCTCCAGGACGAGACCCTCGTCGCCGACGACGACGTCCGAGTACGACGCCGTCCCGAGGGCACAGCCCCGGAGGACGCGCTCCGTCGGCGTCTCCTCGGTCCGCCAGTCGTTCGACTCGATGGCGTGGACGGTGCCCTCGGTGCCGACGGCGAGTCCGCGGTGGCGGTCCCTGTCGACGGCGTGCAGCGACTTCTCGCCCGCGTGCAACTGCAGCCAGTTGTAGCCGTTGTACACGTAGATGGAGCCGTCGTCCGCGACGGCGTTCACCAGGTCGGCGTCGACGGCGGCGACGTCGTGGAACGTCGCGTCGGTGCTGCTGACGCCGATGGTCCTCCACCCGGCCCGGGAACTCGCGTCGTTCCGGTAGACGCCGCCGGAGGTGTCCGCGACGTACGCGACCGATCCGGCGACGTCGACGGCCGACGCGCTCTCGCCGCCGGTCGGTTTCACCACTTCGTTCCACCTGGCCCGGGTCCCGGTGTACCGCCCGGGGAGCAGTTCGCCGGAACTGTTCACCACGTACACCCGCTCGTCGCCGCTGGCTCCCGTCACCGCGACGTCGGCCCAGCTACTGGTCTTCCCGTTCGGCGCGGTGAAGTCCGTCATCTGGCCGCCGGTCACGTCGTAGCGCCCGAGCGCGCCGCTCGACCCGCAGGTCCAGAGCACGCGCCCGTCGTCCGTGACGTCGACGCTGTTCAGCCCGTTGCTCGCGCCGCTCGGCCCGTCCTCGACGACGGTTCGCCACTCGTCGCCGCGCCTGGTGAGCACGAGGCCGCCCTCGCCGACGGCGTGGGGCCCGTTCGTCGCCATCGCGGCGTCGGTCAGCCCCTCGTTCGTCGGCGTGTTCACGTCTATCCAGCCGTGGTCGGTCGACCCGCCGTTACAGCCGGCGACGGCACCGGTCGCCGCGACTAGCCCCGCCGCCAGGAACTGCCTTCGCGTCGGTCGGCCGTCCGCGCGGGACGACGCCGCTGGCGGGCGGTCGGCGTGCGATTCGTCGTCGGAAGTCGAGGTGTGTTCGGTCATGGGAACGGGAACGGGAGCGGGAGCAGGACGAGGACGCCCGCGACGGCGGCGACGACGCCGACGGCGTCGGCTATCTCGCCGCCCCACCCTGGCAGTCGCTCGGCGACGACCACCGCGGTAAGCGCGGTCATCCAGAAGACGTTCATCGAACCGGCCAGCACGAGGAAGGCGAAGAGGGGCCAGGTGGCGACCACGCAGCTCTGCCCGTGGGCGAGCCCCGTCTTCGCGGCCGTGCCGAGGGACGGGTCCGTGACGGAGACGCCGCTACAGCAGTCTCGCAGTGCGGCGCGTTTGAACGACGATAGCTGGTACGCGCCGACGACGAGGAGCGCTCCACCGTAGACGGCCGACGGGGCGGCCCGGACGAGTCCGCCGATGTCGACGACGGACTCGACGGCCAGCGGGACGACGCCCGTCGCGGTCCAGACGGCGCTGTAGGCGACGAAGAACGTCGCCAGCGCGGCCGCTATCGCGACCGGGCTCCCTTCGAGGGAATCGACGTACCGCCGGGCGAACGGCAACATCGCAGGATACATCATCGCGGACATCATCGCACCCCACATCGTCAGGTACTCCGCGACGGCACCGCCCGTCGTCGCGGCCATCTCGGTGGCTCCCGGTGCCGAGGCCGGCACGTCGGCGGGCATCGGCATCGGGACCCATCCGGCCAGCACCGCGACCCACAGCGTCACCGTCGCGCCGAGGACGGCGACGGCGGTCCAGGGGCGGCGTGGACCGTCCAGTTTGCGTGCGACTCGATCGACGTAGCTAGTGGTTTCCTTCGTCATCTATCGGAGACGTTCCGTCGGCGGCGAGCGGCCGACGGCGTCGGAGGCGTTTCGCGCGCTGTGCAACGGGGAGGCCGACGCGTCGTCGCGCCTAGTCGTCGCGGTGGCGGGCGTAGGACGGCGTCTCGCCCAGCGGCGTGAACGGACCCGGTGCCGCGGTGCGTTCCGTGATAGTCGCGATGCGGATCACGATCGAGAGGAGCACGGCGAAGGGGAGGACGACGGCCGCGACGGCGGCGCTGACCGAGAGGTCCAGCAGGAGCGGCCACCCGGGGAACGGCTGGCCCTCCGCGAACCCCATCACGACCACGATGGCGACGAAGAACGCGCCGACGCCGGTGTACCCGATCCACCGGGAGAGACGCGACAGCGCCCCCTGGATGTACATCGCCTTGTAGTACTGGCGCAGGAGGTCGAGCGTGACCGAAAGCTCCCGGAGCGCCTCCAGCAGCGCGCGAGCGCGCTCGGAGAGCCGGTCGCCGTACTCGGTCTCGAGTCGCCGGGCGTCCTGGACGTTCTGCGGGTAGTTGTCGCCCATCATCGGGACCAGCAGTTCGTTCAGCGGTCGACGGCTCCCGTCGAGCACCGCGCCCACGTGTTCGGCCTGCCGGAGCACCACGTCGACGTACGCCTCGACCTCCGAACGCACCGGATCGGGCTGGTCCGCGACCGCCTCGCGGAGCGCCGTCGCCCGGCTCCGGAGCAGGGACGTCACCGCGGCGAGGAACGCCGACGGGTTGCTTGCGGCCACCTCCTTGTCGGCGTTCATGGCCGCGACCTGGCGCTGGAACTCCCTGGCGCTCTCCATCTGTTCCCGGATGTCCGACAGCGAACCGACGACGCGCGAGGCGGTCAACTGGTTCACCGAGACGACGATGGGGACGAACGAGAACAGGCCGCTAATGACGGCGCTGAACATCCCCGAGACGAACGTTCCCTGTTGGGACCCCAGGAGGTTCGTCGTCACCAGCACGAACGTGCCAGCGAACGTGGCGACGGTGATGCCGCCCGCGATGAGCCAGCGGTCGCCGTCGAGGAGGAACCAGCGACGGACGCGAGCGCGAACGCCGTCGTCGGCGACGACCGTTCCGGCGAGCACCAGGACGACGACGAGGAGTCGACCGGTGACGAAGAGGAACCGACCGAGGCCGACGAGGACCGACGAGAGGACGGTCGCCGCGCGCACGAACGCTCGACGCCAGTTCCGCCCGTCGTTCGACGATTCGTCCTCGTCGCCGGTCGAATCGCCGTCGTCGGTCGCCGGGGCGTCCGGATCCTCGTGTGGCGGGCCGGGGCTCACGGGACGTTCAACACCCCGTGGAGGCCGGTTGAGGTGACCCGGGACAGGACGAACGCCAGGACGAGGATCAGCGTACTCAGGACCGTGATGCGGACCAGCATCGTCCCGCGCGCCCGGCGGACGTCGGCCATGCTCTCCGGGTGGTAGCCGAGGTACCAGAGGCTGATAATCGCCGCCAGCGTCATCGAGAGGACGTTGACGAGGACCACCGTGACGCCGCCGACGACGGCGGCGGGACTGGCCCAGGCGACGCCGACGCCGACGACGCCGATGGGCGGCATCACCGCGGCCGCTATCATCACGCCGACCAGGTCGATGGTGCCGCTCGTCGAGAGGCTCAGGGCACCCGCGAACCCCGCGCCGAGCGCCACGACGACGAGCAGGAAGTTCGGCGCCGTGTGGCTGCTCACTTTCAGGAGTTCGTTGACGTCGAAACCGCCCGAGACCAGGTCCGTGAACTTCACCATCGTCGCGAACCCCACGGCGCTGGCGAGGGCCACCGCACCGCCCTGTAACTGGTGGCGGATCCCCCTGTGATACAGGTCGGGTTCGTCGAGGACGGTCGCGACGCTCGTGGCCATCAGCGGTCCGATGAGCGGCGCGATGACCATCGCACCGACGAGGACGGACAGGGAGTTCAGCAGGACGCCGGCCGTCGCGACGATGGCGCTGATGCCGGTCATCAGCAGGTATATCGTCCGGTCCGGAACGAGGTCGGTCGCCGTCGCGATCAGTTCGCTCCGGGAGATGCCCT
Organism: uncultured Halobacteriales archaeon; assembly: GCA_964565905.1. GTDB lineage: Archaea > Halobacteriota > Halobacteria > Halobacteriales > Haloarculaceae > Halomicrobium. The sequence continues at coordinate 15,367 of CAZMGU010000032.1, forward strand.
GGTAGCCCAGTCCGCGCACCTGGTGGTAGGGGTCGTCGGATTCACCGAACCGGTCGGAGACGACGGCCTCGGGGTCGATGACGACGGTGTACAGGTCGTCGTCCACCTCGAGGTCCTCCAGACTCGTCTGGACGTGTTCGACGATGCGGGTCGGCAGCGGGAACGTGATCGTCGCCGACTCGGAGTCACCGTCGCTGTCGTCCGTCACGACGTAGTCGAGGTCGTTGTCCTCCAGAATCTCGATCACCTCCTCGCGCGCCGTCTCGTCGAGCGTGAGTACCTCGACGACGCGAAGGTCTTGGCGTGCCACGCCTGGTTAGGTCCCTCCGTCCGCACCGACCGCACACGATTCTCCCGTGACCGCCCGACGCCACCGATACCGGTCGCTCACGGTTGCAGGAACGCCTCCGGTTCGGCGGTGACGTCCTCGAACGTCGCCCCGTACAGCGACGCGACCGTCTCCCGTATCTCGGCCAGTCGGTCCGCCTCCGCCCCGTCGCAGTTCGTCCCGCAGTCGGCGCGGATCTGGCCGGCCTCCTCGCGGAACCTGAGCCGACCCTGACACGACGGACACCGGAGGCCGGCGTGGGTGTACATCCACTCCGTCTCGTAGCCGAGGTCGCCGAGTCGGCGCTGGAGGGCGTACCACACGTGCCTGTCGTCCGCCTGTCCGCCGGAGGCCGTCCGCTTGAGACGCCGTATCGCGAGCGACGCCCGCCGGTAGCACTCCTCGTCGTACTCGTGGTGTTTGCGGTGACTCCGGCGGAAGTGAGTCAGCAGGGCACGCCGGGAGGACCGTATCTCGCCGTTCGTCAATTCGCCGACGTGGTCGTCGTTGGCGGCCTCGTCCGGGAGGACGTGCCGCCAGGCCTGCCCCCGGTCGTCGTAGTTCTCGGGTTTCGAGAGCGGTGCACCACTCCTGTTACAGAACGCGTAATATCCGATCATGGCTGTATAACCGCGGCTATCGGGGCCGGGAGGTCATCCGCGCACGGTGCGCGTCGTCCGGGCCGACGCTATCACCCGTAGATTACTAAGGGATAAGAACCCTGTAAAGAGTCCAATTATCTAATACGTCTGGCCGCGATAACCGGCCGACTGCGACCGATCGCCGGCGGTATTCGGTCGTACCACTGGCTCGTCAGTTCGCGTCCGGACGACTCCGGAATGCGAACACTTCGGCGGTCGCTCGAATAGAAATCCCTAACACTCGGCTGACGCTACGCAGGTACGTGAGCGAGGACGCGGGGTTCGCGGTGGACGTGCACGTGAAGGTGCTGGACGACGCCGTCGTGAGACGGGCGAAGGCCCGTGGACTCGACGCGCTCGTCTACGCCCCGCACTTCACCCGACTCCCGGACGTCCGGGAACGGGCCGAGCGGTTCTCCGACGACGAACTGACGGTGTTTCCCGCCCGCGAACTGTTCACGGGGACCTGGGGGAACCGGCGACACGTCCTCGCCGTCGGCCTCGACGAACCCGTCCCCGACTTCCTGACCCTCGAGGGGACGATGGCGGAACTGCGCCGACAGGACGCCGCCGTCCTCGTCCCCCACCCGGAGTTCCTCACGGTGAGTCTCACCGAGTCGGAGATACGCGACTACCGGGACCAGGTGGACGCCGTCGAGGTGTACAACCCGAAACACCTGCCACACCACAACGGGCGGGCGCGCGAACTCGCCCGGAACCTCGGCCTCCAGACGTTCACGTCCTCGTACGCCCACCGGACGCCCACCGTCGGCGAGGCGTGGGTCGCCTTCGACCGGCCGGTCCGCGAGGAGTCGGCGTTCGTCGCGGCCCTCCGGAACGGGGAACCGCGGCGGATATTCCACCGGAGCGGCCCGCTGCACGAACTGCGATGCGCCCTGGAGTTCTGCCACCTCGGCTACGAGAACACCTGGTCGAAGTTCGACCGGGTGATGCTCCAGGGGACGGAGGCAACCCACCCGAACCACGTGGCCTACGGGGGGCGCTTCGACGACGTGAAGGTGTACTGACTCGGTCCGGTCGGCGCGTCGCGACCCCGCTGGGCCCATCCCGGATCGGTCAAACGCGCGCTGAGCGAGGACTGGCTTTATGTGGTGGCTGGGCGCACGGTGGTGTATGCGCCGCCGCCGCTTCCTCGCCGCCCTGGGTGGGAGCGCGTCGCTGGGCCTCGGTGGACTCCTCGCCTACCGGGCGAGCGACACCCGGTCGCTCTCCGTCCCGTCCGTCGAGACGTACGACGCCGCCTTCAGCCTGAACCACCACGGCTCCCACGACCGCCGGGTAGAGCCGTTCGAATCGCTCGACCGCGACGAGCGTCGCGTCGTCGAGGCCGCCGTCGACGGGGGGTACGAGACCGACGACCCGCCGTCGTGGCTGAGCGACTTCCGCGACCGGACCGACTACGTCCGCGACGCCGGCGTCCCCTACCGCCTGTCGGACGACTTTCCCCGCGTCGTCGTGACGGCCGACCGCTACACCGGCGACCCCGGCGAACTCTCGGTCGCGAGCAGCGACCAGTTCGGCAGATCCGTCGCCCGCTACGCGCAGGACGACCAGTTCCTCGCCAAGGCACGTGCGGGGAGCGCGGTCGACCGCGCCCCGCGCCGGCGACTCCTCGCCTTCTTCGAGACGTACGACGCGGTGCGGGTCGGCGGATCGATCTACCGGTTCTCGGTGACCCAGCGCGACCCCGGCGCGCCGTACACCCTGTCGGCCGAACGGGTCTCGCGGGAGGCGCTACGCGACGCCCGCACGGTCGCCCTCTCCGAACTCCCCGGGTCGGTGCGCGAGCGCGTCCGCGAGGCCATCGACGGCGAGGAGCACCGGGAGTACGGACTCCTCGACCCGTCGCGCGACGTCGTCTCGAAACTCCGGACCGCCAGCGCGCTCCGGGTCGACGGGAAGTCTTACGGCGTGGACGCCTGGACGCTCGACCACCTGCCGCTGTCCGTCTCGGCGACGGTCACGGAGGGCGGCATCGGGTTCAAGGACCCCGGCCGAGTCGCCCTCGCCGTCGAGAACACCGGATCGGGCCCCATCGAGTTGTACGGCGGTTCCAACGGTCCCTTTGGGTCGCTCCGGTACCGCCCAGTCGACGGCGGCCGCGAGCGGTTCCTCTACTCCACGACCGACGGGTCGAGTTCGATCTGGCCGAGCACGAGCAGTTACCGCGGGGGATCCGACGACGCCATCGCCGCCGGCGAGGTGCAGCGCGTGGAGTTCGAACTCGGCGGCGACCCCGTCGGCGTCCCCCCGGGCCGCCACTTCGTCCACGGGAGTCTCAACGCGTCGAGCGACCACCTCGGCGGCGACTTCCCGTTCCGCGTCGAACTGGAAATCGAGTGAACAGCCTCGTCCGTCTCACTCCCCGGCGGTCGCCACCGCGTCCAGCAGGTCCGCCAGCGCCCGCTCCGCGACCCGCCGCTTGACGGTCCCCCGGTCGCCGTCGAACTCGTAGCGCTCGACCGTCGTCCGGGAGTCGCCGCTCCCCCACGGCGCGGCGTAGGCGACGCCGATGTAGGCCGTCCCCACCGGCGTCTCCTCGGTGCCGCCCGTCGGCCCGGCGACGCCGGTGGTCGCCACGCCCCACGTCACGTCCGCCGTGTCCCGGACCCCCCGGGCCATCTCGCGGGCGACCGGTTCGCTCACCGCGCCGTGTTCGTCCAGCGCTTCCCGAGAGACCGCGAGCGCGTCCCGCTTGGCCTCGTAGGAGTACGTCGCCACCGCCCGGTCGAAGTAGTCGCTCGACCCCGGCACGTCGGTCAGCAGCGACCCGATCAGGCCGCCGGTGCACGACTCCGCGACGGCGACCGTCTCCTCGCGTTCGCGCAGCACTTCACCCACCCGCTCCTCGATCGGTGCGTCCGCTTCGTTCATGTTGGAGGGGTCGGTTCCCGCCACCAAAAGTCCGATCCAGGGAGTTCGATGGCCGGCGCGACGAACCGGGCGGGTGGGAATGAAAGGGGCCGGTCGGTGCGGGAACCCCGCCGCCGCAAGCACCGGAGCGACCGCAGGGAGCGAGGAGCGCAGCGCGTGGCGCGGGACCGCAGCGACCGGGGGCTTTCGAGACGTTCGTTGCAGTCACTGTACGGGCTACTGAGACACTCCGTCGCAACACCCAAGACGGCCAGCGAACACACCTGGGACATGGACTACGAGACGCCGCAGTTCTTCCGCGTCATCAGGTACGCGCGGGAGGCGGACCGCGACGTCGTGGACATGGTGTCGGGGAGTCCGGACTGGGACCCGCCCGAGGGCCTCCGGGAGGGGTTGCGCGAGTACGCCGACGCGGACCCCGAGGAGTTCCGGTACGCGCCGAGCGTCGGCCTGGCCGGACTCAGGGAGGAGATAGCCAATCGTCGCGGGGTCGACCGGGAGCGAGTCGTCGTCACGAACGGCGCGGGCGAGGCGAACCACCTGGCGATGGTCGGCGGCCTGGAGCGGTTCTCCGGGGACGAAATCCTGCTGGCGGACCCGGTGTACCCCTACTACGCCGGGCGGGCGAACTTCGTCGACGCGGACGTCTCGTTCGTGCCGGCCAGCGACGACGGGCACCTGGACCCCGAGAGCGTCCGCGAGGCGGCGAGCGACGACACCGCCGTCGTCGTCGTCAACAGCCCGAACAACCCGACCGGCGCGGTGTACGACGCGGACGCGATGGCGGAGTTCGTCGCCGTCGCCGAGGCGAACGACGCGCTGCTGGTCAGCGACGAGGTGTACGACCACTTCGACTACTCGGGCCGGTTCGCGTCGGCACTGCGCTCCGATTCACCGAACGTCGTCGCCACGAACGCCTTCTCGAAGTCGATGGCGATCACCGGATTTCGGGTCGGCTACGCTGTCTTCCCGCCGACGGACGGACCGACCGGCGACCTGCTGGAGCGCGCCAGGACGCGGCACATGATCACGAACGTGAGCGGGTCGCGGCCGGCGCAGTACGCCGTGTTGCGGGCGCTGGAGACGACCGACCCGGACTACTACGCCGAGAACCGCCGCCGCCTGGAAGAACGCGTCGACGTCTTCTGCGACGCGCTCGACGCGGTCGAGGCGACGTACGACCGGCCGGAGGGCGCGTTCTACGTGATGGCCCGCTTCGACGGCTTCCCCGGGACGTTCGAGAACGTGTACGAACTGGTCGACGAGGCGGGCGTGGCGGGGATGCCCGGCGAGGCGTTCGGGGAGTCGCGGGGCGACTGGATCCGGTTCGCGCTGGTGACGCCCCGCGTCGAGGCCGCCGCCGAGCGACTGGTCGACCACTTCGGGTGACGGCGTTCGACTTCGGCTGACGGTGGTGGTCTCTGGGTGACGGCGTCGCTGTCAGTCCCTCACTGGTTCCCGCGGTCGCCCTCCTCGACGGGGATGCGCTGGCTCTCCCCGCCGGACTGGCGTCCCTGCTGTGGTCCGCGCCCGCGGCCGTCGCCGACGTCGACCGGGAGTTTCTCCCGGAGGTCGCTGGCGATGGATTCGACGCGACGCCGGACCGTGCGGGCCTCGTCCTCGAACCGCTCGACGTTCCGGTCGACGCGCAGGACGCGGTCGCGGGGTATCTGGCTCATCAGGTCGTTCCCGTCGTCGTCCGTCCCCGACTTGAGCATCCAGTGGTCGCGGGCGTACACTATCTCCTCGTTGTCGACCGTCTTCTCGACGACTTCGCCCTCCTGGTCCTCGTACGCGATGGTGGCCTGACCGAGTTCTATCTGTTCCATAGTTCACGCTGAACTAGGTGTCGGACGTTTATCCCTCTGGCGGCGATACCGGGGGTGGCGAGCGTTACTCCCGCCGTTCGACGGCCCGCTCGATGGCTTCGCTGACGAACTCGCTCCGGGTCGGATAGCCGTCGGTCCGACACGACTCGTCGACCCGGTCGACCATCGCGTCCGGGAGGCGGACGATTATCTCCTCGCGGTCGGGGTCGGATCCGGCGGTAGTCATAGCGCCCGCTTCGTTCGTCCGGTGGAAAAGGCTACCGCCCGGCGTCAGACGCCCGTCTGCCGCCGATCCGGTGGCCGAGGTGGACCCGGTTCCCGGCGGAGCGGGCGAAACACAGCGCGTTTATTCCCCCCACGGATCAATACCGGGTATGAGCGACGAGCAGGACCTGGGGATCACGAGTTCGAAGTCCCACCAGACGGGCGAGTGGTACGCGGAGGTCGTCCGGAAGGGGGAGATGGCCGACTACGCGCCCATGGGCGGCTTCATCGTCACGCGCCCGCGGGGGTACGCCGTCTGGGAGCGGATCCAGAGCCACCTCGACGGCTGGTTCAAGGACACCGGCGTCGAGAACGCCTACTTCCCGCTGTTCATCCCCGAGAGCTACCTGGAGAAGGAGAAGGACGTCGTCGAGGGGTTCGACCCCGAGGTGGCGTGGGTCACCCACGGCGGCCACGAGGAACTCGAGGAGCGCCTCGCCGTCCGACCCACCAGCGAGTCCATCATCGCCCCGTTCATGGCCCAGTGGACGCGCTCGCACCGCGACCTGCCGATGCGACTGAACCAGTGGTGTTCGGTCGTCCGGTGGGAGGCCACGGAGACCAAGCCGTTCTTCCGGACGAAGGAGTTCCTCTGGCAGGAGGGCCACACCGCCCACGCGGACGAGGAGAGCGCCTGGGACGAGACGATGACCCGCCTCGACCAGTACGAGCGCCTCTACGAGGAGGTGATGGCGATGCCGGCGATGAAGGGTCGCAAGCCCGACCACGACAAGTTCCCCGGCGCGCACACCACGACGACCGTCGAGGCGCTGATGCCCGACGGCAAGTCAGTCCAGTCCGCCACCTCCCACTACCTCGGCACCTCCTTCGCCGAGGCGTTCGACATCACCTTCGTCGACGAGGACGAGGAGGTCCGGACGGCCCACACCACCTCCTGGGGACTCTCGTGGCGCGCGATGGGCGCGCTGATCATGACCCACTCCGACGACCAGGGTCTCGTGCTCCCGCCGGCCCTCGCCCCCGAGCAGGTCGTCGTCGTCCCCATCTACCAGGAGGAGAACCAGGAGGACGTCCTGGAGTACTCGGCCGACGTCGCCGCCGAACTCGACGAGGCGGGGGTCCGCGTCCACCTCGACGACCGCGACCACCGCAACCCCGGCTTCAAGTACAACGACTGGGAGCTGAAGGGCGTCCCGCTCCGCATCGAAATCGGCCCGAACGAGGTCGAGGACGACGAGGTGACGTTCTCGCACCGGCCCGACGGCGAGTCAGTCGTCGAGGACCGCGCCGACCTGCCCGCCACCGTCGAGGAGCACCTCGACACCGTCCACGCGAAACTCTACGCCAGCGCGGAGGAGACGCTGGACGGCGAGATACGCGAGGCGGAGTCGCGCGAGGAGATACTCGGGACCCTCGGCCAGCACGGCGGCTACGTGAAGTCCGGGTGGTGCGGCGACGAGGCCTGCGAGGAACCGATCAAGGAGGCCATCGCCGCCGAAATCGTCATGGTCCCCCTCGACCGCGACGAGGAACCGGTCCACGACGACTGTGCCATCTGTGGCGAAACGGCGGAAGAGACGGCGTACTTCGCGAAGAGCTACTAGCGTACCGCGCGAACGGAGTGAGCGCGGTTTCACCGCTGACGAGTGAAGCGAGTCAGCGGGGCCTTTTCCCCGACGTTTTGCGAGGAGCGGGTCGCGGAGCGACCCCGACGACGTAAAAGGTCGGAGCGAGACGGCGTACTTCGCGAAGAGCTACTAGCGTACCGCGCGAACGGAGTGAACGA
>CAZMGU010000033.1:0-22067 GCA_964565905.1 uncultured Halobacteriales archaeon
GAGGAGAGGTCCTCGTCGTCGTACCCCATCGCCCGGAACATCGCCCGGTGGGGCGCGCGCTCGTTCCCTTCGGTGACCTCCGAACTCGGCAGGTCCGGATCCTTTGCCCCGCGCTCCCTGCGTTCCTGCTGACTCATGCCCGGAACTGTGCGACCTGACGCCTTAAGCGCACGGACTACCGTGTTCGAGAGTCACGTACCCGTCCGCCCCCTGCTCCCGCCCCCGCCTGGACTCGCCGGACGTCGGACGAACGCGCTCTCCGCCAGCGCGTCTCCGGTTTTCCCCGGCGTCGGACCCCGGTCTGGCATCGCGGACGGCGTCTGGCGCGACGAGAAATTCCGCCTGAACTACAACTCTACAAAATACACAGGTGCCGTTTTGCAACAGTCCGATAGGCAACTAACGTTGCTAAATTAGCAATAGTCGTGGGAAGGATGTGCAATGCACACGAAGACGTCGCCTGGGTGCGAAAAGCACATCTACGGGTGGCGCTATGACCGGTCTATGGACCTCGACGACATCGACCGAGGCATCCTCTACATGCTCCAGCGGGACGCTCGCCGCGTCACGACCGAGGAGATGGGCGAGGAGGTCGGCGTGTCCGCGAGCACCGTCAGGAACCGGATCGAGAAACTGGAGGAGTCGGGCGTCCTGCGCGGCTACCATCCCGACGTCGACTACGAGCGGGCGGGACTCCACCTGCACGTGTTCTTCATCTGTAGCGCGCCCAACCCCGAGCGAGCGCAACTCGCGGAGCGGGCCCGGGACGTCGACGGCGTCGTCGCCATCTACGAGGTGCTGAACGGGAACGACAACGTCCAGATAGAGGCCGTCGGGACGGACACGACCGACATGGCCCGCATCAATGACGAACTCAGCGACGTCGGCCTCACGGTCGTCAACTCGAAGGTGATCAAGAGCCACCACGTCCAACCGTTCGACCACTTCGGCCAGCAGGTGGTCGGGGAGGACCGCCAGTGAACCCGACCGAGCGCTGCTCCGGGGAACTCGAGTACGACCCGGACACCGGGGCGTACCGGACCTGCTTCGACGCGTCCGACGCCACGCCGAGCGTGACGGTCGTCGCCGTCGCGGAGTCGCTCACCGGGACCGAGTCTACCGATCTCGAACCGCTGTACGAAGCCGTGGACCCGGTGGCGCTCGACCGACTGCTCACGCCCCCGGACGACCGCTACTACGAGGGCGACCGCGAGGTCCGGTTCACCTACGCCGGATACGAGTTCGAACTCGCCAGTTACGGGCGGGTCACGGCCCGTCCGGTCGACGCCGCCGACGACTGACGACCGGGTCGCCCGGTGCGGGGATCCGAACGGCTCCACGGCGAACTCGCCGGCCCCGAGCCGCATCCTTCATTTCACCCGGGACCGATAGGCCGCCATGGTCACGGTCACGACGGCGGCGCGCCTGCACTTCGGCTTCCAGAACCTCGCACTCGCCAACGAGCGATTGTACGGCGGGGTTGGGGTCGCCCTCGACGGACCGGAACTGACCGTCAGCGCGCGTCCCGCCGACGAGGTCCGGTGCGACGACGAGGCCGCGGAGCCGTACGTCCGCCGGGTCGTCGCGACGCTCGACGTCGAGGGGGCGGCGGTCACCGTCGGCGACCGGTTCCCGCGTCACGTCGGCTTCGGCAGCGGGACGCAACTCGCGCTCGCCGCGCTCGTCGCCGTCGCTCGCGCCCACGACCGGGAGGTCGACCCCCGGGAACTCGCCCCGGACCTGGGCCGCGGCGGGCGGAGCGGCGTCGGCGTCGCCACCTTCGAGGACGGTGGCTTCGTCGTCGACGGCGGCCACCCGACGGAGCGGTTCACCTCGCGCCCGCCGGCCAACGGCGACTGGACCGTGCCGCCCGTCGTCGCCCGCCACGACCTGCCCGACGACTGGCGGTTCGTCCTCGTCGTCCCCGAGGCGGCGGCCGGCCACAGCGGGGCCGACGAGGACCGGCACATGCGCAACTCCGTCGAGCGGGCCGACCCGGGCGTCGCCGACGACGTCGCCGCCGTCCTCACCAGGGAACTCCTCCCCGCCGCGGCCGAGGGGAACCACCGCCGGTTCGGACGCGCGGCCGCCCGACTCGGCCGACTCAACGGGGCCTGGTACGCCGACGAGCAGGGCGGCGTCTACCGCCCGCCCGCCGGCCGCGTCGTCGAGCGCCTGACCCAGAGCACCGCCGTCACCGGCGCCGGCCAGTCCTCCTGGGGACCCGCCGTCTGGGGACTCACTACGCGCGCCGACGTCGAGTCGGCGCGGACGGCCGCCGAGATGGCGCTCTCCGACCTGGGCGTCGACGGCGAGGTGCTGACCGCCGCACCGCGCAACGAGGGCGCGACGGTGGACGACAGACCGACGCTGGAGTGACGCGCGACCGTCTCCGCCCGAGCGCTCCGCTCCAGTATCACGGTCGATTCTCGCGGGCGAATCGTTAAGCGGGCCGAGGGGGCACGCAACCGCATGGACCGCATCCCGTTCGGGGTTCGACAGCTGGACGCCATCGTCAACGGCGGCGCGCCGACGGGAACCGTCGTCCTCGCCGCTGGCGAGGCGGGCGCGGGGTCCCGGGAGTTCGTCCACACGAGCGCGCTGCTCAACGCGCTCGGGACGGTCGACGACGACCTGTACGACCTCTACTACGGCGACCCGGCGGCCGACGCCGTCCAGCCCGACGAGGTGCACTACGTCTCCTTCACGGCCAGCGAGAGAGAACTCGCCGGCGAGATGCGGATGGCGATGGGCGACGACGTCGTGGACCGCGGCCTCGACGCGCTGGAGTTCCACGACGTCTCCGAACGGTACTTCCACGTCAGCCCGGTGCCGCGGGACTGGTACGCCGCGGCGACGAAGGGGATAACCGACCTGCGACAGCGCACCGACCGGCAGGACCTGCTGGAGGCGCTCGGGTCGACGCTGAGCGAGGTGGCACCGGGCAACCTCGTCGTCATCGACTCGCTGTCCGACCTCATCAGCGCCATGGGCGAGGAGGTGACGTGGACGGACGTCGGCTTCCTCGTCAAGGGACTCCAGAAGGCGGCCCACGAGTGGGATGGACTGATCATCCTTCACCTCAACCACGAGACGCTATCGTCCGAGCGGTTCGCCCAGCTGTCCGACGCCGTCGACGGGACGATGCGCTTCGAGTGGGAGTCCGGCGGCTCCAGCCGCGCCCGGACGCTCGTCGTCAAGCAGTTCCGCGGCGTCCTCTCCCAGATAGAGGACGAGGACATCGTCCGGTTCGAGACGACCATCGACGACGGCGGCTTCGACATCAGCGACGTCCGGAAGATCCGGTGACGGGGTCCCTCCACCGGATCGGGTGACGGACCCCCCGTCCGCGTGCGGGTATCGCATCCTGAAATGGGCGGCAAACCCTTAACTACGAGTTCGCACATCGAACTGGTAATGGCGAGCGAGTCGCGGGAGGATCCGGGCGTCCAGGCCGACGTCCCGCCGGAACTGGACGAGTGGCTCGACGACCGGGCCGCGACCATGGGCGTCGAGCGCGACGCTCTCGTCGCCCAGATCCTTGCTTCCTATCACGCCGCGGCGACGCTCGACGGCGAACTCGACGCGGCGGGGTTGCTCGACCTCGACGCGGACGACTTCGTCGACGTGGAGTCGGCCGTCTCGGCCGCGGTCGACGAGCAGGTCGAGGCCGCCGTCGAGGAGCGACTCGACGGGGCGCTGGCGGACCGCGTCGACGACCTGGTCGCGGAGCGCGTGGACGCGGCGTTCGACGAACGGAGCGATGACCTGGCCGACTCGGTCGCGGAACGCGTCCAGCTAGACGTCGCGGCGGACCGGCAGTCCGCCGTGGACGAACTCGACGAGGAGTTCCAGGCGAAGATAGACGACGTCCGGGAGCGCGTCGTGCAGGTGAAACGCGAGACGGACGCGAAGGCCCCGGCGGACCACGACCACGAGGAGTTCGACGCGCTCGACGCCCTCGACGAACGCGTGAACGACCTCGCCGGCGACGTCGCGACCCTCCGCGACGACGTGGACGAGCGCCTCGACGAGGGGGCCGAGGAGCGCGCGACGCTGACCGACCGCGTCGACGACGTCTCGGAGAAACTGAACCGCGTCGCGTGGGTCGTCAGCGACCTGAAGGACGCGTCCAGCGGCCGGAGCGACCACGAACAGGCCGTCGACCGCATCAAGCGCGCGGCCGCCCAGGAGGGCGTCGCGACGGCGACCTGTGGCCGCTGCGACGAGACGGTCCACCTGGGGCTCCTGACCGACCCCGAGTGCCCCCACTGCAACGCGGCCGTCTCGGACGTCCGCCCGGCCGGCGGCCTGTTCCGGACGAAGGCGCGTCTGGTCCCGGCGGCCCAGCTAGAGTCCGGCGAGGAGGACGACGCGTGAGCGACGAGGGGCCGGAGGGGGACGACCCCCGCCGCGATGACGGGGAGTCCGACCGCGAGGACTCCTTCGACGGCGAGGACCCGTTCGACCGCCTCGGCCCGGACGCGGAGCGCGACGGCGACCCCTTCGACCGACTCGACGCGGACGCCCCCGAGTCGGGGAGACCGGACGCTTCCGAGGCGGGAACGCCGAACGCCCCCGAATCGGGGCAACAGGACGGCGACGACGATTCGCCGGTCGACCCCTGGAGCCCCGACGCCGACGCACGGGACGCCGAGGCCGTGGAGTCGGGAGCGACACCGGAGGCGGGGGCCGTCGACGAGTCGTTCGACGCCGACGACCCCTTCGCCCACGTCGAGACGCCGTCGGAGAGCCCGTTCGACGGGGGCGGGAGCCCCTTCGAGCGCGTCGACGCCGGATCCGTCGACCCAGATCAGGTCTGGACCGAGATAACGGCGGACGAGGGGGACGACGCCGACGGGGACGCTGACGGGGAGGGGGACCCACCCCGCCCCGGCGGGAGCAGGTACAGCGAGGTGTCGAAACACCGCTTCTGCGAGGGGTGTGAGCACTTCTCCGCGCCGCCGGACGTCTCCTGTGCCCACGAGACGGCGGAGATAATCGAGTTCCTCGACATGGACACCGTCCGCCTCCTCGACTGCCCCGTCGTCGCCGAACGCGAAGCCCTGGAACGCGGGGAGTAGGGGCCGAGATCGGGGCGTCGTGATTGGTTGGGATACGAACGGTGGAACGTCCTTGCTCCCTCGCTCTGGAACTGGAAGGAGAACCAGCAACAACCAGAAAGCCCTCGGCGCGCTGAGGTCGCGCGACCCACGCTGCGCGCCTCGCTTCGCTCGGTGCTTGCGGGGTCGTGCTTCCCCCAGCCCGCCTCGCCCTTTCATTCCACCAGGATCCGCAGGCAGTCCTGCCCTTCCCCGGGTCGCGCGCCGCTCGCATCTGCTCGCGGCCGCGCTCCCGGCCACAGCGGGCGGTTGCGGAAGGAAGCGGGCGCGCCGATGTCCGGCGCGACCGGGGAGGAGTGGTGGTCGCAATCGCGAGCGCGGGCCGAACGAAAGTGAGGCCGCGCGAGCAATGCGGCCTGGAGGAATGAAAGGGCGAGGGCCGGTGAACGAAGCACGGACCCGCAAGGACCGGAGCAACCGAAGGGAGCGAGGACCGCAGCGTGGTCCGCGCGAGTTCAGCGGACCGAGGGCTTTCCTTCGTTTGCGGTGGTAACGTCGACTGCTGGAGAGCGGGCCGAGGGGCTTCGAATATTGCGTCTGTACTCGGAGCGAGCAGTTCGTCCCGAGTCCAACTCCGACTCACCGATTCACGTCCACGGTCTCAGAGGCGAGAGTATAACAGGCGGGACGGACTAGTCCCGAACCAACAATGCAGTTCTGCGACGAATGCGGGTCGATGATGCACTCGGACGGCGACGTGATGGTCTGCAAGTCCTGCGGGGCGGAGGTCGCCAAGGACGAGGAGATGGCGGCCGACTACGTCAGCACCCAGGCCCAGTCCGACGACGACGTCATCGAGACGGAGGAGGGGGCCAACTTCGAGGGGAAGCCGACGGCGAAGGACGTCACCTGCGACGACTGCGGCCACGGCGAGGCCTGGTACGAGATCAAACAGACCGGCTCCGCCGACGAACCGCCGACGCGCTTCTTCAAGTGCAAGGAGTGCGGCCACCGGTGGCGCGGCTACAACTAGTCGCGTTTTCACCGACCTGAAAGTACTTGTCGGCGCGCTCTCGCCGTTCCCACATGGACAGACGCACGCTCCTCGCGAGCGCCGGGGGATCGATCGCGGCGCTGTCGGGCTGTCTCGTCTTCACGGAGGACCGGGAGGACCTGCCGACGGAGCAACCGCCGCGGGACGGGACGCCGGACCCGACGCCGGTCGAAGACGGGACGCCGACGCCCAGCGCGCGACCGGCCGACGTGACGGTGGAGTCGGTGATTCAGCAGGTGGGGTACGTCAGCCCGACGACGCCGGACTCCATCGGGGTCACCGGCCTCGGGACGCGATACCTCGTGGTCGAGGTGGCCACCGAGCGGGGCCGCCTCGCGCGCGACGACTTCGCGCTCGCCGTCGGGAGCGCGGGTCGCGAACCGACGACGCCGGACCGGTTCTACCGGACGACCTGGGGCGACGACGCGTGGTACGAGGGGGGTCGCCAGCGCGGTCTGATCGCGTTCGCGGTGCCGGAGGACCTCGGGTCGGGAGCGCCGCGCCTGCGCTGGCCCGGAGAGTCGACGGCTGTGCCGAAGGACGTCGTCCGGCGGCTGACGACGACCATGCCGGATATGACCGCCGAACTGGCGGTTCCCGACGCCGGGGACGGCTCACGGGAGAAGACGGTCGAAGTCGCGGTGACGAACGGGGGGGACGTCGCGGGGCGCTATCTCGGCGCGCTCAACCGGGCCGGACCCGACGTCGCCTCCACGCCCGTCGCGCGCGTGAGCGGCGTCGTCGGCGCGGGCGAGAGCCGGACGTTCGAGGTGGCCGACGAGTGGGTAGCGGCCACGACGGACGACGGGGAGAGCGAGACGAGCGTCACCTACCGACTGGACGACGCCGGCGACGGGGACTCGCTGGAACTGACGCCGGGCGGATAACGACCGCAGGACGGATAGCGACCGCAGGACGGATAGCGACCGCAGAACCGATAGCGACCGCCGTGCGGCAGCGACCGCCGGGCGACGGCGTCCTCCGACTAGTAGAGCAACACCCAGGCGGCGACGACGGCGACGGCACCGACCGCCGTGGAACCGACGGCGTGGGTCCGAAGTTCGTCGAGGAGGTGGTGGGAGCGCTCGTGGAGCGAGCACGCCTCGTCTATCTCGCTGCCGGCCTCGCAGTTGGGGAGGAAGTCCATCGCGACGTGGAGGAAGATGCCGGCGGCGAAGCCGAAGACGACGGCGTTGACCGCGGGAGCCTCGGGGACGGGCAGGAGCGCGGTGGGGATGGCGGTCACGCCGACGCCGGCGGCCGGGAGGAGGAGCGCCGTGGCGGACTTGCCGTTGCGGACGAGGCGGCGGGCGGCGGCGTAGCCGGCCGGGCCCTTGTGGGAGACGATGGCGAGGCCGAGCAGGAGGCCGAGCGTCGGCATCGACCCGTAGACGAGGCCGATGATGAGCCCCGCCGACAGCGCGTGGAGGGTTATCTCCGCCGTCGAGACGTCGAAGGAGACGTCGAGGTGGGTCAGGCGGTGGCCGACCGTGTGGGAACTGTATCCGACGACGATGCCGGCGGCGATGCCGACGCCGCCGAGTTGCGGTGCTTCGGCGGCGGTGCCGAGGCCGATGGCCTGCGGGACGAGGAACATCGCGGCGCTGGTGATCATCGCCCCGCTCGCGAGGCCGTAGCCCCAGACGAGGCGGTGGGGGTCGGTCCGGTCCGCGCGGGCGCCGAGCCAGGCGCCCAGGGCCATCGCGACGAACGCGACCCAGCCGATTATCAGGACCTTCTCGACGCCGTTGACCACCGCGAGGGCGGACAGCGCGACCAGGACGACGGTTCCGGCCACGCCGAGCGTGGAGGTTCCTGTCGACGGAGCAGTAGTACCGGATTCGTGCGTGCTACCCATTCGTTATTAACTCTAACTACTGATTTAATAAGCGTGTCGGTCGGCGTTCAGACCCGTCCCGCCGGTGACCGTCCACAGCCGCGACGTGCCGGCCGGATCGCACTGGTTTGGGGGCTGCTTTATCCGTCTCGCGCCCCGCAGTAACGGCAATGAGCGACCTGGTCGGCGAAGACGTCCTCGTCGTCGGCGGCGGCGTCGGCGGCCTCTCCGCGGCCTGCTACCTGGCCGACGCGGGGGCCGACGTCCACCTCGTCGAGAAGAACGAACAGCTCGGCGGCCGGGCGAGTCGCCTCGAACGCGACGGGTTCCGCTTCGACATGGGCCCCTCGTGGTACATGATGCCCGACGTGTTCGAGCGCTTCTTCGATCACTTCGACCGGACGCCCGCGGACTTCTACGATCTCGAACGCCTCGACCCGCACTACCGCATCTTCTTCAAGGACGGGGACACGCTCGACGTCAGCGGCGACGTCCCCGAGATGAAGCGGCGGTTCGACGAGTACGAACCCGGTTCCGGGGCGGCGCTGGAGGAGTACCTCGACACCAGCAGGCGCCACTACGAGACGTCGATGCAGAACTTCGTCTACGAGGACCGCTCCCGACTGCGCGACTGGGTCGACCTGGACGTCCTGCGGGCCGCGCCGGTCGGCCTCTCCCTGCTCGGGTCGATGCAGGGCCACGTCGAGGACTACTTCTCGCACCCGAAACTCCAGCAGGTGATGCAGTACACGCTCGTCTTCCTCGGCGGGTCCCCCCGCAACACGCCCGCGCTCTACAACATCATGAGCCACGTCGACTTCGAACTCGGCGTCTACTACCCCGAGAACGGGATGGGGTCGGTCGTCGACGCGTTCGTCGACCTGGGCACCGAACTGGGCGCGACCTACGAGACGGACGCCGAAGTCGCGGAGATAACCCGGCGCAAGCGGGGCTTCCTCGTCGAGACGGCCGGCGGGGAGCGGTTCCACCCCGACGAGGTGGTCGTCAACGCCGACTACGCCCACGCAGAGCGGGAACTCCTCCCCGAACACGAGCGCCAGTACGACGACGACTACTGGGACAACCGGACGTACGCGCCCTCCGCCTTCCTGCTGTACCTCGGCGTGGAGGGCGACGTCGACCCGCTCGCCCACCACACGCTCGTCCTGCCGACGGACTGGGACCCCCACTTCGAGTCCATCTTCGACGACCCGGCCTGGCCCGACGACCCGGCCTACTACTGCTGCGTCCCCTCCGAGACGGACGACGACGTCGCGCCCGAGGGCCACAGCAACCTCTTCGTCCTCGTCCCCGTCGCGCCGGGCCTCCACGACGGCGAGTCGGTCAGGGAGGCCTACCGCGAGAAGATACTCGCCGACCTGGCGGAGAACGCCGGCGTCGACCTCCGCGACCGCATCGTCGTCGAGGATCAGTTCTCCGTCTCCGACTTCGGGGAGCGGTACAACGCGACGGAGGGCACCGCGCTCGGCCTGGCGCACACGCTCCGCCAGACGGCGCTGCTCCGCCCGTCGAACCGCTCCTCGGCCGTCGACGGCCTCTACTTCACGGGGTCGTTCACGACGCCCGGCGTCGGCGTCCCGATGTGCGTCATCAGCGGCGAGCACGCCGCGAACCGCCTGCTGGAGGACGTCGCCTGAGCCGATGGCCCGGGCCGCGTCGGACCGACTCGCGAGCATCCTCCCCGCCGCCGAGTCGCGGACGGGCTACCTCCTCCGACTCTCCCGGCCGCGGTTCTGGTTCTACCTCGCCGGGCCCGTCCTCGTCGGCCTGGCCTACGCCGCCGACTCGCTCCCGGCCCTCCTCTCGCCCGTCGCCGTCGCGCTGTTCGCGTACTTCCTCCTCCCCGCGAACGTCTTCCTCTACGGGGTCAACGACGCCTTCGACCGGGACGTCGACGCGCACAACCCGAAGAAGGACGACGGCGGCGAGGGAACCGACGGAAGGAGGGAAGCGAGCGAAGGGGAGCGAGCGGGCGACGGAGAGGAAGCGAGTGAGGAGGAGGGAGCGGGCGAGGCTGAGGCGGGCGCCAGGGAGGTCCGCTTCCGCCGCGACCCGCTCGTCGCGGGCCTGGTCGTGGCCGCCGGCCTCCTCGCGCTCGCGTTCGTCCCCGCCCTCCCGCCGGTGGGCCTCGCCGCCCTCGCCGCGTGGCTCTTCCTGAGCGTCGAGTACAGCGCGCCGCCGCTCCGGTTCAAGACGACGCCGCTCCTCGACTCGCTCTCGAACGGCCTGTACGTCCTGCCCGGCGTCGTCGCCTACGCGGCCGTCGCGGGCGCAGCGCCGCCGCTCCTCGCCGTCGCCGGCGGGTGGTGCTGGACGATGGCGATGCACACCTTCTCCGCCGTTCCCGACATCGAACCCGACCGCGCGGCCGGCATCCGGACCACCGCGACCGTCCTCGGCGAACGGCGAAGCTACGCCTACTGCGGGGTCTGCTGGCTCGCCGCCGCCGTCCTGTTCGGCCTCCTCCACCCGGCGCTCGGCGCGCTCCTGGGGCTCTACCCGCTACTCGTCGTCGCCATCGCCACCGCCAGCGTGGCCGTCGAGCGGGCCTACTGGTGGTTCCCCGCCATCAACGGCCTCGTCGGCGCCCTCCTCACGCTCGGTGGCCTCTGGGTGACCGTCCATGGGTGACGCGGAGGTGGCCGGCGACGCCGTCCGGGAACCTCGCGCGCGCGAGCGGTTCCAGGCCCGCCTCGACGAACTCGTGCGGAACAACCGGTTCACCATCGCCGTCGTCTTCCCGGCGGTCGGTGCGCTCCTGCTCGTCGGGAGCGCCGAGGGTGTCGTTCCCGAACCGCTGGCGTACAACCCGTTTGCCGTCCTGTTCGGGACACTCGTGATGCGCCTGCCGCTGGCCGCCGCCGTCGCGCCCCTGGTCGACCGCCGGAGCGCGCTGGCGCTCGCGGCCGTCGCCGCGTACGCCTACGCCATTGAACTCGTCGGGGTGACGACGGGGTGGCCATACGGCGAGTTCACCTACGGCGTCGCGCTCGGTCCGATGCTCGCCGGCGAGGTGCCCCTGGGCCTCCCCGTCTTCTTCCTCCCGCTGGTCCTCGACGGCTACCTCCTCTGCCTGCTCACGCTCGGGTCGCGAGCGAACACCTCGTGGCTACTCCTCCCCGCCGCCGTCGGCACGGTCCTCGTCATCGACCTGGTGCTCGACCCCGCCGCGGCCGCCATCGGGTTCTGGTCGTACGCCGCCGGCGGGCCGTACTACGGCGTCCCCGCGTCCAACTACGTCGGCTGGCTCCTCTCCGCCACCGTGGCCGTCGCGCTGCTCGACGCCGGGTTCGACCGCCGCGCCCTCGTCGAGCGCGTCGAGTCCTGTCCGTTCGCGCTCGACGACCTCGTGAGCTTCGTCCTGCTGTGGGGCGCGGTCAACGCCGTCTACCTCCAGGTCGCGCCCCTGGCCGTCGCGGCCCTGCTGGTCGCCGGCCTCGTGAGAGCGGGTCGACTCGACTTCCTCGCCCCGTCCGGCCGCGGCACTGCGACGGTGGACGACCCGAACTCCTGACGGCGACGTTCCTGACATCGACCGTGGAGGCGGAAAATCGCGCGTCCGTCGTCAGGGACTTCCCGCCACGAATCGAACCGCCCACGATGACAGCGCTGTTCTCGCCGTTCGAACTGCGAGGGACGACGATACCGAACCGGGTGATGGTTTCGCCGATGTGCCAGTACTCCTGCGAGGACCGCGACGGCCTCGCCACGGACTGGCACCACGTCCACCTCGGGTCCCGTGCCGTCGGGGGCGCGGGGCTGGTGATGACGGAAGCGACGGCGGTCGAACCGCGCGGCCGCATCACCCCCGAGGACCTGGGCATCTGGAGCGACGCACACGCCGCCGCGCTCGCGAGGACGACCGATTTCGTCCGGGAGCAGGGCGGCGTCCCGGCCATTCAACTCGCCCACGCCGGCCGCAAGGCGTCGAAGACCCGGCCGTGGGAGGACGGCGAACCGCTGGGTCCCGACGAGGGCGGGTGGGAAACCCTCGCGCCGAGCGACGACCCGTGGCCCTACGAGGGCGACCCGCCGGCCACCCGCGCGATGGACCAGGACGACATCGAGAACGTCGTCGACTCGTTCCGCGCCGCCGCCGAGCGCGCGCTCGACGCGGGCTTCGAGGTGGCGGAGGTCCACGCAGCCCACGGCTACCTGCTCCACGAGTTCCTCTCGCCGGTGACGAACGGCCGGGAAGACGACTACGGCGGCGACTTCGAGGGCCGCTCCAGGCTGGTTCGCGAGGTGACCGCCGCCGTCCGCGACGTCTGGCCCGACGACAGGCCGGTGTTCGTCCGCATCTCGGCCACCGACTGGCTCGACGACCGCGACTCGTGGACCGTCGAGGGGTCGATACGCCTGGCCGACCGCCTCCACGAGGCGGGCGCGGACCTCATCGACGTGAGCAGCGGGGCCATCTCGCCGGCCTCGGCACCGCCCCAGGGCGGGCCGAACTACCAGCTACGACTGGCCGAACGCGTGCGCGAAGAGAGCGAGTCGGACGTCGCCGTCGGTGCGGTCGGCGGCATCACGACGCCGGAGCAGGCCGAGGCCATCGTCGCCAACGACCGCGCCGACCTGGCCATCGTCGGCCGGGAACACCTCCGCGACCCCTACTTCGCGCTCCACGCCGCCGAGGCGCTCGGCGCGACCGAGGAGGTGTCCAGCCCCGTCCAGTACCGGCGGGCGTTCGGGTTCTGAACGGACACAGTCGGTAACGACCCGGGAGGCGACGAATCGTCGCGGATCCGAAACGTTTTGCGGCGGATGTCTGTAGAACCGAACATGACGCGCGACGAACTGGCCACCGCCAGCGACCTGCTCGAATCGGCCGCGGAATCGACCGACAACGAGGACTACGCCGAGCGCCTCCGGGGGCTCGCGGACCAGCTGGCCGACCTCGCGGAGGCCGACCGCGGCCCCGACCACGGCCGCCTCGCGCGCATCGAGAACGCCCTCTCGGACCTGAGCGAGAGCACCGGCGGCGACACCGTCGAGACGATCAACGACGCACACCACCAGGTCAAGGAGTACCGCTCCGGCGTCGAGGGCGTCTAGCAGGCAGCGATACGGGGTTCGATTTTCCCGCCGCTACCGGAGTCGCCGCACGAGTCGCATCGCCACCGACGCCGCGACGCCGAGGCCGGGCACCTTCGCCGAGAGCGCCGCCGCGGCGAGCAAGACGGCGCCGCCGAGGCGGTTGCCCCGGGCGAACGCCATCGCCGCGTCGACGACCGTCGATGCGATTCCCAGTTTCGTCAGCGAGTTAGCACTTAGATTCGCCATGCACCGATCTTTCGGCTGCAACGGGGATAGCGGACCGGGTTGCGACTGCCGGGTTCGATGGCCGAGTCGTCCGGTCCGCGCCGTCACTGCCGCCACGTCACCGATCGCTACCGGATTCGTCCGGCGGTAGCCGCAAGCCGTAACCGCCTGGCTCCGGTACCACCGGTGATGAGCGAGGGCGCGACGCTGTCGATCGATCCGCACGTCCACTCCGAGGGTTCCTACGACGGCCACGAACCGGTGGAACTCATCCTCGAACACGCGGCGGACATCGGCTTGGACGGCGTCGTGATAACTGACCACGACCGGATAGAAGAGTCGCTGGAGGCGGCGGCGCGCGCCCCGGAGTACGACCTCGTCGGCGTTCCGGGCGTCGAGGTGTCGACGGCCTCGGGCCATCTGCTCGCCATCGGCGTCGAACGGTGCCCGCCGAAGGGCGAACCGTACCTGGACACCGTCGAGCGGGTCAGGGAGATGGGCGGCGTGGCCGTCGTCCCCCACCCCTTCCAGCGGACCCGCCA
Source organism: uncultured Halobacteriales archaeon (assembly GCA_964565905.1). GTDB lineage: Archaea > Halobacteriota > Halobacteria > Halobacteriales > Haloarculaceae > Halomicrobium. Next base: position 13,783 of record CAZMGU010000033.1, read on the forward strand.
CGGCGTCCGCAAGAAGCGACTGCGCGACGCCGACGGCATCGAGGTGTACAACTCGATGCTGTTCACGGGCTACCGCAACCGCCGCGCGAACCGGTTCGCCGCGGCCGAGGGGTATCCGAAGATCGGTGCCAGCGACGCCCACTACCTCCCCAACGTCGGCCGGGCGTACACCGACATCCGACTCCCGAACGCCGAGCATCGGGCCGACGTCGACGGCGACCGCCTCCTCGCGGCGCTCCGCGACGGCCGCACCGAGATAGCGGGCAAACGGACGCCCGTCTACAAGAGTTCCCTCCAGTACGGGAAGGGCGTCGTCCGCAAGAGTGCCTACCTCTTCACGAAGAACGTGCCGAAGATGCCCGTCTATCCGCGGTCGATGCGGGAGTTCTGACGAAGCCGATCCGAAAGAGTTCGACTCACTCCGTTCGTCGCGTCACTCCGCGTCGTCCAGCAGACTCTCCGCAAGTATCGGGACGAACCTGCGCGATCCACCTTTTTCACCTCGGGTGCCCTCGCGACTCACGTCGCTCGGGCACCGCTTGGTCAAAAATCTGGACCAAAAAAGCGCGACTCACTCCGTTCGTCGCGTCACTCCGCCTCGTCCAGCAGGCTCTCCGCCAGGATGGGCACGAACGTCCCGATGTCCGTGACCATCCCGACGGCCTGCGCGGACCCGCGGTCGAGCAACTGGGTGACGGTGGCGGGGTTGATGTCGACGCAGACGACCCGCGTCGTCGACGGGAGGCAGTTCCCGACGGCGACGGAGTGGAGCAGCGTCGAGAGCATGAGCACCATGTCGGCCTCGTGGGCCTGCTCGCGGATGGCGTTCTGGGCCTCGACGGCGTCGGTGATGGTGTCCGGGAGCGGGCCGTCGTCGCGGATGGACCCCGCCAGCACGAAGGGGACGTCGTTGGTGACGCACTCGTACATCACGCCGGAGTCGATGAGGCCGTCGTCGACGGCGGGTTCGATGCCGCCCGCGCGGATGATCTCCGAGATGGTGTAGATGTGGTGTTTGTGGCCCTTGCGCGGGTGGTCGAGGCTCTCCGTGTCCATCCCGAGCGAGGTGCCGTAGAGGTCCCGTTCGAGGTCGTGGACGGCGAAGCCGTTGCCCGCCGAGAGCATGTCGACGAACCCCTCGTCGACGAGGCGGGCCAGGTCCTCGCGCGCACCGGAGTGGATCAGCGCGGGGCCGCAGACGGCGAGCACCTTCCCGCCCTCCTGCTTCGTCTCCTCGATGGCCTCCGCTATCTGCTGGATGGTGGAGACGGACGGCCGCTCCGAGGAGACGCCGCCCTGCATGAATCCGAAGGCGCCCTCCTTGTCGCGGGGCCGCTCCGGCGGTTCGACCTTGATCCCCGTCTCGCCGGTGACGATCATGTCGCCCTCCTCGACGGCGTTGAGGACCTTGGTGTACGCCCGGGGGTTCGATCCGTCCTCTACCACGACCGCACAGTCCATCTCCACCCGTTCGACCTCGACCCACTCGCCCCCGTGGCGGATGAACGTCGGGTGGTTCGTCGTCGAGTAGAACCCCTTCGGGACGACCTGGTCGCCGGGCGCCGGGGTCAGCGTCGCGTCCTTCGGGTCCGCCGGGTTCGCGCCGTTCTGGTGGAGTTCGTGGACGATGGACTGCAACTGCTCCTCGTCGTCGGCCTCGACGAGCAGGCGAGCGTACGACTCCTCCGTCTTGTGGCGACCGATGTCGAATTCCTCGACGGAGAAGGAGCCACCCATGTCCATGATGATGCCGAACGCGGCCTGCATCATCCCGGAGTCGATGACGTGGCCCTCCAGTTCGACCTCGCGGGAGACGGTCATGCTCGTGGAGTAGGCAGGCGACGACAAGACGGTTTTGGACTGGTGAGCGGGTGCAAGGCGCGCGTCCGCCGTCGCCCCGTCGCTCGGCGGCCGCTCGGCTCCGGACGGCAGTGGGGAGAGACAGGATATCGGGAACCGAACGGCCTCAGGAACCGGTCGGCGTGGTCTGGACGTTCAGCGCCTTGCGCAGCAGTTGCGTGAAGCTGAGCGAACAGAGGAAGTACCAGACGATCCAGGCGGGCACGACGAAGACGGTGTCCTGCCAGTCGCCGATGGGACCGACCATCGGCAGCACCATCACCGGCCCCTCTACCTCCGTCAGGTGGCCGTCGCGGATCATCCAGTACATCCAGAGGAAGGCGGGGATGGTCAGGAGCATGATCCACACCATGGGACGGAACTGGGCCTTGAACATCCCGAGCTGGTCGCCCATCGCCTCCATCTGCTCCTCCTGGATGCGTTCGAGTTCGGCGTCGTCACCGCGCTCCTTGGCGTCCTTCCGCCGCTCCTGGATGTCCTGCATCCGCTCCTGGTACTCGCCCATCACTTCCGAGTCCATCAGTTTGTCCTGGAGGATGGTCGACCAGAGCCCGGTCAGGACCGCCAGGATGATGATCACGACGTAGAACGGGAGCATCGTTTCGAGCGGGCCGAGGAGGACGTCGATGGCGCCACCGACGACCGCCCGGATCCCCTCGAAGTAGTAGCCGGCCATCGCCGCGAGCGCGGCCACGCCGGCCATCTTGTCCCACTGCGTCCAGGACGACTCCTCGTCGTCGTCGCCCATCGCCGCCGGGTCCGACTCCTCCAGGGCGTCCCGAACGCCGTCCGGGTCCTCGAGGACGAACCCCTCGCCGTCGGCGTCGACGAGGAGCCCCTTCTCGATGAGGCGGCCCCACTGGCCGCTGGTGAGGTCGTCGCTCACGTCGCCCCAGGTGACGGTCCCCTTCTCCTCGGCGACGTCGAGGACGGCCACGAGGGCGTCGGTCATCTCCGACCCCTCGCTGGCGAGTGAATCCACCTTCTGCGCGGTACGTACCATTGTTACTGTTACGTTCGGTGGCGCCCCTTTATCAACGTTTTACTCCGCGGCCGCGAGACGCGCACGTTCGATCACTGACTGGTCGACCGGGAAAGACGAACTGGACCGATCCGTACCGGGTCGATCAGACGCGCTGCTCGATCGCGGACTCGATGTCCGTCCAGACGTCGTCGAAGGACTGCTCGCCGTCGATGGCGACGAACTCGTCGCTGTCGCGGTAGTGGTCGATGACCGGGGCCGTGTTCTCCCCGAACACGTCGAGGCGGTTCTGGACGGCCTCCTCGGTGTCGTCCTCGCGCTGTTCCAGTCGGTCGCGCACTTCGGGGTCGTCGGGCACGTTGTACTCGACGTGGTAGTTCTCGCCGGTCTCCGGGTCGACCCGGCGGCCGGTGAGGCGGTCGACGAGTTCCTCGCGGCTCACCTCCAGCGAGAGGACGACGTCGAGGTCGGTCATCCCCTCCAGTTCCTCGGCCTGCTCCAGGTTCCGGGGGTAGCCGTCGAGGACGAAGCCGTCGGCCTGCGACAGCGCCTCCTCGACGATGGCGTTGACCACCGCGTCCGGGACCAGGTCGCCGGCGTCCATGTACTCGCCCGGCGTGTCGTACTCGGTGTCCATGTCGGAGATGTCCATCCCCTTGTTCGACCGGAGCGCGTCGCCCGTCGTCACGTGCTCGACGTCGAACCGCTCGGCGATGTTGCTCGACTGGGTGCCCTTGCCGGCTCCCGGGGGGCCGAGAATCAGGATTCGTGGCGAAGCCATACGCGAGGGTTCAGGTGGCTTCCTAAAAGGGTTGTTCAAACGCGACCGCCGGTGTGATCGCTCGTGAGTTGGCTCCTCGCTTCGTTCGGAACCAACCTGCTCGCGGCTTCGCCGCTCGCCACAAGCCGGTCCCTCCCTGCAGTCGGCACCGGCCTCACTCCGTCAGCGGAAGCACCACACCGAAGATGATCGGTGCGAACAGCGCGATGAGCACGCCGAGCAGCTCGGCGTTGAACAGCAGCGCCTCCTCCCATCCCGGGAGGGATCCGAAGTACGCGTGCCCGACGAGTTCGCCGATTCCGCCGACGAGGAACAGCGTGACGCCCACCAGGAAGGCGCGCTTCGTCACCGTCGGATAGTCGATGTCACCGTATCGTCCCATACGATCGGTGAGTTCCCCGACCGTTCATAAACCTGTTCGACCGCGCTCGGTGCGGAAGAGTCGCGTCGATGCGCGAACCCGGACTCGGCCCGGCCACGATCTGGCTCTTCGTCGTCGGGGGCGTGGCGCTGTACGCCGGGGTGTACATGCTCGGCTACCGGCGGCTCCTCCCGCGGCTGATCGGTACCCTCGACGGCCGCCCGAGCTAGAACTGACTCGTGGCCTGGTCCGGCTCCCGTCACCGCGTCCAGTACCAGGGCGTGAACAGGACGAGCACCGGCACTATCTCGATGCGACCGATCCACATCAGGAACGTCATCGCCAGCTTCGTCGACGCGGAGAAGGGGGCGTAGCTCTCCATCGGCCCGGCGATTCCGAACGCCGGGCCGACGTTGAAGAACGTCGCCGCGACCGCGCTCATCGCCTCGAACTCGCCGACCCCCGACCCGGCGCGCGACTCGTTGACGACGACGAACACCGTCGCGGCGATGAAGAAGACGAGGCTGACGAGCGTGTACGCGTACACGTCGCTGACCGTCTCCTCGTCGACGACGTTCCCGCTGAGCCTGACGGGGCGAACCGCGTCCGGGTTCGAGGCCGTGAACAGGTCGCGAGCGAACGACTTCACGACCACCAGCCAGCGGAGCGTCTTGATCGAACACGTGGTGCTCCCGGCCATGCCGCCGACGAACATGCAGACGAACAGGAGGTGTTTGCCCGCCGCCGACCAGGTGTTGAAGTCGGTGCTCGCGTACCCCGTCGTCGTCACGATGGAGACGACCTGGAAGAGCCCGTGCCGCACCGTGGCGGCCACACTGTCGTAGGGGTTGCCGTCGAGCAGGAGCATCGCGACGACGCCGACCGTGAAGAACGCCAGGATGCCGACGTAGAACCGGAACTCGTCGCTGTCGAGCAGCCGCCGGACGTCCCCCTGCAGGACGAACCAGAGGAGGACGAAACTCGTCGCGCCCGTTGCCATGAACGGGATGACCGCCCACTGGACGGCCGGCGAGAACGCGGCGACGCTGTTCGGCCGGGGGGAGAACCCGCTCGTCGAGACGGCCGTGAACGCGTGGGCGACGGCGTCGAACAGCGTCATGTTCGGTGCCAGTCCGACGACGTGGAGCCCGTACAGCGTCGCGACCATCAGTGCGGTCAGTCCGGCGTAGATGCCCCAGAGCAGCCGCGCCGTCTCGCCTATCCGCGGCGTGAGCTTGTTGACGTTGCGCGTCTGGGTCTCCGTCTCCATGAGCTGTGCGCCACCGACGGAGAGCTGCGAGAGGACGGCGGTCGCGACGACGAGGATGCCGAGGCCGCCGAGCCACTGGATGAGCGCGCGCCACATGTGTATCGCCCGCGAGTGGGCGTCGAAGTCGACGACGACGGTCGCTCCGGTCGTCGTTATCCCGCTCGTGCTCTCGAAGAGGGCGTTGACCGGAACCGCGAGTCGCCCCTGTCCGGCGAGGACGAACGGGGCGGCACCGACCAGCGCGACGGCCAGCCAGGTCAGCGCGACCACGAGGAACGCCTCGCGCGCTCGCAACTCGCGTTCGGTCGTCAGCCGTTCGAGGCCGACTCCGACGACCACCGTCAGCGCGATGGGAACGGCGAACGGGACGAGCGGCGTCCCGTCGAGGAGGGCGACCCCCAGCGGGAGAGCCAGGGGGACCCAGAGCCACTTCAGGACCGTTCCGACGAGGCTGAGTCCCTGTCGCCAGTCGACGCGGATCCTCATACGGCCGCCGAGACCTGGTCGAGCACGTCGGTCTCGACGAACAGCACCACGTGGTCACCGGGCTCTATCACCGTCCCCCCGCGGGGGACGACGTACTCGCCGTCGCGCGTTATCGCGCCGACGACGACCCCGTCCGGGAGGTCGGCGGTCGACTCCTGGATCGGCCGGCCGGCGAGGACGCTCTCCTCGACGACCTCCATCTCGAGGACCTCCGCCTGCCGCCCCTCGATGAGCGAGAGGTTCTCTATCTGGCCCGCCTGCGTGTGGCGGATGATCTCCTCGGCGGTGGCCTCGCGCGGGTTGATGGCGACGTCGACGCCGACCGTCTCGAACAGGTCAGTGTACTCGCCGTTCTCGACGATGGCGATGGCTCGGTCGACGCCGAGCGTCTTGGCCAGCAGCGACACCAGCAGGTTCTTCTCGTCGCTGTCGAGGGCGGCGACCGCGACGTCGGACCGGTCGACGTGTTCGGCGGTGAGGAACTCGGCGTCGGTCGCGTCGTGTTCGATGACCGTCGTCTTCGGGAGCGCTTCGGCCAGTTCCCGCGCCCGGTCGTGGTCCCGCTCGATGAGCCGGGGGTGCAGGCCGCGGTCCTCGAGGACCTTGGCCGTCTGGTAGGCGATGGCGCTCCCGCCGACGACGACTACGTCGTCCGGGTCGTCGGGGGTCTCCTCGGGCGCGATGCTCGCGGCGAAGGAGTGGACGTCGTCCGGGCGACCGATGACGACCACCCGGTTCCCCGCCTCGATCACCGTCTCGCCGTCGGGGATGGTCACGTCGCCGTTCCGGACGAGGGCCGCGAACGTGATACCCTCCAGCCGGTCGGCTTCGGCGACGGTGTGGTCGGTGACGGGGCTCCCCTCCCCGATCTCGAACTCCGCCATCTGGACCGCGCCGCCGACGAAGGGGTCGACGTCGAGGGCCGCCGGGAGGCCGATGACGCGCACGACGTCCTCAGCGGTCAGCAGGTCCGTACAGACCATGAAGTCGACGCCGAAGGCGTCGTTCGAGTGGTTCCACGTCTCGAGGAAGTTCACGTTGCGCACGCGGGCGATGGTGAACGCGTCGTCGTCGACCGACCGGGCCGTCGCACAGGTGACGAGGTTCGTCTCGTCGTCGTCGGTACAGGCGATCAGCATGTCGGCCCCGTCGAGGCCGGCCTCCTGCAGCGTCGAGAGCGCGGCGCCGTCGCCCTGTATCGCGAGGACGTCGAGCGAGTAGGTCAGGTCGTCGACGACCGACCCGTCCCGGTCGACCACGACCACGTCGTGTTCGTTCGCGAGGCTGGCTGCGATGTTCGATCCGACCTCGCCCGCGCCGACGATGATGACGTGCATTGCTGGTCCCCAGTGATCGGTTGACCGGTGCTACAGGTCGAGGCGGGTAAAGCGTACGGCTTCGAACGCGGCGTCGAACCGGTCTCCGCCGGTCCCGCCCTATCGCCGCCAGAACGCCGGCGTGAACACGACGAGCACGGAGAGTATCTCCAGGCGACCGATCCACATGAGGAACACCATGTACAGCTTCGCGGGGGCCGAGAACGGCTCGAAGCTGTTCATCGGGCCGACGACGCCGAAGCCCGGACCGACGTTGCCGAGCGTCGCGATGGTCGCGCTCGTCGCCTCGATGGCCGAGAGCTCCATCCCCGTCCGGAGGCCGTCGAGGAAGAGCAGTATCGTCGACACCGCGAAGAGGCCGACGAACACCAGCACGAAGACGAAGATGCCCTGGATCGTCTCCTCGTCCACCGCCCCGTCCGCCATTCGAATCGGGCGGACTGCGTCGGGGTGGACGGTCGTGAACAGCTGTCGGCTCATCGCCTTCTGAATGACGTACCAGCGAACGATCTTTATCGACCCGGCCGCAGACCCGGCCGACCCGCCGAGGAACATCGCGAACAGGAGGACGAGCTGGGCCGACTCGCCCCACGTGTTGAAGTCCATGCTCGCGTACCCCGTCGTCGTCACGATGGCGAGCGACTGGAACAGGGCCTGTCGCAGCGAGTTCTCGAGGTTTCCGGGCAGGACGTCGATGTTGGTCGGCACCTCGGCGAGCCCCAGTCCGGTGTACAGCAAGGCGGCCAGGACCCCGCCGACGGCGACGACGGCGAGGACGTACGACCGGAACTCCCTGTTCCCGGTGAGCCGTCGGGGCTCGCCGTTGAGCGCGTACCAGAACAGCGCGAAGTTCGTCCCCGCGATCAGCATGAACGGCATGACGGCCCACTGGACGGCGGGCGTAAACGCCTCGACGCTCCGGCCCTCGGGGGAGAAACCGCCGGTCGGCATCGTCGTCAGCGCGTGTGCGACCGCGTTGTACAGGTCCATGTTGGGCGCATAGCCGGTGACCCCGAGGGCGTAGTACACCACCACAGCCGCGACCGTGAACCCGGCGTAGATGGTCCACAGCGCCCGCGCTGTCTCCTGGATCCGGGGCGTCAGTTTGTCGATGCCGAAGCCGGGCGCTTCCTCGTTCATCACCTGCGCGCCCCCGACCGACAGCTCCGACAGGATGGCGACCATCAGGACGATGATCCCCATCCCGC
>CAZMGU010000034.1:0-21144 GCA_964565905.1 uncultured Halobacteriales archaeon
CCTCGTCGTAGATGGTGTAGTCGGGCCGGACCATCAGCAGCGAGTCGGCGGTCTTCTCCATCGACCCGCCGAGTTCGGTGTACTGGGTGATCTCCGGGCCGACCTGGAGGTCGCGGGGCTTCTCCATCGTCTTGACGGCGTAGTCGGCGTCGGTGAGGAACTCGGCGACGGCCTGGGCGAACGTGGACTTCCCGGCGCCGGGCGACCCCGAGATGAGGACGCCGCGCTGGTGGTCGGTCAGTCGGTCGCGCAGTTCCTCGGCGTGGTCGTAGTCCTCGATGTCGGTCTTGACGATGGGTCGGACCGCGGTGATCTCCATCGCGTCGGAGAACGGCGGGCGGGCGATGGCGATCCGGTAGTCCTTGAACTGGACGATGGTCATCCCCGGTTCGTCGAGTTCGACGAAGCCGTGGGGGTTCGCCCGGACGCCGTCCTCGATGTCGGCGGCGTACTGCTTGATCTCCGCCTCCGTCGACGCCTCGTCGCGGATGTTCTGGTACTCCATCTCGCCGATGGTGCCGCGCTTGGCCATCGGCTTCGAACCCACCTTGAGGTGGACGCTCATCGTCGTCTCGTCGAAGAACTCCGCGATGGTCAGTTGCTCGACGTCCCGGCCCCGGGGCTCGATGAACTCGACGGTGAGCCCCTTCGCCCGGGCGACCTGGGCCTGCACCTCGTCGCTGGTGACGAGCGTCGCGCCCTCCTCCCCGGCGACGTCGCGGATCAGCGCGTCTATCTCGCCCTCGCCGGCGTCGCGCTTCTCCAGCGCCTCCGGCCGGCGACCGACGTAGGTGACGTCGATCGCACCGTCGTCGGCCAGGTCGACGAGGCGCTGGAGCTCCTCGAGGCCCTCCCAGCCGGTCTCGCGGCCGTCGTTGGCCTGCGATTCCAGTTCGCCCACGACCGCCTCCGGAACGATGACGGTCGCGCCGGCCAGCTCGCCGCCGTCGACCTTCTCGGACACGCGGCCGTCGATGACCACGCTCGTGTCCGGTACGATGTCCATGGTTGATCTCAGACCTCCTCCGGTGATAAGCGCCCGGATAGCGGACGCCCGGCGGCCGACGGCGCCGACGAGCGGTTTAGAGGGATGGACGTAACTGCGTCCCTATCAGAGAGCGACCGGTGCGACACCGAGCGCCATCGACAGGGCGAACCCCGCGACGACGACGCCGCCGACGCCCCGGAGCGCCCCGTACGCCCGCGGGTCATCGGTGACGAAGCCGAACGCGGACCCGACGCCGAGACCGATCAGGCTCATCGTCGCCGTGATGGCGACGGCGTAGACGACGACGGAGAGGGCGACTGCACCGCCGCCGTACTGGGGGAACAGCGTCGACGAGAACAGTATCATCGAGAGCGGCGGCGAGAGGGTGAACAGCGCGCCGACGAGGCCCGTCTTCAGGTAGCTCGCGACCCCGTGGCCGTGGTCGTGGTCCGAACCTGCGCGTCCGTCGTCGGCGTGGTCTCCGCGCCCGTCGCCGCCGATCAGCGGCAGGTGGATATGAGGGTGGGCGTGGACCTCGCCGTCGTGCTCGTGTTCGTGGGCGTGGAGCACCGACCGGAGACCGCCGACGGCCATGGTCGCGCCGAGCAGGCCGAGGACGGCGGCGACGCCGAGCGTCCCGATGGCGTCGAACACCGGCGGGTAGTCGGTCCTGCCGAGCAGGACGTAGCCGACGGCGAGCCAGACGACCACGAGGGCGACGTGGCCCGCGCTGAAGCAGGCGCCGACGACGGCGGAGAGCCTCGGGTCCCCGTATCGGCTGGTCAGCGACGAGATACCGGCGACGTGGTCGGGTTCGATGGCGTGGGTGACGCCGAGGAGCCCCGCCGTCGCCAGGGCCCCGAGCAGGGTCGCGCTCATGACGACGACGGCGGCCGGCAGCGGGTTGACTGTTTCGGGTCGCCCCGGTCAGACAGCGTCGAGGTCCAGGTCGACGGCGTACCAGTCGAGGGCGAGGACGACGACGGCGCCGGCCGCGGCGGCACCCCCGAAGAACAGCAGCGTCTCCCCGCTCCAGGCGAACCCCTTCTGCCCGACCTGGAACACCGGCGCACGGAGTGCCCCGACGACGAGGGCGACGAGGAAGGCCATCGTCGCCCCGTGGTTGGCGTCGAGCGCACGCCTGATGACCCGGGCGATGGTCAGGACGCCGATCAGTCCGCCGGTGACGAACGCGACGACGACGGCACCGGGACCGGCGACGTCGGCCGCGGAGCCACCGCTCACCGCGCCGGTGAGCGCGCCGAGGAACGCGTGCAACTGGGCGGACATGTACGCGTGGAGGCCGAGGACGACGAGCATCAGCGACCCCGAGATGCCCGGCAGGATCATCGCGCTGACCGAGAACGCGCCGGCGAGGAAGACGAGCAGGAGGCTGCTCTCCCCGCCGCCCGTGTGGATCCCGGACGCCAGGAACGCCACGACGAAGCCCGCGACGGCGGCCGCCACCTCGTCGGTCCCCTCGACGTCGATGGCCCGCAACAGGACCAGCGCGGAGGCGGCGATGAGGCCGAAGAAGAAGCCGAGCAACAGTCGGGGAACCGCCTCGTTTGCCCACTCGACGACGCCGGTCACGGCGACGATGGCGGTGAAGATGCCGGCCAGCAAAGCGATCAGGAACCAGCCGTCGACGTCCTCCCACACGTCGAGGGCCCGGGGTATCGAGACGCCGCCCCGGAGGGGGAGCAACGCGCCGACGCCCCGGACGAACCGCCCCGGGGTTACCGCGGTCACCGCGGAGATCAGTCGCTCGTAGATGCCGGCGATGAGGGCGATGGTCCCCCCGGAGACGCCGGGGACGGCGTCGGCGGTTCCCATGAACAGGCCGATGACGTAGACACGGAGCCACTCGCGCAGCGGGGGCACTGAGCCACGCACGGTCGGGTACTCCTCCGTCGCGTGGTCCGGCGGCGTCGTCATTGCCACTGTGTAGTGCTATCGACGGGAAGTCCTTTGTGGAAGGGGAGGCGGGGCGGGCGCGAGTGGGTGAGGACAGTCCACGAATCGGTGAGCCGTGGATACTGCCGCAGACGGGGACGGCGAGAAAGCCCCCGAGACCGCTTCCAGTCCCGTCCGATGTGGCGACCAGATCGGGCGGGACTGAAAGGGGCGACGCGTTCACCGAACCCCGGCGAAGCAAGGACCGGAGCCGAACGGAGTGAGGCGAGGACCACAGCGAGCCGCGGGAGGTGAACGCATCGGGGCTTTCTCGCTGTAGTCTCCGCTGGAGTTTCATCGGCAGAACTGCCGAATCCCGTTCATTCTTTTACCCCAGGAAGCCCCTCTCACGGGCATGGACGTCGTCGACCTCACGCGGGAACTCGCCTCGATACCGAGCCACGAGGACGAGACGGACGCGGGGGAGTTCGTCGAGGGGTGGCTCCGCGAGAACACGGACGCCAGCGTCGAGCGCGACGACCACGGTAACGTGTTCGCACGCGTCGGCGCGGGCGAGGCGACGCTGGCGCTCGCGGGCCACCATGACGTGGTCCCGCCGGACGACTCGCAGGTAACCGGCGACGGGGAGTACCGGGTCGAGGGACGGAACGGCCGCCTCTACGGCCGCGGCACCGCCGACATGAAGGGCTGTCTCGCGGCGGCGATGTGCGCGCTCCGGGACGTCGACCCGGCGGCGCTCGACTGCGAACTCGTCGTCGCCTCCTTCGTCGCCGAGGAAGAGGGGGCGCTGGGCTCCGAGGCGGCCGTCGAGGACGGGTTCGCGCCCGACTACGCCGTCGTCGGCGAGGGCTCGACGGGCTACTCCGGTGAGGGCGTCACCGACGTCGCCGTCGCTCACAAGGGCCGCCGGGGGAGCACCCTCACAGCCAGCGGGACGGCCGCTCACGCCAGCGAGGTGGAGGCTGGCGAGAACGCCGTCTACCGCGCCACCGACGCCGTCGACGTTGTCCGCGACCTGGCGTTCCCGGCGACCGAGGTGCAGGGCCACGAGGTCCGGGGGAGCGTCGCCGTCACGGGGATAGAGGGCGGGTCGGCGTGGAACGTGATCCCCGAGCGCTGCGAGGTGACCGTCGACGAGCGGACGGTGCCCGGCGAGCGCGCGCCGCTCGAACGGGTCGAAGAGATTCCCGGCGTCGAGTGGACCGTCGACCAGGACCTCCCGCCGATGGCCTGCGAGGACGGGCGGTTCGCCGGCCTGGTGCTCGACGTCGCCGCGGACGCCCAGGCCGGCGCGCCGGAACACGTCGTCAAGCCCCACGCGACCGACGCCGGTCGGCTGGCGGCGGCGGGAACCCAGTGCGTCGTCGTCGGCGCGGCGGAACCCGGCGAGGCCCACACCGCCGACGAGAGCGTCTCCCTCGACGTACTGGAGCGGTGCTATCGAATCTACCGCGGCGTCGCGGAACGGCTGTAGATGGTCTCCCCGCGAGCGCTCGCGATGCGCCCCCTCACCGCGGCGGGTGCCACCGTCGGGCTCCTCCAGACGTACGGCCTGCCGTTCTCGTGGAACGTCGGCCCGGGCGGGCGGTGGTGGGAACCGGTGCGACGGGCGGCCTCGCGTGCGCTCGGCGTCGCCCTCGACGAACGGGCGGGTCCCCGCCCCATCACCGAAGGGGAGTACGCCGGGACCTACCCCGGCGACCGCGACGAGTTCGAACGCCTGCTCTGGCGTGAGGGGTTCGTCCGCAACCCCTTCTCGCGGCTGAAGACCCGCGACGGCGACCCGGAGGTCGCCTCGTGGGTCGCCCGCGAGTCGCCGCTCGCGGACCGACAGCTCCACCTCATGCTGTTCCCGGGCGACGACGGCGTCGACGTCTACGCCCACGAGGAACTGTCGAGCGTCAACCCGCTCCGCGGGCCGGCGCACTTCGACGGCGGGGACCAGCGGGTCGCGCTGGGCGTCTCCCTCGCCCGCGAGCGCGTCCCGCTCGAAACGCGACGGCCGTGGGTCGAACCGCCAGAGGGAGCCTGGAACGAGAGCCGTGAGGTCGAGTGAACGGAAGTCGACGGGCCGAGTGAGCGGGCGTCGCCGGGGTCCCCGCCGTTCGCGCCGGCTGAGGTCGTCTCGTCGCCGGGTGCTGTCGACGGATAGACACGTAACGGGCCGGACGCGGGCGGTTTCGAGCGACGGAGATACAGGTTTATTAGATCGGTGTCCGAGTCGGCCGTATCGATGGGGTGGTCACAACCGATCACGGCCGTCGGGTTCCTCGGGGGGATCCTGGGAACGGTCGTGATGACGGCGCTGATGCACACACTGGCAGACACCGAACCGCTCGGCGCGAAGTTCCTCGGCACGGTCACGGGGCGTCGGCCCCGGTACCTCGTCAGGTCCGGGCTCGTGGCACAGGTGCTCTACGGGGGCCTCGCCGGGGCCGCCGTCCCGTGGGTCGTGACCGACCTCGCCGGGCTTCCGGTGACGGTCGTGATGACGCTCCCGAGCGCCCTCGCCGTCGGACTCGTGGTCGGCCTCGCGCTGTTCGCCGTCATGGCCCTCCTGGTCCGGACCGACGTGACGCCGCTCGCGCTGATGGGGACCACCGACTGGGCCGTGTTCGCGGGGCTCCACGTCGCCTACGGCGTCGTGTTCGCCCTCGTCGTCGGCCTCAGCCAGGCCGTTTGGTATCCGCTGGTCGGCGTCTGAGTGGGGGTTGGTTTCCGGGCCGTCAGGCTGATTCCGTCCGGAACCGGGTGATCGGGACGTCGGTGACGTCGTCGTAGTCGCCGTCGGCACCGACGAGAAGCGTCCCGTCGACGTGTGCCGCGGTCCCGAGCGCGAAGGCGTCGCCGAGTGCCGGAGCGTACCGGAACTTGAACTCGGCCGCGGACGACCACGTCCGCTCGGTGTCGACCCGGCGGATACCGCTCTCCCCGAGAACGTCGACGACGGCGTCGGCCCGCTCTTTGCCGTCGATGGCACGAACGATGTAGTGGACCTCGGCAAGGTTGATTGCCGAGATGTACCCGTCTGCCCCACCCTCCGCGGCGTCCACGTACGTTTCGACGGTGTCACTCCCCGGTTCGTCGCAGAAGTAGGCGACGAGTGGTTCGGCGTCGAAGACGATCGTTTCGGGAATTTCGGCCCCGTCGGTCATTCGTCAGCGCCGTCGTCGCCGGCGTAGCGCTGCCGCAACTCCGCTTCGCTGGCCTCGTCCGCTTCGCGTTCCTCCCGCAGACGCTCGGTCGCGGAGCGGCCCTGTTCGTCGGTCTTCCCCGCCAGAACCCCGCGCAGGTCCGTGACCGAGTCGATGGGACGAACGACGATTTCACCCTCGGCCGTCCGGACGAACTTCACGCGGCCGGGCGCGTCGATGTCCAGTTCCTCCCGGAACTCTTTCGGGATGGTGGCTTGCCCGCGCGAGGACACCGACACCACCTTTTCAGACTCCGTCTTACTCATACTTCTTCTGATCAATATTTCTCGTCGAACGCACATAAGCATGTCGCGGCCGAGCGACCGAATACCGATACGGCAGTCCCGTCGTATCCGGGGCGGGGGACCAGGCACTCTATCACCACACCCGCGAACGCGACTGTTTTAGGCGGGCCGGGCCAACGACTCCCCATGACGACGGACGCCGAATCGGAAGCGGAGGCCGACACTGACGACACTTACGAGCAGTTCGAGGACCACGTCCAGCGCTACCACTACGTCGGGGACGCCGGGGGCGTCCTCCAGTGGGACCAGGAGGTGATGATGCCCGACGAGGGGACGCCCGCACGGGCCAAGCAACTGTCGACGCTGTCGACGCTGAGCCACGAGTTGCTCACCGACGACGACCTGGGCGAGTGGCTGGACGAACTGGAGGGGCGGGACCTCGACGGGGGGCGGCGGGCCAACGTCCGCGAGACGCGCCGCGAGCACGAGCGCGCGGTCAAGGTGCCCTCGGATCTGGTCCAGCGCATCTCGGAGACCACCTCGAACGCGCTGCCCGTCTGGAAGGAGGCGAAGGCCGAGGACGACTTCGGCGCGTTCGAGGAGACGCTCGAGGAGATAGTCGCGCTGAAGCGGGAGTACGCCGAGGCCATCGACCCGGACCGGGACCCCTACGAGGTGCTGTTCGAGGAGTACGAGCCCTACCTGGGCCTGGACACCGCGGAACGGATCCTCGAACGACTGCGGGACGAACTCGTCCCGCTCATCGACGACGTCGACGCCAGCGAGGTCGAACTCGCCGACCCGTTCACGGGCACCTACGCCGAGGCCGACCAGAAGGAACTCGTCCGCGCGGCGCTGGACGAACTCGGCTACGACTGGGACCGCGGCCGCCTCGACACCGCGCCCCACCCCTTCTCCACGGGGACGCAGTTCGACGCGCGGGTGAGCACGCGGTTCCAGGACGACGACCCGCTCGACGCGCTCGGGTCGACCATCCACGAGTTCGGCCACGCGACGTACACCCAGGGGCTCCCGCGGGAGCACTACGGCACGCCGCTGGGCGACTCGCGCGACCTGTCGGTCCACGAGTCCCAGTCGCGCCTCTGGGAGAACCACGTCGGCCGCTCGCGCCCGTTCTGGGACCTGTTCGCCCCGACCGTCGCGGACCACCTCGGCGTCGACGCGGCCCCCGGCGACCTGTACGAGGCGGCCAACACCGTCCACCCAGACAACCTGATCCGGGTCGAAGCCGACGAGTTGACGTACCACATGCACATCGTCCTGCGCTTCGAGATAGAGCGGGACCTGATCCACGGCGACCTGGACGTGAGCGAGGTGCCGGCGGTGTGGAACGAGAAGATGGAGGAGTATCTGGGCGTCCGGCCCGACACCGACGCGGAGGGTTGCCTGCAGGACATCCACTGGACCCACGGCTCGTTCGGCTACTTCCCGACGTACTCGCTCGGGTCCGTGCTCGCGGCGCAGGTGTTCGCCGCCGCCGAGGACGAGCTGGGGAACCTCGACGGGGGGATCCGCGAGGGCGAGTTCGACCCGCTCCGCGACTGGCTCACGGAGAACGTCCACGCCCACGGCTGTCGCTACACCACGGACGACCTGATCCGGGAGGCGACGGGCGAGGAACTCACGGCCGACTACTTCCTCGACTACGCCGACGAGAAGTACCGCGACCTGTACGACTGCTGAGTCCGGGCCCGCTCCCGGACGTGATCAGTCGTCGGTGTACTGTCGCTCGATTTCGCTCTCGCCGCCGAGAACCCCACTCGCCCGGCGCGTCAGTCCGTCGAAGACGACCACGAGCGGGAGCAACAGCCACCCGACGAGACGGATCGGTCGCGCCACGGCCAGCGACACGCGCTCGGCGTTGCCCAGGCCGTAGGTCTTCGGGAGTATCTCGCCGAACAGCAGGACGACGAAACTCGCGGCGACGGTCGCCGCGGCCACCGCCTGCCCCGGCGGCAGGCGGTCGACGAGCACGACCGTGACGATGCTAGAGATGGCCATGTTCACGACGTTGTTCCCGACGAGCAGCGTGACGAGCAGGCGGTGCGGGTCCTCGCGGAGGCGGGCCAGCGTCTCGCTCCGCGCGTCGGTCGACTCGGGTTCGCTCCGCGTCCACACCGCGGGGAGCGAGAAGATAGCTATCTCGCTGCTGGAGAAGAAGGCGCTACAGCAGAGCAGGGCGACCACGGCCCCGACGGCGAGCCACGTGATTTCGAGGAGAGCCACGACGGGGAGTCGCGGTCACGAAGCAAAGAACTGGCGTGTCGCGCAGGAACTTTGTCGCCCGTTCGAGAACGGTCACGCGTGCCGGTCGAACTTCCCGTCGGTGACCACGTCGCCTTCCTCTGGGCCGCCGTCGCCACCCACGCCCTCGTCGGGGCGGCGCTCGGCGCGGCGCTCCGGGACGAACCCGGATGGGGGCTGGTCGGCGGCGTCGTCGCCGACGTCGACCTGCTGTTTCCCGCGGTCTGGACCGCGCCGCTCGTCCACCGGGGAATCACGCACACGCTGCTCGCGGGCGGTCTGCTGGCCGCCGCGGTCGCGTACCGCGACCGGTCCGCGGGAGTGGCGGTGGCCGCCGGCTACGCCTCGCACCTCGCCATCGACGCGACGACGCCGATGGGCGTGCCCCTCCTCTTTCCCCTCCTGACGGCGCACCTGGGCGTCGTCCTCGGCGGGCACTCGGACGCGGCGACGGTCCTCCTCTGGGCAGCGAGCCTCGCCGTCCTCTCCCGGTGGCGCCGGCGGCGGGCGTAGCGTCGGCGTCCGGGTTCGGGACGGCTGTGCGGGGGCGTCGACCGCGCGAGACGTCACTCAGTACCCAGCTCCCCCCAGCGCTCGACGGTCACGCGGATCGCGTCCGTCCCCGAGACCGTGACCCGGTAGTCGCAGTACTCGAACGCGACCGACACCCGGTTCGAGGCGGCGTCGAACCCGAACTCGACGACCCGGTCCAGCGCGTCGGGGTCGACGCTCTCCGCGAGGGGGTCGAGGGGGTCCGTCGCACCGTCGATTCCGGTCGCGCTCCGTCCGGACGCCGCCGCGACCGCCCGGACCACCGCCGTCGACACCGACTCGTCGTCGGCGACCCGATACTGTCCGTCATCCGGTGACTCCACCGCCGCTCCGTTTTCACACTCGACTGTCATCTCTCGACTCCCCCTACGACCCCGACACACGAGTCGGGCCACGTTGGGTACGTCAATCTTTTAAATACTACCGCAGGCCGACGGTGTTCTCGAGGAGGTTCGTCTGCCCGCGACGGAGTAGCGTCGAACACGCCTGCCCCGAGATGCCGAGTTCGTCCGCCAGTTCGCTCACCGACGTCTCCCGGGGAACCGCGAAGTAGCCCATCTCCAGCGCGCGCTGCAACGCCTCCCGCTGGGGGTCGGTGAGGCCGAACTCGGGGGCGCGACCGCCCCCGCTCGCGGCCGTCTCCTCGTCGTACAGCCGGTCCAGCCGGATCCCGACGCCGTTACGCTGACACACCTCCACGTACTCCCGTAGCGCCTCCCGCGTGGGAATGCGCGCGAGCACCCGCATCCCGTCGGTGGTCACCCGCAGGTCGAGGACGACGACGTCCGCGGCAGCGGCGGCCACGTACGTCGACGCCGCCTCGCCCGTCTCGGAGAGCGTCAGTCGGTAGAGGCGGCGGTCGCCGACGTCGGCGATCTTCCGGAACCCCTGGAGCGTCTCGTCGGTCACCACCGCCGCCTCGAACGCGGCCGGGTCGCACTCCTCGACCCACATCAGGAACCGGATCCGCTCGTCGGGCAGCGTCCGTATCTCCTCTAGCTGCAACGTCGCCTCGGGGACCGCCGCGAGCGTCGCCGCGAGGATGGGCGAATCCAGGGTGACCTCGCCCACGAGTGCCATCGCTAGAAGTTCGGTCCACCGTTACAAGTTGGTTGTTACCAGCTCTATAGCGGCCGATGCTGGCAATGAATGGTGTTTGATAGCATCTGTCACCTACAGGCGGTAATAAATACCAGTACGCCGTCGTCTGCCGATCGGACACGTACGTTCCCGGCGACGAGGAGCGTTCGCGCCGTCGCACTCGGGCGTCCCCACTCGATTCGGACCCGTACCCCTTATCCGCCGTCGCGCCGACGCTCTCCCATGGTCGACCTCGATCCCACGCAACTCGACCGGTACTCGCGACACGTCGTCATGGACGACGTGGGGCCGGCGGGCCAGGAAGCGCTCCTCGACGCGAGCGTCCTCGTCGTCGGTGCCGGCGGTCTGGGGTCGCCGGTCCTGCAGTACCTCGCCGCTGCGGGCGTCGGTAGACTCGGGGTCGTCGACGACGACGTCGTCGAGCGCTCGAACCTCCAGCGACAGGTGATCCACGCCGACTCCGACGTCGGCCGGCCGAAGGTCGAGAGCGCCGCCGACTTCGTCGCCGACCTGAATCCCGACGTCGACGTCGAGACGCACGAGACCCGCTTCGCCAGCGACAACGCCCCCGATCTGGTCGCGGAGTACGACCTCGTCGTCGACGCCAGCGACAACTTCCCCACCAGGTTCCTCGTCAGCGACGCCTGCACGCTCGCCGGCGTCCCCTTCTTCCACGGGGCGGTGTACCGCTTCGAGGGACAGGTCACCACCTTCTCCGGCGACGGGCCGTGCTACCGCTGCCTGTTCCCCGAGGCCCCGCCCGAGGGGACCGTCCCCGACTGCGCGACGGCGGGCGTCCTCGGCGTGCTCCCCGGCACCGTCGGCTGTCTCCAGGCGACGGAGGCCGTCAAGTGGATAGTCAGCGAGGGCGAGTCGCTGGACGGCCGCCTGCTCGCCTTCGACGCTTCGGCGATGTCGTTCGACGAGGTACCCGTGAACCGGAATCCGGACTGTCCGATTTGTGGCGACGACCCCGTCGTGGCGTCCGTCGAGAACGTCTCCTACGAGGGGCGCTGCTCGCTCGGAGACTGACCCCGTCGTTCGCTCCCGTTAGGCCCCGTGAGTCGTCGCGAGGTCTGTTTCGATCGACTGGCCGAATCGTGCGTTTGGCCGTCTGCGAACTTACCGTCGCAACCGTTTACTTATGTAGGGACGATTCACGGTTATGAGCCAAAGAAATCTCATCGAGGAGGTCGAGGCACGACTCGTGTATATCCCTCGATGGAAGAAGATTCTGGGCATAGTCCTTCTGATACCACCGATTAGCATACTCGGAATGGCGTTTCTCACCTACGAACTGCATCAAGCAGGGGATACACTACGGGAGGAAGAAACAGGTTCTTCATCGGTAACGAAGACTGACTAAGCGGGTTTACCTGATACGAAGCTCCCCTGTATTGACCGATTCCGAGTTGCTAATTCCAGCAGAAAGTGGTCGAATCGACTGCTCAATACAGATGCGAACTGAGCACTATGCCTTCAGTTAGTAGCCCACTCTTCAGCTTCTTCTATGTCCTTGAACGATTTCGCGTTAATCCCGTCTATTTTTGTTACGGAACTGGCGAAGGCCATTCCCTTGATTCCGTTCGATACGAGCGCCCATTTCGTGATTCCATGTGGTTTCCCTGCCTTAGCCGCTTCAGCTGCCTTTTCGACGACTTCCTTCGGGAGGGAACTTTCCATCTGAATTATTGAAACATGCGTGTCTACCTGTTCCTTCTCAGCGAGTTCCTCGAAACGTTTGTTGATCCGGATGAATTCCGACTCTTCCGCTGGCATTCCCTCCGGAAATTTCGCATAGACAACGTTCTCATCAGCCCACAGTTTCCATTGTGAATCTGCCATAGAACGAATCTTCCGGAGGTCGTCATTAATTTTGGGTATTCAGACAGTACTCATCGCTGTGTGGCGTATCTGTTAATACACAACAGTTTCTACAGGGCTAAAACACATTAGATCAGAGATCGCGTGAGTCCGGCTATTCGATAAGTTATTTTTTCTTGAATTTCATGCCTTCCTATGGACGTTGAAACGGAAGCAGTACGGATTCACGAGTCTATCGATGATGAGATTGGGGATGACTTGTACGCTGTTGGCTGGTACGATAGCGATAGAGACCCGAGAACTGGGGTCGTATACCTCAGTGACCGATTCAAAGAATCACTAACAGAAGACACCGATGCTCATTCAGTTCTTGATAATGCGCTACTCGGTCGGCTCGGCCCAACACGCCATGAAACACTAAACGAAGTTGTCATGGCATCTACTACGGTTTACCAAACGTTCATTGACGTACACGTATATTTGGCAGAGCAGAAAGGAGTCGTATTGGCTATTGATAAGGACAGTAACATCAGCTCAACCGAGATTATCTCCGTCTCCCAAGAAGTTACCACAGGGGCAGTTGGAAGTACTGGTCAATAATCTACTGTACTGACCGACTATGGGCTAATTCTTTAAGGAGGAAAGGTGGCTGAATCAACTGCTTTCTGTACGGGCGAATTGACTGCTGGCCACCTTGTCAAAACCCAGTGTTCAGCGTGTCGCGCTGAATACAGAGCGCATCTCGTACAGAGATCCAACACCAATCGATCGATGGTGGTAACGACTTGAAAAATTCCATATAGCCGAATTAGAGTGATACTAACAAGTGTTCAATCTCTGTATATTTATTCCCATGTATATTTTCAATGCTCATAGAAAATGGGGCCACGTGGACTGACACGCCGGCGGCTGCTCGAACTGACTGGCGTGGCTGCGGGCGGGCTAGCAGGGTGTAATGCCCTCGATTCCGGAACGAAACCAGAG
The DNA here is from genome assembly GCA_964565905.1 of uncultured Halobacteriales archaeon. Lineage (GTDB taxonomy): Archaea > Halobacteriota > Halobacteria > Halobacteriales > Haloarculaceae > Halomicrobium. The sequence continues at coordinate 13,071 of CAZMGU010000034.1, forward strand.
GCGACCGGACGAACGACGCCGAACTCCGACCACAGTGGTGGTGCAGTCGAAGAGAGCGGTCGCGTCGAATCGATTCTGACAGAGTGGATCAATTACGAACACCAGATTGTCGGTGACAACGTCGTCGGTGGCGACGGATCGGCCACCGACCCCTTCGTCGTGGACAACAGTATCTGGGACGGCGGTGGTCACTATCACTTCCCGGCAGCGAAAGAGCGGAATCACTACGAGACGACGGGCTTGAAGACACCGACCGATATCGACTGGAACGAAACCAACGTCTGCATTACGGGATCCGGCGTCCGCCTGACCCAACTGTCGTTAGCCGATGGCGCGAACGATAACGTCATCAACGTGAACATCCCACCGAATGAGTCGGGGAACTTCGGTAAGATCGCCAAGATGGCCGTCTACGGGAACCGGGCGAACAACACGGCTGGGAACGGGATTCAGTGGAGCGGACGGGTTATCGACCCGATTCTCGATCAGATTATCGTCAGGTACTGTACCGACACCGCGATTCGCGGGGCGGGGAGCGTGAGCGGGCTACGGCTATCGAATTTCTGGGCCGAAAACAGCGAGAAGGGAGTGTACCTCAACGGTGGGTCCCGCCAGAAGGTCTGGTGTGGCCACGTCATCGGGAACGACGATAACGGATTTACGACCGAGGGTGACAGGGGGAACTACTCGTCGCTCACCATATACGACAACGGAAACTTCGGACTGGTCCTCGCCGGGGCGAACCGGAACCTCTTCACGAATGTACTGGTCACCGACAACGAGAACGACGATATATACATCGGCGAGAACTGTACGGACAACGTGATCTCCGGTCGTGGGTTCACCTGGTCAACCGTCCGGGACCAGGGGACACGCACTGTCCTCAACGGCTGGGGGACGAACACTGGCGATCCGAACGCGACCGGTGAGTGGCACGGCTGCGCGGAGTACGCCGGTTCCTTGGGAGCGACGATCTGGGACACGACGACGTCGCCGTGGACGCCGTACACGTCCACCCCGAACGGTGAATGGGTCGCTCAATAAGCAAACGAATAGAGCGGTGATGGTTCCAGGTTCTTCCGGACGAACCCGAGAACAGTCAGATTCAGGAGTTCTATACTGTCTGTAGCTCGTCGTACGTCTGCCCGAAGTTGTCGTACTCGCCGGACTGGTCCTTCTTCACGTCGCGGACGATCTGTTCACTTTCTACTTCGCAGAACGCGAATTCTCCGTCGAAGTATTCCCCGTAGCCGCCGCTGGCGTTAGCCGTATCGATGACGCCGTTCATCCCCGGATTCTGAATGTATTTGCCAGCAGCAGTAGCCGCTAACGTCCAGATGTCTTTGAACTCGATGCTATCGTCCCCGAGTTCGTTGTACTCCAGCAGCGTCCGTGTCAGCTGTTCGGTTGCGCCTGTGGTAGCGGATATCCCATTCAGGATTCCGGTAGAATCGGTGTTATAGCCAGTCCACTCATCCGTTGCAATTCCGCAAATCGCCCCCAGTGCTTCCTCTTTAGCCTTCTCAAAGCCTGTTCCCTGGTTATCTCTCCGGCCAGTGTGGAATAGTAGTGGGTGGAAGCGGTCTTTGTTACTTGGACCTTCTCCTTTTATCACACTCCAATCATGGATTTCACAATGCATTTGTAGGTATCGACCGTTCGTCGGTCGGCCGAGGAAGACGGGAACGGCGCGACGACGTTCCCGTGAAAATCACCGCTGCGGCGTCGCCAACGACTGCACCGCGTCGCGCGGCGGCCGCTCGAACCGGTCGGGGTGGATCAGCGCCGCCAGGAACTCCAGCGTGTCGACGAGTCGCGGCCCCGAACGATTTACGTAGTGGTGCCCGTCGACGAGGTGGACACGCCCCTCCCGGACGGCGGTAAGGTCGTCCCACCCCGGTCGCTCCGTCACGTCGGTAAGGTTCTCCCGTGTCTGGTCCAGGTCGAACCCGCAGGGCGAGACGACCAGTACTTCGGGGTCGTACTCGCGAACCTCGGCCCACTCCCGCGGCCGGGAGTGAGCGCCCGCCGCTTCCATGCCGTACGCGCCGCCCGCTTTCTCCACCATCTCGGGGACCCAGTGGCCCGCGACCATCACGGGGTCGAGCCAGTCCAGCACCGCGACGCGGGGGCGGTCCCCTGTCACTTCGGCCGCCGTCTCCTCGACAGCCTCCACTCGCGAGCGCAGGTCCGCGAGGAGGTCCGCCGCCGCGTCGGCGCGCCCGACGGCCCCGCCGATGCGCTCGACGCTCGCGAACAGGTCTTCGAGGCTGTGGACGTCCATCGTCAGCACCTCCGCGTCGAGGCCCAGGTCCGCGACGGCGTCCTCGACCAGCACGTGATCCACCGCACAGACGTCGCAGACTCCCTGTGTGATCACCAGGTCCGGGTCAGCGTCGGCCAGCGCCTCGCGGTCGACGGCGTAGACGCCCTCGCCCGCCTCCGCCTCGGCAACCTGCTCGTTTATCTCCGCGCTCGACGCCTCCGGGTCCACGCGCGAACGGTTCACCGACCGCTTCTCGGCCGCCTCCGGCGGGTGGTCGCACTCGTGGGAGACGCCCACCGGTTCGACGCCGAGGGCGTACACTATCTCGGTGGCCGAGGGGAGCAGCGTGACGACGCGCATTCTATTTCGGTTTGGATGGATTCGCACGTAAATCCTCTCACGTGATCTTGGTAGCGCTACGAACGGAACACGCACTGCCGCTACGAGCGAAACAGTCACCGCAAACAGCCGGAAAGCCCCCGGGCGCTCGTTGGTTGCGACTCGCTGCGCTCCTCGCTCACTCCGTTCGCTGCGGTGCTTACGTCGTCTCACCTGACGAGCGCCCCGCCCCTTTCATTCCCACCCGACGTAGTAACTCAGTCGGTCGATATCTTCTCCCGTCACCGGTCACCACGGGGTCGTTCGTCGCCAGTCCTGTTCAGCTAGAACACTGTCCGACGCCTAGACATTTGTGGCTGGCAGCCGCCAGTTGAGGTATGTGCCCTCCGGCAATCGCGACCAACGGGCTCCGGAAGGAGTACGACGGCGCGGTCGCGGTGCGCGACCTCGACCTGTCTATCCCTCGCGGCGACGTCTACGGCTTCCTCGGACCGAACGGCGCGGGGAAGACGACGACGCTGCGGATGCTGACGACGCTGACGCGGCCGACGTCGGGGACGGCCCGCGTCGCGGGGGAACCGGTTCGCGACAGGGCGGCCGTCGTGGACCACCTCGGCTTCCTGCCGGAGCAGCCACCGGTGTACCCCGAGTTGACGGGCCGCGAGCAACTGGAGTACGTCGCCGGGTTGCGGGACGTCGACGACTGGGACCACGTCGAGGGGTTGCTGGAGCGGTTCGACCTGGCCGGCGACGCCGACCGGCACGTCGGGACGTACTCGAAGGGGATGAAGCAGAAACTCGGCCTCGTCCAGGCGCTGCTCCACCGGCCCGACGTGGTGTTCCTCGACGAACCGACGGGCGGCCTCGACCCGCGGGCGGCCCGCACCGTCCGCGACGTCGTCGCCGAGGTGGCCCGCGAGGAGACGACCGTCTTCCTCTCGACGCACGTCCTCCCCGTCGTCGAGGAACTCGCGGACACGGTCGGCGTGCTGTCCGACGGGCGACTGGTCGCGGAGGGGAGTCCCGCGGAGCTGACCCGGCGGGCCGAGTCGGGCCACGCCTCGCTGGAGGACGTCTTCCTCGACGTGACGTCAACGGACGCGGCCCGGAACGGGTCGGGGGCAGCCAGTTCGGCCGCGAGCGGGTCGGAGGGAGTCAGTTCGGAGCCGGCCAGTTCGGACGACCGGTCCGGGGCCGTGCGGTCGCGCGAGAACGGTGACGGCTCCGACGCGCCGGACGCCGGCCGATGACGCGCCGGCCGAACGTCCGGCACGCCGCCCTGGTCGCCCGGACCGAACTCCGCCGGACGTGGCGGCGGCTCACGGACACGAGACGGGGACTGGTCCTGCTCGTCGGCGGTGCCTTCGTCCTGCCGCTGTACGCCGTCGGCCTGGGCGCGGTCGCCGCCCTCCTCGCCGGGGACGTCGCGACGGGGTCGGCCGCGTCCGCCCGGACGCTCGTCGGCGCGTCGCTCGCGGGGGCGACGGGACTGGTGTTCGCCGTCGTCCTGCAGCGGGCGGTCAAGCGGACCGGCGAACCCGACGCCGCCGCCGGGATGCTGACCACGGCGCCATACCAGGACGTCCTCGCCGGCCTCCTCCTCGCCGAGTACGCCCGCGTCGCCGTCACCGTCGGCCTGCCGCTGGTCGGCGTCGCCGTCGGGTTCACCCTCGGCACCGGGTCGGCGCTCGCCGGCCTGGTCCTCCTCGTCCTGCTGGCCGGACTGTGCGCGCTCGGCGTCGGGGCCGGTTACGCGCTCGGACTCGTCGCCAAGTACGTCGCCGACCGTTCAGCGTTCGTCGCGCGCCACCGCGCGGCCGTCGGCGCTCTGGTCTCCATCGGGGTTCCGGCCGTGTACGTGTCGGCCAGCACCGTGCCGGCGGTCCGGGGGGCCGTCTTCCGGTTCGCGGCCGCGACGCCGTTCGCGTGGTACGCCGACGTCGTCTTCCTCGCCGTTCCCGACCTGCCGGCGCGAGCACTGCCCGCGGCCGGCGCGCTCCTGACGCTCGCCGTGGGTCTCCCCGCACTCTCCCTCGCCGTCGGGACGCTCGCAGAGCGGGTGTGGTACGGGGACCGGGTCGAACCGGAACGAGAGTTCGACCGCGGCGCGACGGCACCGTTGGACTGCGTGCTCGACGGGTGGGTCCCCCGCGGGACGGCGGTCGTGGTGCGGAAGAGCTGGCGGCGTGCCCGGCGCGCGCCCTTCACCGTCCAGTTCGCTGTCTTCCCCTTTTTCCTGCTGATACTCCAGTTCCAGGTAGCGCTGACGACGGGGACCATCCCCCCGTCGCTCCCGCTGCTCGTCGGCCTGGCCGGCGGGATGGCCGGCGGCGCGGCGTTCACGCTCAATCCGCTCGGCGGCGAGGGACCGGTCCTGCCGACGACGCTCACCGCGACGGTGTCCGGTCGCCAGTTCGTCGCCGGCCTCGGGCTGGCGGGTGCCGTCCCCGGGGCCGCCCTCGCGCTGGCGCTCTCGGTTCCGCTCGGAATCCTCGCGGGACTCGAACCGGGCACGATCGCCGCCGCCGCCGTCACCGCCCTCGTCGTCGCCGCCGGTGCGCCCGCCGTCGCGGCAGGGGTCGGCGTCGTCTTCCCGCGCTTCGAGACGACCGAGGTGCGGAGTCACGAGGTGGCCGTCCCGAGCACCTGGGCGTTCGCCGGCTACGTCGCTCTCCTCGGCGTCGCGCTGGTCCCGGTCCTCTTCACCCAGCATCCGGTGCTGGTGGCCATTATGGACGGGTTCGTCCCGGTGGCGGGCCTCGCGCGGACGGCGCTCGGACTGGGGGCGACGACGGCGTTGCTCTGCCTGTTCGGCGGGCTGAGCGGGGGGTACGCGGCCAGGACCGTCGCGACGTACCGGCTGGACTGAAGAAGGAGGCGGGCGTCACGGCCGCTCCCGGGTCGTACTCACAGGGGAAGCCGACGCCGCAGGGCGTCCAGCAGCGACTCGTCGTTCTCCGGGTCGATCGGACCGATGGCGTTCTCCTCGGGGACGATGACGGTCCGGTCGCTCTCCTCGCTCACCTCGATGAGGTCGTCCCCCTTGAGCGAGGCGAGGGCGTCCTCCAGGTGGTCGATGTCGACGTCGACGCGCGACCGGAGTTCGAACACCGTCATTCCCTCCTCGCGCCGGTCGGCGAGGGCGTCGAGGACCGCGACCTGCGTCTCGTCGCGGTCGCGATGCTCCGGTTTCGCTCTCATGCCCGAGGAGTACACGTGGACCACTCTTGTGCTTATCCCTCGACCGGGTCGGCGGTCGCCGCGGGCGGGTTCGGCCGACGGCGGACGTGACAACGGAGGATGGGCAAGCAGTAGGCTTATGTTTCACAGCGAGTCATGACGTGACAATGGGTCTCAAATGCTCCGTCCTTGGCCACAAGTACGGAGACGCGACGGTCGAACGCGACCGTGAAGAACAGGGGAGCGAGGTCGTGATCACCATCCGGGAGATCGAGACCTGCGAACGCTGCGGCGAGGAGCGCGTCGTCTCGGAGAACAAGGAGGTCACGACGCTCGCGACGCCCGACGAACCGATGGACGACGGGGACGAGGCGGACGACGACGGCGCCGCCGAACCCGCGGACGGCGCCGCCGACGGGTCGACCGTCGGCGCGGGCGATTCGGACGCCGCCGGTAGTGCGGACGACGCGGGCGACGCGGGCACTCCGGACGACGGGGACGAGGCGGACGACGACGGTGCCGCGGAACCCGTGGACGACGCGCCCCGGGTCGACGCGACGGAGGGGGCCGAGATACTCGAGGCCGAGGCAGATGCCGACGAGTCGGCGGTCGACGACGAACTCGCCGACCCCTCCATCGAGGACGCGGGCCTCGGGAGCGACCCCGTCGAAGAAGCGGACGATGGGGAGGAAGACGCCGTCATCATCGACGAGGGAGACGGCGAAGCGGAAGAGGAGGACGAACTCGCCGACGACGTGCGGGCCCCCGGCGAGTGGCCGGAGGAGCCCGACGACGGCGACGACGACGCGTCGGACTGGACGCCCGGTGCCGACGGCGACGAGGACGGGCCGATCACCGCGCCCGACGCCGGGACCGAGAACAACAAGGCCGTCACGATTCCGGACGGCCAGTTCCGCTGTCCAACGTGTGGCTACACGACGCTCGTCGAGTCCTCGTCGCTCCGCGCGGGCGACTTCTGTCCGGAGTGTCGCAAGGGGTCGCTCGTCCACGAACCGCGCGACGAAACGCGAAAAGAGTAAGGCCGGTCCCCCACAACCCGATTTGCATGCGAGAGTACAAGATGCGTCGGGGAGAGCATCTCGAAGACCGCGTCCCGGACATGGAGGCGTTCGTCGAGGAGTACTTCGGCGCGCCGACAGACACCGAGGAGTACAAGGGTAACGACCTCCACGTCGTCGAGGATCCGGAGAATCCGGTGTTCGAACGGGTCGTGGCGGGGACCGTCGACTACAGCGGGAAGAAGAGCAAACTGGCGCTCAACATCACCGAGCGCCCCGCCGAGGACGTCATCGCCGAGGGGCACGTCGACGCCGCGGAGGACGCCGTCAGCGCCAAGAACGAGTTTCTGCTGGAGGCGACCGGCCGGGACGCCAAGGCACGTCGCGAGTCCATGAAGCGCGACGTCGAAGACGACGCCGACGCGCCCGACAACGTCTAGCGATTCCGCCGGTGCGTTCGACCGTCGCTCGAACTCCCGAACAGCCGTCACACCTAAGTTCTATCGTGGCATACGTTACCACACGCCTCGTCCGGAGGCGACGTCCAAATATCCGGGTCACGCGACGTCCGTCGACCGGTCGCTCGCGGCCGGTCCGTCCCTGTCATAGTTTGTCCCGTCCCGCCGGAGACGGACGGTTGCCGACGACTCGCGGCCCGGACACCGCCTCCCTGCGGCGGTCGCCGGGACCGCACCGTCGAATCCGGCACGCCGCTCCTTCCGTCACTCCGCGAGGCCGTAGCCCCGTTTGAACAGCAGCAGGTCGAGCGCGAGGACCGCTATCGTCGCGCCGGTGAGGACGGCGAGCGAGGCGTTCGCGTCTATCTCCGTCACGCCGATCATCCCGTACCGGACGCCGTTCACCATGTACACCATCGGGTTCAGCAGGGAGACGCTCCGCCAGAGCGGCGGTAACACGTCCAGCGAGTAGAACACCGCGCCGAAGAACACCAGCGGCCGCAGGATGAACTGGTTCATCACCGTGAGGTAGTCGAAGTCGCTCGCCCACAGGCCGCCGACGACGCCGAGGCCCGCGAACAGCGTCGTGATGACCAGGACGAAGGCGACCAGGTACAGCGGGTGCGAGACGGGGACGGAGGTGAACACCAGTCCGACGCCCACGATGAGCAGCGCCGTGACGATGCCCCGGAGCGCGCTGGCTATCACGTAGGAGGCGACCATGTTCCGGTTCGACATCGGCGTCGTGATCACCGCCTGGATGTACTCGTTCCACCGCCCGTGGAAGATGGAGAAGGAGGCGTTCTCGAAGG